>JAIDKZ010000040.1:0-20117 GCA_029051735.1 Anaeroplasmataceae bacterium | reverse complement strand
TAAACAAGTAATCACTATAGTTAAAAACTCAATTTGATACAAAACATCATTTAAAGAACTTAAAGAGGAAACTTTTAAAATTCTAAATAAAATTTCACTATTTAAAAATAAGAAATGATACTGTTCAAACCATTCACACACAGCAATAACTATCTTACAGGATTCATAATACAAAGAATCAATACCAATACCAAGTCTATAAAAACATAACAAAGCAAAATAACTTGCTGATAAACCTATAATACTAATAAATAATATTTTAATTTTTTTTGAAAAAGCAGAGGCAATAGCTAACCCTAAAACACAAGAAAAAACAAGTAATATATTTTTTTGTAAAATATTAAATAAATACTCTAGCATCTAGCCTCACCCCTTTTTTGTATAATACTCTAATATAAATATTTTACCATTTTTATGCAAGATAGACAACAAAAATGGTAAAATTATACAAAAAAAGACATATAAAATCTATAATTTAGATTCTATATGTCTAGTAAGTATAACTAAGCAATATTAAAATAATAAGTTAGATTTATCCTTTATGGTTATAGAACTATCAATTGTTGCAAAAATGACTGCCATAGGTAACATAAAATAATACATATGGTATGTATTATCAATCAAACCATAAAGATCAACTATAATATAACCAACACCTATGGTTATAAAAAATAAACCATCGCATTTTTTTAAATTTCTATACTTTTGATATAAATGCAAAAGTAAAAAAACAAATCCCAAAATACCCCCAGCAGTTAATGTTTCCATTATCGTTGAATGAAATACAACTGGCGCTTCCATCCATCCTACTGCAGTCGTTGATTCTTTAAGATAACAAACCATTCCTGCCCCAAAAATCTTTGTCATTAAATTTTTATTCCACTGAGAGTACCCTTCAATCCATAACTCTTTTCTTCCATTATCATCTAGTCCTTGAGTAAACACTAGATGATGAATATGACTAGCAACTTTAATGACCTGATCCTTATAACAAAAGGCTAATGTGATTATAATAAGTCCAAAAATCAAAAATAAATTTTGATATACTTTAGCATTTTTGGCGGTAAACAACAAAACCACATATAGAATACCTATTTCTAAGAATCCAAACAAATAAGACCCTCTGCTAGTTGTTAAAATAAGTCCTAAAACTCCAACCAGAAGTTTCGCATGTTGATAAAGCATTCCACCAATCTTTTCTTCTGTTCCTAATAAATAAAAGATAAAAGGGATAGAAACACAAATCATAATTCCAGCTTCATTACAAAGTCCCCAGCCTAAATAATAAGCTAATTGTAATATACTTTCTACTGTATCTTTAAGTTCCCATACTTTAAAGCCACATTCAAAGGCTAAAATAACTGCCAAATAGGACATCGTGGTTGCCACTAGTCTTATACCATCTTGTTTGATTCCGTTTACCATAATAATGTAAAGCAGTAAATATCCTAAGTTACCAAAATACAAAAAATAATAAACCTCGTTCCCAGGCTTCACCATCTTACACCAAAATATAGGAATAATATTTACTATTGCCATTCCAAGCAAACCATATAGGGATCTCATTTTATTAAAACGAAAACCATCTTTAAATGAAAATAATAATAAAACAACAGCATAACCAATTCCTAACACTATTATAGGAATTGGAATTTGATTATTAGAAAACCCTGTACTAATTATAAAGATAAAATATATAGTATTTGGAATTACAAATTTCAAGTCCTTTGTTAAAATTAAAATAAACATAGCTGTGATAATCATTAAAATCATACCAAGCGTATTATTAAATTTCCATCCAAAAATAGTTATAATTGACAATAGTGCTGAATATATTTCATTAAAATATTTTTTTTCTGTTATCTTTAAAACTTGCATGTTAAGTTTAGAATAAGCATTTTTAATAGAAAACATACCCCACCTTCTCTCACCAATTTAAAAGTATAGCACAAAATATAAATATGTAAATATCCAATTTCTTATACTACTATTGAAATTTTTTATTATATAAGGCTTACTATTTTTGATTCAAAATCACAAACCACTCGTTCGTTTCTAGAAGTAGGAATATTCTTACCAACAAAATCAGCTCGAATTGGTAGTTCTCGATGTCCTCGATCAACAAAGATAGCCAATTCTATTTTAGATGGTCGTCCCATATCCATGATGGCATCCATTGCTGCTCTTACACTACGACCAGTATATAACACATCATCCACTAAAATAACTATTTTATTATTTATATTGGTAACAAATTTTATATTTGAATCATCCTTTTTCTTATCATCATCTCTGTGTGCACTTATATCAATTGTTTCTAATGGCACTTCTACTCCCTCAAATTCTTTAATATAAGACTGAATCGCCTTTGCAAGCGGAGTTCCTTTTTTTTCTATTCCAATTAAAACAATCTGGTCTAATTGCATATTATATTCAATGATTTGATGTGTCATTCTTTTTAAAACTCGAACAAATTGCTCATTATCAATTATGATATGCATATTAACTCCTCCAATTTGTATTTCATTATAACATGGAATCAAAAAAATAAAAAGATGCTTACAACTTTCTTTATTTGCAAACATCTTAATAACTTTAATTTTTGTTATTCCTCATCTATTGAAATATTGGCATTATGATATACATCTTGTACATCATCTAATTCAGATAATAAATCTAATAATCTTCTAAATTTAGCTTCATGATCTTCATCTAAATCTACATAATTTGAAGGAACAAGACCAACACTACTCTCATCAAATTCCAAATCAGGTTTAGCTCCTTCTAACGCTGATTTGATTGTTTCATAATCCTTAGGATCTGCAAGAATAACAGTAAAACCATCCTCGTTTGTAGTTATCTCTTCACAATCTGCATCAGCCATCATTAAAGCCTCCATAGCTTCATCTTCTGACATACCACCAAAAACAAATTTAGCTTTACGACTAAATAAATAGCCTACAGAAGTACCAATTTGACCGCCCGTTTTATTAAATGCAGTACGAACATCTGTAAATGTACGATTATCATTATCTGTTGTACATTCTACAATCATGGCTACATTTCCAGGTCCATAGCCTTCATATGTCTTTTCTTTAGATGCTCCAGAAGCAACCCCAGCAGCTTTAGCAATAGCTCTTTTAATAACATCTGCAGGACATTGATCTTTCTTTGCTCTTTCAATTGCTCTTTTTAAACTTTGATTCATTTCAGGATCAGGAACTCCAGATTTTGCTGCTTGAAATATTTCCTTTCCCCATTTTGCATATTTTGCTGACTTCATAGCTGCTGTTTTAGCCATTGAAGCGGCACGTACCTCGTGTGCTCTTCCCATAATATTACACAACCTTTCGATTTTTTAAAAATAAAATTTACGAATAAATTATACACTAAACCATGTCATAATTCAACTAATTTATATTTTGAACCATATTCAAATTTTTATAAGTAAAAAAGCACGCAAATAATATTGCATGCTTTAAACTTTATTTACAGTACTTTATTAATGTTTTATATACATTACCTATATCAAAAGGTTTAACAATATAATCATTCATTCCAGCAGCCATGCTCTTTTCTTTATCTTCTTCATATGCATTTGCTGTCATACCAATAATAACAGCCTCTGGATTTAACTTTCGAATTTTTTTTGTTGCTTCTATACCATCCATAATAGGCATCATAACATCCATCAAAACAATATCATAATTAGCATTATATTTATCTAGTGCAATTTTACCATTAGCAGCTGTATCTACAATGATTCCTGCTGCAGATAATAAGCTAACACCAATTTCACGATTAATGTCATTGTCTTCAACAAGTAAAACTTGTCGATTATTTAATATATTTAAATTTGCCTTCTCTTCTATTTTATCTTGATTTTCCTCAGCAATTGCTAAATCCAATGAAATAACAAATGAACTTCCAACATTCTTCTCTGACTCAATTTTTATTGTCCCACCCATTAAATCCACAAATTTCTTTACAATAGCCATTCCTAATCCTGTACTATTCTTTGTTTCTTTTTCTTGAAGATAAGGTTCATAAATATGAGATATAAAATCCTTTTCCATTCCACATCCCGTATCTTGAATTGTAAATACAAAGCGGGAAAGTTTAGAACGAATTGGTATTTCTTTAACATCAATCATAACCGTTCCATTCTCATGTGAAAATTTTATAGAATTCCCAATAATATTAATTAAAATTTTTCTAAAATGCAAATCATCTAATAATACAAACTGGTTTTTTATATTTATATTTTTTTTGAGTTGAATATTATTCTCAACTGCTTGACCTGAGGCAATATCAAAACAAATTTTTAAAGATTCCATTAAATCCACAGCACTATATCTTATGATATCTTTACCACTTTCAATTTTTGAAATATCTAATACTTCATTTATTAAGCTAAGTAAATGTGTAGATGTATCCATGATTTTATTTAAACAGTCTAAAGTAATCGTTTTCTCTTCAATATTATTTTTAGCAATAATAGTCATTCCCATAATTCCATTGATTGGAGTACGAATATCATGACTCATGCTTGATAAATATCTTGACTTGGCTATATTTTCTTTATATGATTTTGATGCCCCATTGAGACATATCATTGTAATAATAAGAACAATAAAACAAAAAGTGCTTAAAACTGAGGTGATAACTAACATTGTAATTTTATTTTGTTCAAAAATAAATACAAAATTTAAACTCACCAAAATTATAAACACAATAAACAAACTAATTATTAAAACGATTTTTTTCACAGCTTATCTCCCCTACTTCTAACAGATTCTTTATTTATTATATAATAATATTTAGGATAAAACAAGTGTTTGTCGAACGAATAAATAAACATAATCATTAACTTAAGAACCATTTTTCGACAAAAAATAAAAGGCAAGAAACTTGCCTTTTTATTAATTTTTTATAGTTCTAATACCTTTTTACAATATGCTATAATTTCTTGATCCTTAGCATTTTCAAAAAAATACTTTTTGAAATTAGGTCGATCAATTGTATTTTTCAAAAACTCTTGATCTATACTTTTTAATATTTCAATCATTGGTGTATGTGTAATGTTTTTCACATCGTCTAATATTCTTTTGTTAGTTTGCTCTGGTATTGCACGCTCTTTTGGATACCCTTGACCTCTTGGACCATTAAATAATTTTTCAAAGCAATACTCTAAATTTAATTCTGCTCCCCAGCCAAATCCCTTAGCAAATGGAAATGCAGCGCAATTTCCATCATTAATTTGACCAAACATATATGCATCAGAAGGATCTATGATTAATCCACATAAAACTTTTGGAAAAGAATTACAAGCCAACATAGCACCGCTTCCTGTTCCACATCCTGTAACAACAAAATCTGCTGCTAAAGAGTTAATTAAAATTCCAGCAAGTAAACCATTCTGAACATAGGTTAATGGTTTATCCTCTGCGTTTATCATACCATAGTTGTCAACTGTATGACCATATTTAGAAGCCACCTTATTTAAAGTATTAAAAATCAATTCATTTTTACTAGCCTGTGAATTTTCATTGATTAATGCAATTTTCATTTTATTCTCCTTTACAAATAGTAAGGGGGCGATAAAATCGTCCCTGTTCTTTTAGTTAGCTTTTCCAATACAGCCAAACATTTCCATCTTTTCTTTTACAGTAGCCTTAATAGCATCTGTACCTGGTGCTAATAATTTACGAGGATCAAATCCTTTTTTCTCTTTATCTTTACCAGCCTCAATATATGCTCTAGTTGCAGCAGCAAAAGATAATTGACATTCTGTATTAACGTTGATTTTGCAAACACCTAAAGAAATAGCCTTTTTAATCATATCCTCAGGAATACCAGTGCCGCCATGTAATACAAGAGGCATATTTCCACATGCATCCTTAATTTTTGCAAGAGTTTCAAAGTCAAGACCTTGCCAATTTGCTGGGTATTGTCCATGAATATTACCAATACCAGCTGCTAAAATATCAATACCTAAATCAGCAATCATTTTACATTGAGCAGGATCTGCCACTTCTCCACGACCAGTAACTCCATCCTCTTCTCCACCAATAGAGCCTACTTCAGCTTCAACAGTAGCTCCTAATTTTTTTGCTAAAGCCACAATTTCTTTCGTTTTTTCAACATTTTCTTCAATTTCATAATGTGACCCATCAAACATAACAGAAGAGTATCCAGCTGCTAATGCTTTTTGAGCTCCTTCATAAGTACCATGATCCAAGTGTAAGGCAACAGGGACTGTAATGTTTAAGGTCTCAATCATTGCCTTTACCATATCCGCAACAACCTTATATCCTGTCATATATTTGTTTGCACCTTCAGATACTCCTAAAATTACAGGTGCTTTTAATTCTTCTGCTGTAAGAAGAATAGCTTTTGTCCATTCTAAGTTATTAATATTGAATGCACCTACTGCATAGTGGCCATCTCTAGCCTTATCCATCATTTCTTTAACATTAACTAATGGCATATTTTTTTCCTCCTAATAGTAATCTTACCGAATAATATTATATTACAATAATGAAAAAAAAACAACGAAATTCAGTATAAAAATTACCACAAAAAAAGGCAGCAATCGCCACCTAAAATTTTATTCAAAGCATTCCAAACGCTCTTGCCAACGTTTCTCATTAATATATTCTGAAAAATCGAATTGATTAATAGGCTTGGAAAAATAATACCCTGAACCCAAAAATATATCTTGTTTTCTTACATAACGTAAAGCTGTATCATTTTCAATTCCTTCTGAAATCAATGTCTTATGATGTTCAACAACATATTCTTTCAAAGATTCTAAAAGTTTTTCCTTTGTGAAATTATTATCAATATCCTTTAAAAAATCTCTTCCTAATTTAATAATATCAATAGGTCCCTTTTGAACGGATAGAATAGATTGTCCATCTAAACCAAATCCATCTACCGCAACATTAAATCCAAAGTTCTTCAATGTCTTTATATTATCTTCTAAAACACTTATCTTTTCATATACCATAAAATTGGTAACTTCAAAAACAATTCGTTTTGGATTTGCATTTAATTTTTTTGCAATTTTTATTAAATTACGTGCTAAATTTTTATTTAGTAATTGTTTAGTTGAAAGGTTCAAAGAAAACACTAAAGGTAAATTAGGGAATCTTTTAAGCATTTCCTGTTGGAATTTTATCATTTGTGTAATACCCCATTCTCCAACCCAGTGTATATCTCCTGAATGTTCTAGTAAACTAATGAAATCCTTTGCTGCAACCACTCCTTTGCTAGGATGGTTCCAACGCATTAATGCTTCTGCACCATAAATGTTTTTATCTTTAAAATCTATGATTGGCTGATAGTATAAAACAAACTGTTTTTTCCAAATAGCATCTTTAATTTCTTTATAACATGCCATATTTTCTTTTTCATCATCTAGTAAGGAAGCATAAAAAGTAGTTGCTTTATTTCCACCTTCACGTTTTGAAATATAAGTTGTTACCTCTAATCCTGATAATATGTCATTTAAAGAATCTCCAACCTGAGGATATGTAGCCACTCCTATAGAAGCTGTAATAACCATTTGATCTTCTTCTAAAATATCAATAGGTTCTCTTATCATTTCTAAAATTTTTTTACACAAGTCATCATTGTGAATACTATTATTTTCTTCTTTTATAAAAATTAAAAATTCATCAAGATTTAAATTGGCGATTTTTGCTTCGTGTGGTAATAGGCTCGCAATTCTTTTGGCAATAATGCGCAAAGCATCATCACATGATTTTTGACCATAAACATCAATACAAGAATGAAATGAATCTAAATCAATATAAATAAAAGATGCAGCACCAAATCGTTGTCTTTTCTTGATATAAGTATTTATATCTTTCATCATTTCTGTTTTTGTAATAGCGCTATCAATAAGTTTATTGTTTTTTTCTTTATAGATGGTCCAAAATTTTTTTCCTAGAATATAAAATAATACAGCCAGTCCTCCTACAACAAGAACACAAATAAAAACGATTAAAATGGTTATACCTACATTACTACTAAAGATCATCATGTCTAGTCTCCAAAAAAATTGTCATATTATAATATAAGTATATACTTAAAAGCAAAAATAGTCAAAGCCTAAGAGCATGCTTTTTACAAAATAAAGAAAAAAGTTGCAAAAAATGCAACTTAAATAATTGTATGTTTAAAGAATTTTCCAAAAATTCGTTTAATAGGTGAGACTGTCATAAAGGCAGTGGGATCCGTAGCACGTATAATTTCTGCTGCCTTTTGAAGTTCATAAGAAGAAATAATCATAAAAATATCAAACTTTTCTTCTTTTGTATATGCTCCCTTAACTTCAGCTAAAGTACACCCTCGTTGAATGCCGTCCAATAAAGCCTGAGAAACTTCATCAGCTTTGTTTGTAATAATATCAATCCGAAGATAATTATATGCTGTATGAATCTTGTCAACAACAAGATTATTAATAATGATAAAAATAAATGTATATAGTGTTATGTCCCAACTTTTTTCTATTAAACCACCTGCAATAATAGCTAAGAAAATATTCACTATCATAGAAAACATTCCAATTGAAATGTTTTTCTTTAAAGCAAGTGCTTGAGCAATGATATCTACTCCACCTGTAGAAGTTCCATATCTTAAAGCTAGCCCTATTCCACAACCACAAATAAGTCCTGCAATAACACCTAAAAAGAATTTCTCATTTGGATTTATTCCAAAATCAACATTAATCCAACTCCATCCCATAGTCCAAAAAGATTGTACAACCACTGAGATCATAGTAAAAATAACAAACCTAGGAGAAACCTTTCGAGCACCATAAATACACAATGGAATATTTGCCACTAACGTAAATACACCAATTGGAATATTCACATTTATTTCAGCAAATGCACGATTTAAAATTTGCCCTAATCCCGTAAGACCAATGGAAACCAAATTCGCTGGTTCCAAAAACCATACAACCGCAAGAGAATATATCGTAGAGGAAAATACTACAATTAACCCTCTAAATAAATCATCATATAACTTCTTTTTTCTCATATTATCCGATTAAATCTCCAGGATTTAAATGATCAACGTTCAACAATTCTAACTTTGTATCTTCTTTATTTGATGCGCAAAGAAGCATTCCTTTAGAGTTTTCTCCTCTTAATACAATTGGTTTTAGATTCTTAACAACTACAACTTTTTTACCAACTAAATCTTCTGGAGCATAAAACTTAGCAATTCCTGAAACAATTTGACGTACTTCGGTACCAATATCTACCTTAAATATTAAAAGTTTATCTGCTTTAGGATGTTTTTTTGCTTCTAATATTTTACCAACGACCAATTCTAATTTGTCAAAATCGTCAATTGTGATTTCTTCTTTACTAGGAATTAAAGGCTCTTCTTTTTTGTTTTCCTTAGCCAGTACAATATCTAAAACATCTTTATTTAAATCTAAACGTTTAAACAAAACTTCTGCTTCATTAAGCACATATACTTCCTGCTTACCATATTCTAAATTATCAAAATCTGATAATACTGTATTAATTTGTTTATATATATTCTTAGAAGTATTTGGCATAATTGGCTCTAGCAAACTAGATGATATACGAATAACTTCTAACAGATGATACAAAACATTACTTAAAATACTCTTTTTAGAATCATCTTTAGCTAAAACCCATGGAGCAGTATCATCTATATATTTGTTTGATGCACGTAACAATTTCATTACTGCCTCTATTGCATCAGCAACTTTATAAGAATTCATCAATTGGAAATAATTTTCTTTTGTTCTGATAATTAAATTTTCTAATTCTATATCAAATTCAATACTATCTCCTTTTTGAATTGTGCCATCAAAGTATTTCTTTCCCATGGCTATTGTACGATTTACAAGATTTCCAAAGGTATTTGCTAAATCGGAATTTGATTTTTCACAAACTAATTCATACGTAATATTCCCATCTGATGCAAATGGAATTTCATGTAGAACATAATATCTTACTGCATCAACACCAAATAATTCCACTAATTCATCTGTATAAATTACATTGCCTTTTGACTTAGACATCTTACCATGATTCATCAAAATCCATGGATGTCCAAAAATTTGCTTTGGTAGGGGTAAATCTAAAGCCATTAAAAGAATAGGCCAATAAATTGTATGAAATCTTAAAATATCTTTTCCAATCAAATGCATATCACAAGGCCAATTTTTATGAAATAACGCATCAGATGGTGTATCTAAATGATATCCAATTCCTGTTATATAATTTAATAATGCATCAATCCAAACATAGATAACATGTTTCTTATCAAAATCTACAGGGATTCCCCAAGTATAAGAAGTACGAGAAACACATAAATCTGGAAGAGGTGCACTTAAAAAATTATTTAACATTTCATTTTTTCTAGATTCTGGCTGTATAAAATCAGGATGGTCTTTTATATACTGAACTAACCGACTTTGATAAGGAGCAAGCTTTAAAAAATAAGCCTCTTCTTTCATTGTCTGTACTTTAGCTCCACAATCTGGACAACAACCATTAATTAAATCTTTTGTAGTAAAAAAAGATTCACAATCCACACAATAGTTTCCTTCATAAGACCCCTTATAGATGTCTCCTTTTTCATAAAGACGCTTAAATACTTTTGCTACTTCTACTTCATGATTAGCATCTGTTGTACGAATAAAATGATCATACTCCACATTTACTAATTGATAGATACGCTTGATTTCATTTGAAATGGAATCCACATGCTCCTTTGGAGAAATCCCTTGTGCCTTAGCTTTCAACTCTATCTTTTGACCATGCTCATCTGTTCCCGTTTGAAAATAAGTATCAAACCCACATTTCTTTTTAAATCTCACAATTGCATCTGCTAAAATCGCTTCATAAACATTTCCAATGTGAGGTTTTGAAGATGTATATGCAATTGCAGTTGTTAAATAAAATTTCTCTTTCACAAAAATCACCCCTTATGATTCTAATTTATTATACAACATTCCATTCTGTTTTTCATCATTTTTTTATTGAAAGAATAAAAAGTCCCAAAACCGAGAACTTTTGAGACTTTCCATTTCTTTTTATACAATTTCCAATTCTTGCAAAATTAACGCTTAGAGAATTGTGGAGCACGACGTGCCTTCTTTAAACCATACTTCTTACGTTCTTTAGCACGTGGATCACGTGTTACTAAACCAGCTGGTTTTAATATTGCACGATACTCAGGATTAACTTCCATTAAAGCACGAGTAATACCTAAACGAATTGCTCCTGCTTGACCTGTTAAGCCTCCACCATATACGTTAACTAAAATATCAAACTTACTAGTTGTTTCTGTTAATTCAAGTGGTTGTAGTACATCTAGACGAATTGCTGCTGAAGGAATATAATCCTCAAAAGGACGATCATTTATTGTGATTGTTCCTTTACCTGAGCGTAAATATACGCGGGCAACAGAGCTTTTACGACGACCTGTTCCAAGATATTGAACTAATTTCTTTGCCATTAACTTTTCCTCCTATTATGCCTTTACTACGAATTCTACTGGTTTTTGAGCAGTGTGTGGATGAGTGCTTGAAGCATAAACATACAATTGCTTTCTCATTTGATCACCTAATTTAGTATGAGGTAACATACCATAAATTGCATGCTCAACCATTCTGGTAGGATAATTTTTCATAACTGTTTCAGCAGTTAAAGTTCTTAGACCACCATTGTACTCTGAGTGATTGCGATAAAGCTTATCTTGCCACTTATTACCAGTTAATTTGATTTTGTCAGCATTAATAACGATGACATTATCTCCGCAGTTTACATGTGGAGTATAAGTTGGTTTATGCTTTCCTCTTAATAAAGAAGCTACTACAGTTGCTAAACGTCCTAATGTTAAACCAGCTGCATCTACAACATACCAACCATGTTGCATAGTTTGATTGCTTGCCATGAATGTGTTATTCATATTTTCTTTCCTCCTAAGTTATTGTTCATAATTTAGGGCAATTGTGGATAATTGCTTAAAAATGTACCGTTTAACATTGTACACAAAAAAGACAAACTTGTCAATATTTTTTTATGTAAACCTCTAAAGAAATTGAGTGTCCCTTAATCCATGCATTTCTATAAAATGTTATTTATATTATAAAGAAATATTTATTAATATTCGCTTTAATGTAATTTTTATGTTTCTTATTATTGGATTTTAGAGATTATATATTCTTATAAGGATTTCTTATAGTCAAAAACCAACTGATCTGCTTTTTGAACAAAGACATCTAAATCATTCCAACTGTTCAGTTTTGCGCCACTGGCCTTGGCATGACCACCGCCACCATATTCATTTGCTAAAAGATTAATAGCAGGACCTCTAGAACGTAAACGAATTCTAATTTCATCATTAGGATATTCTAACAATATTGCCCAAACAGGACAAAATTCTATAGTAGAAATTGTTGATACTTGCGCTGCCGCATCTTCATCACTAACACCAAATCGTTCAATCTCTTCACGTGTTAATGTTACATATGCAAAACCATGTTCAGAGATTTTAAAATTAGATAAAATATAACCCTTTAATTTTAAACTTTCTAAAGTTTCTACAGATAACTGATTATCAATGTATCCTAAATCTACTCCATGGCTGACTAGACAAGCAGCAGCTAAAAATGTTCTTTCATTTACACTATCAAATTTAAACCTTCCAGTATCTGTAGAAATACCAACATATAAAGCCAATGCCGCTTCTTTTGTCAATTTCCATTCATTTTGATATTTCATATAAAGTTCAGTAATAATTTGTGCACAGGCAGGTGCTGTTGTATCCACATATTGGTAATTACCATAATCCTCTACTGGAATATGATGATCAATCTTAATCACTTCTTTTGATAAATTAAATCTAGTATCTGAAAGTCTCTCACTCACTGCACAATCTAAACAAATAGATAATGCACCATCAAAAAGTTCTTCATCAATCAAACTTGGTCTACCAATAAAAGAAACAAATTCACTCGTTTCTCCTGTAATAAAAATATTTTTATTTGGATAGTTCTCTTTTAATAAATAATATAATCCATATTGACTTCCAATACAATCTCCATCTGGCCTTATATGTCCATGTAAAATAATTGTATTATATTTTTCTATTAATGCTTTAATCTTTTCCATAATTTCTACTTACCACCTTTTCTTTAACCTATGAATAGTACGATTCATTTATTTTAATATTATAACATGTTTTTATAAATTCTTTATGAATTATGTATAACAATTCAATTATTATTTTGTGAAGGAACAAATGTTTCTTATACCTTATTTAATTTAATTTTTAGGATATAACAAATTTACCCAATCTGGATAATCAATAAATGGATTCCGATTCCCCTGTAAGGAATAAATAATCTCATTTCTTTCTTTTTCTTTATCACTCACTGGATCTATTTGATGCCATTCTAATAAAACATTTAAATATCCTAATTGTCCAGTTTTATTTGATGATGAACTTGTTGTACTATTTACTAAATTTAAAACGAGTTCATTAGGATCAGAATATCGAACTACCATATAAAACATAGCTCGTGCAATATCACCTTTCACCTCATCCCTAGGTTCAAAAAAAGTTGAATCCCAACGATTTCCATAAGAATCTGAATTCCCATTTTTTACATAATTGAAATCTTTATTTCCTCTAGTTGCATTAATATTTTTTTCAGAAGCAAATAAATGATGAGCATCTGTATATGCAGCATAATCTTGACTTTTAAACCCATGACTATTTGGCCACATATGTTCTCTATTCCATATGTTATTTCCACTGCTTCCTTTGTCTTGATTGGCCTTTGGAATAGATCTTCCTGTATATATACAAATAATATTTTCTTTATTTTGTGGGTCCTCATCTGCTTTTTTTAATGCATCCCAAACTCCAGGTGTATAAGAAAGTGTTGTTTTATGTGTATTCTTTAAAAGTTTATGTAAAGTGATTTTAAATGTTTCATCCAAATGACTATTCATACTAGAATAGTATTCCATGAATTCTTCTTGAGATTCCTTTATCCACTTTGCATATAATATTAAATCTTGTGTGATTGATTCATTTGTAAAGTCAAAAGAAATATTATAATCTTGATCTTTATACCATCCATCAAAGACAAATCCACTCTTAACAGGTTCTAATGGCTCTTTTATATTTCCATTTGTTTCTACTTTAATAGAAAAATATTCTTCATTATCACTATAAAATGAAACCTTATATTCTTTAATCGGTTCTTTTGTACAAGCCGTAATCGTTAAACAAAACAAAATACAAGCTATAAATTTTAATAACCTTTTCATAAAGCACCTCATTATTTAAATCTATATTTATTATATCAATTTTCTAATAAAATACAAAATTATAAAAAATATAAGACCAAAAGTTTTTTTGGTCTTATATTTTTTATTCATAACGAACTAACGCATAAAGCTTTTTACCACGTCTTAAAACAATAAATCTATTTTCAATAGCAACATTCTTGCTTAAGATGAAAGCCTCATCTGTCTGTTTTTCTCCATTAATGCTTACAGCTCCATTGCGTATAAATTCACGTGCTTCTCTTTTAGATGATGCTAGTTTGACTTCTATTAAAGCATCTACTAAAGAAATATCACTTCCCTTTATTGAAGGTAAATCATTAAATCCCATTTCTATTTCCTTAGCAGTTAAAGATTGAATATTCCCACTAAATAGCGCCTCTGAAATTTTTAAAGCCTCCATATAAGCATCATATCCATGAATAAAAGTAATCACCTCTTTTGCAAGAGTTTTATGTGCCTCTCTTAGATGTGGAGCAGATTGATGTTTTTGCTCAATTTCTGCTATTTCTTCTTTAGATAAGAAAGTCAAAAACTTTAAATAATCAATAACTTTAGTATCTTCTGAATTAATAAAAAATTGATACATTTCATATGGAGAAGTTTTTTCAGCATCTAACCAAACAGCTTTACCATTTGTTTTACCAAATTTTGAACCATCACTTTTTGTTAGTAATGGCATAGTAAATGCATATGCATCTTTTTGTTCTTTTTTGCGAATTAATTCAATTCCAGCTGTAATGTTTCCCCATTGATCTTGACCGGCAACTTGCAATGTTACATTTTTGTTTTTGTATAACCACCAAAAATCTAATGCTTGCATAATCATATAAGAAAATTCTGTATATGTTATACCATCTTCTAATCTACGGCTAACAATATCCTTATTTAACATATAATTTATATTAAAAAATTTACCAAAATCACGTAAAAAATCAATAAAATTTATATCTTTACTCCAGTCATAATTATTCACAACCTCACAATCAAAAAGACGTGTTAATTGATTCTTCAAACAAGAAAAATTATGTTCTACAGTTTCTTTTTTAATCATAGGTCTTTCACTATCTGGTTTTGGATCTCCAATTAAACCTGTTGCTCCACCAATTAAAACAATAGGATGATGTCCTGCATCTTTTAATCTTTTGCAAATCAAAAAACTTGAAAAATGCCCAATATGTAAGCTATCTCCAGTTGGATCAGTTCCAATATAAAAAGTCATGCCCCCTTGATTCAATTTTTCTTTTAATGAGGGGTCAGAAATATCTTTGATTAACCCTCTCCACTCTAATTCTTCATAAATTCCCATCATAATTTCTCCTTTTCTTAAGTTAAAAAAGTCCTTAGAATCTATCTAAGGACGAATGTTTTTCCGCGGTACCACCTTAGTTCTATAATATAACATTATAGCACTCTTAAGTATCTTTCAAGAAGTGTACTTCAAATATAATATTTTCATCTATTTTCACCAACCATAGACTCTCTAAAGTAAATTATTATATTCTATCAAAATTTCTATCATCAAGATTATGAATTTGTTGTACCTCTTCGTATAAAACGATAAGGCAATAAGACCTTGTTATTCATTACTTCTTCCTGTTTCATATATTTTGTAAGTAATCTCATAGAAACAGCACCTATATCATACACCGGTGTATCTACACATGTCAAGTTTGGATTTGATAAAATTGCATATTTTGTATTTTGTAATCCTACTACAGATATATCATCAGGAATAATCATTCCATTTTTCTGAGCGACATTCATAAAACTAATAGCAATACTATCACGAACAGCCAATACGGCATCTATTTTTTCATTTTTAAAGAACTCTGTAAAATGCATTGTGTTAATTGAAACATCGCCACTTGTTCTAAAAATTTTAGGTTCAAGTCCTGCTTCCTTCATAGCATCAATATAACCTGCTTCTTTATGTGCATTAATAGAATATCTTCTAACAGTGGAGAATAGATAAACATTCTTTCTGCCATATTCAAGCATTTTCTTTGTCATATCATAAACTGCACCTTCATAGTTAATCGCAACCATTGGAACATCATCTTCATCATAAAAAACATTAGATAAAACAACTGGAACTTGAGCATCCTTAATAAAATCAATGGCTACTTTCATTTGTTCCTTATCTAATTCATCATTTAAAAATAAAATTCCATCCACTTGTTCAGCTATAACTGTACGCATTGCATCTGCAATATCCTCATCAACACCTATAGAGAAAAGTTTTATAGAATATTGATATCGTTTTGCAATATCAATAATTCCTCCTAATAACTGAGCAGTAGACGCCCTTGACACATCTGCCATAACAATTCCAACAGTAGTGGTTTTTCTGCTTGCTAAGCCTCTAGCAATAGCATTTGGACGATACCCTAATTCTTTAATTACACGTAAAACCTTTTCCCTTGTTTCAGGATTCACTTTTTCAGGATTATTCATAACCCGACTCACTGTAGCTAAAGAGACTTTTGCAGCTCCTGCTACATCATAAATAGTTGTGTTCGCCATCGAAAAATCACCTCACGATTTTTCTTTATTATATCATATAGCTATATGATTTTCAATCATTTTCATGAAATCGTTTTTGCATTTTTTATTTCGACAAGTTTCTTTTTATTTTATATTATAATTAATAATTTTATAAAAAGAAAAGAGATAGAGCTTGCACTCTATCTCTAATTCACATGTTTTCTAAAATTAAGCAGTTTGTGAAAGAACAAAACCAATTTTTGCAATATGAATTTGCTTTGAACCTTCAGTCACATTTTTTAAAGTAACTGTATTACCATTCACTGTATAAACACCATTCACAGCTGTTATAAGTGATGCAGCATCAGTTGTATAAACAGCTAATACAGCTTCTGCTATAGTAGTTTCTGCTAAAACAATGATAATCTTTTCAATTTTATAGCCTTCAGCAACTGTAAAAGTTAAAGTATTTCCTTCTTTTTCATTATTGCCATAAAGACGAATGTTTCCAGCCTTATTTAAACCAGGGAAATTACCATATTGACCACTAACACATTTTGTAGCATCTACTGTAAAAATAGATTCTTCTAACCCAAGTGTTGCAGCTAGATTTCCCTCTATCTTATCTGTATTTGTTGTTGTAGTACCAGTATACTGAGCAACTTTAGCACCTTCTGGAATTGTAGGTGTAACAGGAGCTGGATCTGGTTCTTGATTTCCACCACTAGATCCTTGAGAAACTACAGTAATAGAATTAACATTTGTTGGATGAAGTTGAGCTGCATTATACCAGCCTAATACACCCTTAACAGAAATGACTGCTCCTGCAGTGATTCCTAAATCCTTATATGCTTTATATTCATCGCTTGTTTTAGGAGTAATGTAAGTGTTAACACGAACTGTAAATTGTTTAGTTTTATCATTTGCATCACCAACAACTATATTCCAGTTACCATTCTTATCATCTGAACCAACAGAAACTACAGTTAAATTATCAAAATGAACAAGTTGACATTGTAAATCAAGATTAATCTGTGAAGGATCTGTTTTAATCATTTCAGTAATATCTGTATCCTTTGGTGTTACCTTATCAGTAGAAACTAACACGTAAGTAGAACTTTCAAATTCTCTTAATCCACTATATAATTTCTTAGCTCCTGTAACTAAAATTGTATTACCGATAGCTAAATCTGTATCATAAGCTTCTTGAGTAGCACAAGCCAAACGATATGCATCATATCCGCCTTTTCCGCTAATATCCTGAATATATACAGATGTATTCTTATAACTTGCAGAATATGGTTCTTTTGCAACTATAATTCCTTTAACTGTTACCATAGCACCAGCTTTAGCTGCATCATATTCATCAATTGTTGTTTCCTTAAACTTAGGAACTTTAAAATTAAATTCCTTAACAAATTTTTCAGACTTATCTGGATTTTCTACTGTTGCAGTTAATTTTACAGACTGAACATCTGTTAAATTATGCATATAATCAATAGTAACCAATTTAAAATCTGCATTAACTTCTCCATCTTCTGTATACTCACCAATAGAAGCAACTGCATTGTTAGACTCCCATGCTACAGAATATGAAACATTGTCATCCCCTCTTACAACAGCTGTAACCTTAAAATCATCTGTTACGCTTTCTGACTTATCCTGAGTTAAAATTACTTTTTTTGCTGCAAGTTCAGCACCACTCGCTTTTTTCTCACCACAAGATGCTAATGCAACCACAGATAATACTAAAGCGACAAGCCATAAGCAAGCTTTTTTAAAACTTTTCATTCCTTTTTTCTCCTTATTTTCTTATTTTAACGGATGGTAACATCATCCATTGAAACCAACTTTATTTGGTAATTTCCTTCATATTTTTCAATAATACCTACAACATCAATTGTTTTATCTGAAAAATTTGATTCTAATACAATATTGTTTTTATCCACAATATATTTTCCTGTTCTATCAATTAAAACAACAGTACGAACAGTAATCTTTTGTTCTCCTATTGTACAATAAATAGATATTGCACCATTACTAGAAGAACCATCTGTATTCGTAGTATATGTTCTATTCACTTTTAAATTCTGTAAACGAACCAAAGTAAATTCTAATGCAGGATTAGATTCTGTGATATCCGTAATAGAAACTTCTTGAGGAATAACTTCAACATTTTCTTCAACAACTTTTAAATTGTTTTTATTAGAAGACATTCTTCTATCAATTACATCAGTAAGTTGAAATACTCCTGCAGTATCGTAATATGTTATCGTACCACTAATTTTAACTCTAGTACCCAATACATCTAAAATTCCTGTAGAAGTTCTATGGAATACTTGAATACCATAGGTTATACCACTTTCAATATCTGTATCAATTAAATAATATGTTTGTCCTGTTTTTCTAGCAACTACTGCTTCAAAAATAACTTTTTTATTAAAATATTGACTATCTTTAGCATTTTCATTAATATCCTTCTTTAACGCAGGTAATGAAACTTCAATTGCTTCAGTATAACAATAATCTGGATCTGTTTCTCCCCATACTTTAATTTGTTGTCTTCTAGCTTGTGTAATTGCTCCAGACAATTCTTCTTTGTATTGTTTTACACCTGAATAAGCCGCTTTAGAATATCCAAGCTGTGCTAACTCTAAATTTAACAATTTATAATCAGCATCTGCAGTTGGTTTATACCATATCCAAGCTAAATATCTTTCATAAGAATCTCTTTCAACAACACCATTATCAGCAGTGATAACTACAGATACAGAATTTTTTACAGCATTTTTAGTAAATTTAGAGGCTTCAGAACCCCATGGTTCAACCTGTGCGGTTGATTCTGGGGTATCTACACCTAAAAATCTTAATTTAAGTAGTGTACCTTTTTTATCAGTTACATGGATAGTATCTCCATCTACAGGTTGTATTTGTGCGATATTCATTTCTTCAATTCCATCATTTACAAATACTTTATTCTCAAAACTCTTATCTAATTTTACTTTTGATACATAGTCTACAATAGTGTCAGGATCTGTTGTATCAGGATCCTTTTGATTTTCTTTATCACCACAAGCTACAAACAAGCATAAAGATAAGACCAATAGTAGACTAAAAATGATTTTTCTAAATGCTTTCATTTGTCAAATCCTATCCAGCCTGATATTCACAGTTTTCAATTGCATCTTTGAAATAATCTGCAATTTTTTTCTCAATATTACTAGAGTTAATATCTAAATCTAACATAATCTTACTTAAAAGACTACCAACTTC
>JAIDKZ010000004.1 GCA_029051735.1 Anaeroplasmataceae bacterium | reverse complement strand
CTATTTTTATATAATATATTATATAAAAATAGAAAAAGAACCTAAAAACAGGTTCTTTTCCTTTTTGGGAGAGTTATAGTTTGCTTATGAAAAAGTCTCTATCTTATTAGGGGAAAGATAGATTGTCTTTTTTTAAGACACCTATAGTATACCCTATAATTATCTATATAATACGGTAAAAATATGTGAAATTATCGTATTTATTTAATATTTGCAATTCGTACAGTATCTCTAGCAATCATTACCTCTTCATTTGTAGGAATGATATATAACTTGATTTTGGAATTTGGAGTAGATATAATACGCTCATCTGAGAAGGTATCATTTAGTTTTTCATCAATTTCCACTCCAAGTGGAGCTAATCTTTTAGCAACATTTAAACGAAGATGCTTTAAATTTTCACCCATACCTGCTGTAAAGCAAATTGCATCACATCCACCTAAATACAACCAGTAAGAAGCAACATAATCTGCAATACGCTTTGCCTGTACATCAAAGGTTAACTTACATCTATGATCTCCTTCTTCCATTCCTTTAGTTACATCACGAGCATCATTTGAACGTCCTGACATTCCTAAATAACCTGACTTCTTATTTAGAATATTTACAACCTCTGAAGCTGTCTTATTCTCCTTAGCACAAATATAAGAAACTACTGTAGGATCTATATTACCTGTTCTAGTTCCCATAGGAATTCCTTCAAGTGGTGTAAGTCCCATTGATGTATCTTTGCATAATCCACCTTCTACAGCAGAAATAGATGCTCCATTACCTAAATGACATACAATAATCTTTGTGTCTTTCAATGGCTTATTCATTAGTTCTGCACAACGTTGTGATACATATTTGTGGGATGTACCATGAGCTCCATATTTACGAATGCCATATTTTTCATACCATTCATAAGGTACAGCATACATATATGCCTCCTCTGGCATAGTCTGATGAAATACTGTATCAAATACAACAACCTCAGGAACATTTGGTAAAGCCTTTTGGAAAGCTTTAATACCAATAATATGTGCTGGATTGTGAAGAGGAGCTAAATCTGCAAGTTCTGCAATTTTTTCTAATGCTGTTTCATCTACCAAACTAGAATCCTTGAAATATTCTCCACCTTGAACAACACGGTGACCAACACCTGAAATTTCATCTAAACTTTTAACAATTCCTTTTTCCACTAAAGTATTTAAAAGTAATTCTACACCCTCTGCATGTGTAGGTAAAACTGGATGTGTTTCTTCCTTCTTTCCATTATATTTTAGTGTAAAGATTCCCTCAGCTAAACCAATTCTTTCCATTACACCAGATGCAATTACTGTTTCTGCTGGCATTTCTAATAATTGAAATTTAATTGAAGAACTACCAGCATTTACTGCCATTATTTTTGCCATTTTCATTTCTCCTTATTTTTTTTATTTTTTTCAAACCACGCTTCAATATATTGTAAAGTTGTATTGAACTCCTTGACATCTGTGAAGCTTGGCAGTTTGACCATAAAGCAATTTTTCTTGTCTTCATAAATTTTCTTTTGAATAACAAGAATCGTTTTTGGTTTGGATACAAACATATTATCTGGTAATTCAACCAAACCAATAATAGAACAAGTAGAAAGTATTTCTTTTTTAAATTTTTGATTTTTATCATAATCAAAAAAATCATTACCTACAATTCCTATCATAACCCCTTCATCTTTTAAAAGTTTTGAATAATGAAGAATTGCTTGATATGGAAAATATTCTTTCTTCTCTTCATATTTGGTATTTGGCATATCAAAAACAACAAAATCGAGTTGTCCTAACGTTAAGTTTAATGTATCCTGCAAAAAAACTTCTACTTCAATAGAAAGTAAATCACTTACCATTTTTGTTAGTTTTGTCATCCATAAATCATGATCACACGCATAAATCTTACACTGCTTGTCCAAGTGATTCACAATGGTATGTAATAGGTTTCCTGTTCCACACAAAGGATCTAAAATAGAGATTTCTTTTTCTATACTAAATTTTGTAATTAAATATGCAATGAAAATTCCTAAAGTATCTGGAGTCGTATTTCCATTTGGAATCCTCATTTCCTTAAACCCCTTTAAAATGATTGCCTGCATTGCTTTACGAACATCTTCTACTGTAAAATCAATACCTGCAATTTTATCATATATTTCATTTAAACGTATGGTATGTTCATCATCACAATCGCAAACCACATCAGATGATAAAATATTATTTACTGTCATTTCAATCAATTCAAAATAATTTTTATGAAAAATATCATAAAGTAGATTGTTTGACTCATCTACACAATCATAAAACAATTCTAAATTGTCCGTTTTAACTTCCTGCATATTCATTCACCATTTAGTATTATATCAAATATATCAAATTTATTCTACATTAATTTTAACCTTTGGAAGATTTAATTTAAAATGAAATGCCAAATATCTTATAACTACAACAATAGATATGGTTGAGATTACAGCTAAGGGATATAAGTTACTAAAATAAATAATCACATAGTATAAAACTGCCCCTATAATTGCTGCAACACAATAGATATGTTTTCTAAATATTGCTGGAATATGTGCAGCCATGATATCTCTTAGCATTCCTCCACCAACAGCAGTTAATACTGCACAAAAAATAATTAAAAAATGATTTGTTACACCAGCAGCCATAGTCTGAGTCGTTCCAACTACAACAAACACTCCCAAGCCTAAACTATCTGTTATATTATAACCAATTCGGTAAGCCTTAGACTCAATGACCTTCAGATTTTTTAAAAAACACATAACGATAAAAACAATAATCGTAGTGACAACAGCAACAATAACATAGCTTGGATTTGCAAACATTGCAGGCATATCTCTACCTATAATGATATCTCGAAATAATCCGCCGCCAACAGCTGTTGTACTACCTAAAAGAATGACCCCTAATAAATCCATACGATTCTCAATTGCGACTAATGCACCTGATATCGCAAATGCAATCGTTCCTATATATTCAATAATGGTCAATAATAATCTTATACTCTCATCCATTTTCTTTACTCCAAATACTTTAAAATTTCTAATGGTGAATCTACAATTCGATCTGTCAGCTTCAATAAATTTTTTTTTTCTCGAAACCCATAACTCACACAAACACAATCAATATTTGCATTTACAGCAAGTTCATAATCTACTTCGCTATCTCCAATATATAATACTTCTTTTTTATCTAAGTGATGGTTTTCTAAAAGATGCAATATAAAAGTAGGATCTGGCTTTCTTGGCCATTGTTCTGTTTCTCCATAGATAAAATCAAATTGTTTAAAATGTGCTAATACAAGAGGGACTGCGATTTTTTCTACCTTGTTTGTATATACTCCAAGTTTATATCCTTGCTTTAAACAATATGATAAAAGTTCCTCTATCCCTTTATAAGAAGAAGTAAAATCATTATAATGTAAAAAGTAATGTTTTTTAAAACATTCTAATATTTCTTGATGTCTTTCATCATAGTTTGAAGCTTTTAAAATAAGCTGCTTAATTCCATGCCCTAAATATTGTTTTGCTTGATCTAAAGTAATATTTTCTATACCAAATTGCTTTAAGGCATAATTACAAGAACTCCATAGGTCCTTTATTGTATTTAAAATTGTACCATCTAAATCAAATAGAACCATTTTATATCTCATGGTGCTTTACCTTTTCATAAAATAAAGAATAAAATTTTTGAGCTAAGCTATTTTCAGCAATATTATGAAGTGCCTCATCTAAAGTAAACCACTGAAAAGAATCAATTTCATCATTTGGACAAACTTGAATTTGATCAACAAAAGCAATAAAATTAATCATCAATGTATTACTCTTATCATAATAACTGGTTTGGTTAAAAATAAGCTTGTCCACCTGCAAACCAACTTCTTCCATAATCTCTCTTTTAGCTGCTTCTTCTGCTGATTCTTTCTTGTTTACATATCCTGCAACTAGTATATTTTTTTTCTTTTTATATTGCTGAACTAAAAGTGTTTTCTTTCTATCTTTGGTCACTATTATCATACTGCAAGCTACATTAAAAACTGGAAAACGATAAGCATTACATGTATGACAAAAAGGAATATCTCCCTCATGTTCTAAAAATTTTAATTCTAACTTAGATCCGCATTCTAAACAATACTTCATAGCTTTACTCCTTCATTCTATAATATTCTATCACTAATCAGTTTATCTATAAAGAAAAAAATAACTATTTTTCAATAATTATTTTCTCACCTGGTATTAAGATTTTATTTTCATTTAGCTTTAGAAGTTCTAAAGGAGAAAGCTGATATTTTGATAATATATCCTCAATACATTCATTGACCTTTACCGTATGTGTTTTATCTGCTCGGTAAGGAATATTTTGATTTGGGACTACCTTTAGATTTGAAATATCTTTTAGACTCAAATGATATTTATTGATCAATTCAGAAACACTATCATTAGATTGTGTTACTATCGTCTTCTTTTTAGGAATAAACAATATTTGATTTGGATAAATCATATTTGATACCAAATGATTTGCAGATTTAAGTTCATCTACATCAATTCCATACTTTTTTGCAATCATATATAAAGAATCATTTTGCTTTACAACATATTGATCATAGGAATTCATGTTTGGATTAAAGTAATTCAATTTTATTCACCCATAATCATAATATGATTGTTTAAAATAAACCCTTAGGCTTTCACCCAGCAAATCGGTTCTAAGTTATGCTTCATCAAAAAATCATTCGTTTTAGAAAAAGGTCTTGAACCAAAAAAACCACGATATGCAGATAATGGAGAAGGATGTGGAGAAGTTAAAATTAGGTGATTAGGATTATTTAAAAGAGATTTCTTAGATATTGCATTACTTCCCCATAGGATAAAAACAATTGGTTGATTTAATGTGTTTAAGAAACGAATTACATTATCTGTAAATATCTCCCATCCAAAACCTTGATGAGCAAGCGCCTTTCCATCACGAACAGTCAGTATTGTATTCAATAGTAGTACTCCTTGTTTTGCTAGATAGTCTAAATTTCCATCTTGTCGTACTTCTACACCTAAATCGGTCTCCATTTCTTTATATATATTCACTAATGAAGGAGGAATCTTACTACATAAAACAGAAAAAGCAAGTCCATGTGCCTGGTTCACTTCATGATATGGGTCCTGCCCTAAAATGACAACCTTTACTTTATTTAAAGGAGTTGCTGAAAATGCATGATATATTTTTTTATAATCTGGATGACATAGATAATGATTATATTCTTGATCAACCAATTCTTTTAATTTTAAATAATATTCCTTATCTCTTTCTTTATCAATAAAATCCTTCCACTCCATAAAATATACCTCTTTCTATACTTACTTTTAATTTTACCACAAAAGAAAAACTGTGGAAAGCCTAAATGAGCTTTCCACAGTTATTTTTTTTAATTATAATTACTTTAATTCAGCAAAATACTTGATTGTTCTAACCATTTGGCTTGTATATGAATTTTCATTATCATACCAAGAAACAACTTGAACCTGATATAAATCATCAGCAATTTTAGCTACCATAGTTTGAGTTGCATCAAATAATGAACCAAACTTCATACCAATAACATCAGAAGAAACAATTGGATCTTCATTATATCCAAAAGATTCAGATGCAGCAGCCTTCATTGCAGCATTAATTCCATCAGCAGTAACATCCTTACCCTTAACTACAGCAGTTAAGATAGTAGTTGAACCAGTAGTTACTGGAACACGCTGTGCAGAACCAATTAATTTACCATTTAATTCAGGAATAACTAAACCAATAGCCTTTGCAGCACCAGTTGAGTTAGGAACAATATTAGCAGCACCAGCACGTGCTCTTCTTAAATCGCCCTTTCTATGTGGTCCGTCAAGAATCATTTGATCTCCAGTATAAGCATGGATTGTACTCATAATACCAGATTGAATAGCAGCATATTTATTTAAAGCATCAGCCATAGGCGCTAAACAGTTTGTAGTACAAGAAGCTGCAGAAATAATATTATCGTTCTTAGTTAATACATTTTCATTAACACCAAATACTACTGTTGGAAGATCATTTCCAGCTGGTGCAGAAATAACAACCTTCTTAGCACCTGCTTCAATATGAGCTTGTGCTTTTTCTTTCTTAGTGTAGAATCCTGTACATTCTAATACTACATCAACACCTAATTTACCCCAAGGTAAATTTACTGCTTCTTTTTCTGCATAAATTGTAATTGTTTTACCATCAACAGTGATTGAACCTTCACCAGCTTCAACTGTATGTAAGCCTTCACCATAATGTCCACAATATCCACCTTGTGCAGTATCATACTTTAATAAATTTGCTAACATCTTTGGATCAGTTAAATCGTTGATTGCAACAATTTCATAACCCTTAGCACCAAACATTTGTCTGAAAGCTAAACGTCCAATACGTCCAAATCCGTTAATTGCTACTTTAATAGCCATAATTATAAATTCCTCCTAAAATTGTTTTTTTACATTATTATTTTACCACTTAAATTTTTTATTATCAATATTTTTGATGTCGACTTTTTATAACAAATTTATGTAAACGTTTTTGGTAATATGTGGAAGAAAGAAAAGGAGATATAAAATGAACTATATACCATATGTATTAGAAAAAGGGGCTGGCGGAGAACGAAGCTATGATATTTATTCACGATTAATGCAAGATAGAATAATTTTACTCATTGGAGAGATAGATGATCACATGTCTTCTATTATCATATCTCAATTACTTTATCTAGATTCTATAAGTCATGAAGAAATTGATATCTATATTTCTTCACCTGGTGGATCAATCACCTCAGGACTTGCAATTTATGATACAATGCGTTACATCAAGTCCAAAGTAAATACCATTGTTGTAGGAATGGCCGCTTCCATGGCCGCATTTCTTCTTGCGAGTGGTACTGGCAAACGAAAGGCATTACCACATGCTGAGGTAATGATACATCAGCCTTATGGGGGAATGCAGGGTGTTGTATCTGACATAGATATTCAAGCAAAACGTTTATTAAAAACAAAAGCTCTTATGAATGAGCTACTTGCAAAGCTATGTCATAAGAGTGTAGATGAAATTGAACATGATACAGAACGTGATTATTATATGTCTGCGAAAGAAGCCTTGGAATACCATATTATTGATGAAATTCTATCCTAATGATAGAATTTTTTACTTTTATAAAAATGTCCTTTTTATACGTTGGATAAAATTAGGCATTTTATGATATCCGATTTGAATCTTTTGCTTAGCAAAAGAAAGATTAGCATTATGAAAATCTTGAATTTGATAAGATTTATTATCTAGTGTAATGCATACCTCATCATTCCAAATAGCCTCTAATCGAATGACACTTTCACAAGAAATAATCATGGGGGAAGAAATCGTACGATAAGCATTTGAATTAATTCCAGCAATTTCAGTCATCTGTAAAGCTTTTACCCTTGGATCTACAATAGCTCCATGTAAAGATTTATTATACGCAGTTGATCCATACGGGGTAGATATACACAATCCTGTTCCACGAAATGTCTCTAAATGTTCTTCATCAATAGAAACATTTAATGTAAGTGTCCTAGGTGACATAATAATTGTAAATTCATTTAATGCATAATCAATAATTTTTTTCTCTTTAGAATTGATCTCGCATTTTAGTAAATCAATCGTATCTATTTTATAATTCTGATAATTAATATCTTCAATTAATTCTTCTACTGAATCTTTTGTATAGTTTGTATAAAAACCTAAATTTCCTGTATGCAAACCAAATATAATAGCTTTAGGATACATACGTACTGTTCTTATAAATGTTCCATCTCCACCTATGGCTATTACAATATCTGGATTTTGTTCATCAAATTCATGATGTATCTTTAATTTTAATTCTTCTTTTAATTCATTTGAAAAAGTATCATTTTTTGCAATAATACAGTATTTCATCAATATCAACCCTGTCATTTTTTATTTATTATACTTTTATTTTATCACAACACTTGATTTTTTCAATTAAATATTAGATAATAAATATATGTATATTTAATATGTGAGGTATCAAATATGGATAAAAATAAAGAAATCGAATTTAAGACCTTTATTTCTAAGGAACAATATGAAAAATTACTGGAAGAATTTAAATTAACCAATAATATTTTCCCTCAAACCAACTTCTATTTTGATACAGAAGATGCACGTCTTATGCAAGATCAAACTGTTCTTAGAATACGCAAAAAAGGAAACAACTATAAGCTAACCAAGAAGACAAGATCTGAAATAGGAGCAGATGAAACCCATATATTAATCAGCAAAGAGAAAGCATATGAAATGCTAAAAAATGGATTTGATGCTTCTATTATTGGTTTACCTTATCAAGTAAAAAATATTGCTGAATTAACTACCTATCGTGCCTCAGGTCCATATAAGGATGGAACAATATTCTTTGATCGTAGTGAATACTATGATAAAGTAGATTATGAAATAGAATATGAGGTAGATGAAGTTGAACAAGGATTAAAAAATTTTAAAGAATTCCTTCAAAATCATCATATAGAATATAAAGAGTCCATAAGAAAAAGCAAACGAGCTTTTGATAACAGAAAATAAAAAGAGGCTGTACTGAAAGATTTCTTCTTTTCAGTTTACAGCCTTTTTTATTTTATATATCATATTTAGAACAAATTTCTGAAGGAGTCTTTCTTAATAACATACATATTGGTAAGATACCTATGATTAAATTTAAAATATAAATAGCCATCAAACCTAATATAAAGAATAAATTATTAATTCGAAGCATATTTTCTCCTATAAGCTTATTAATATATTTAGCACTTATATTATATGTAAATAAGATGATAAGATATCCTATTAATGTTGTAAAAGTAGTTAAAATCAAAAGATCAACTAAATATTTTCCAACAATCTTTCTTCGTGGGGCTCCTAAACAACGGTGTACTCCAATACTATAAATTTCTGAAATCATCTTACTTCTCATAATAAGATATATGAATAATGCACTAATCACCATTAAAATCAAAGACAATAATTCAAATAGTCTTAAATTAGAAACTTGATTTTCTTTTACAAGTCTTTCTTTATAGCGATATAATGTAATGACTTCTTGATCTGAATTCATTTTAAAATTGATTGGATCTTGAATATGGAATCCTATAGAATCATAACTATAACCTTCTAAAATTAAAGTATCTAAATCAACAATACATTTAGCAGAAAGTGCAACTGCTGTTCCATTAAAAATACCAACTACCTTTTTATCTCCTGCAATAATGTCTCCTATCTTATAGTCTGAATAGATGGATGCCATACATTCTGTTAATCCTGATGGAACTCTTCCTTCAATCATAACAAAATCTTCTTCAGTAATTGCTAAATTCTCTGTATATCTCCATTGACTAACTAATGGAGTATTGATAATGACTTCATTGATTGAAACATTAAAGGTATCAT
>JAIDKZ010000039.1 GCA_029051735.1 Anaeroplasmataceae bacterium | reverse complement strand
TCTAAAACATTAAAATTCAAAGAAGAAAATAATTCTTCTATTTGATTACATTCTGCAATACAAACCAGCATATGGATTCCTTTTTCCATTGCATTTTCTTCTAAACAACTTAGAAGCATTTCTAAGTATTCTATAGATAAAACTTTTTTAAAAACAAAATAACGGATTAATCCTTTATCTGAAAACTCCTCAAAAGATATGCAACCAACAATTTTATTTTCATCAAAAGCCAAACACGCATTATTCAAAATATTTTCATCAATTTTTTCTATTGAAGGAACCGAAGTTAGAAATTCTATCGCATTTGGAAAAATATCTTTGTTGATTTTTTCAACTCTAATCATTTTATTCTCCTTTTAATTTATTAAAAATACTTAAAATTAAACTTTCATATTTCACTTCTTCACTACTATTTACTAAAAGAAATTCAGGATACACTGTCCCCCACCAGTTGGAACCATTTCCACTTCCTAAGATAACATATAAAGTTAATTCCGAAGTATTTTTAACTGCACTATTATTATATGTTTTATTGTATAAGGTATGATTACTAAGACTAACTTCAACATTCTGTTTTAATTCTTTTTTTAATGTACTTTCAAATTTTTTCATCGTAGTTCTAATATTATTTTCAAAAGTATTATAATCCTTGTCATATGCTTCTTTCAAATAGTATGTAGTAATATCTTTTGCTTTTTCTTTTATCCTTAAATCGAATGCCTCATCACTATTTGGTATAACACGAACACGAATTTCTTTTTTATCATCCTTTATATTTAAAATCGCCACGATAATCACCATTATGATGATTCCAATGAACAATAACTTTCTCATAATAAAATTCCCCCCTATAGGCATATCATACCCTAGGGGGAAACACTTTATACATGAATTACATTTTTTATCATATCAATTGTAATGGCCCCTTCTCTTAATAATTTAATCTCATCTTCTACTAAAGAGACAACTGTAGAAGATAAGTTAGATGAGGGATACTGGTTTTCAATCACTTCATCTACCACTGCGCCATACTTTTCTTTTACTTCTAAATACGTATTTATTGGTTGCTCACCACTTTCATTTACTGAAGTAGTAAGCATGGGACCATATGTCTTCAATAATTTTAAAGCAACTGGATGATCAGGAATTCGAACACCAATTGTTTCATATCCAATTTTTTCTTTGACATTACCATTCGTTTTTACTATTAATGTCAAGGGCCCTGGTAAAAAAGCTTGAATAAGTTTCTTTGCTTTATCATTGATTATTGCAATGTCTTCTATTTGTTCTAAATCATAACATAGGCAAGCCAGTGGCTTATCCTTACTTCTATGTTTAATCTCATAAATATGATTCATACCTTCTAAATCATAAATAGAGCACCCAATGCCATAAACGGTGTCTGTTGGAAAAATTATTACTTTATTCATCAAATTCACCTACATATATAAATGTCATTCGATCTTTTCCTTCTAAATCTTTGAGAACTTCAACTTTTGCTTCTGGAAAATATTGATGTGCAAGAGCAATCATTTCCTCTTTTTTATCATATCCATGTTCAAAACATACTAAGGCTTTTTCTTTCAATAAAGGACGTAATCCACTTAAAATAATACGATAAAACTTCATCCCATCTTTACCACCGTATAATGCAATATCTGGTTCATTATCCTTTACCAAAGGCATAATGATTTCATCATCTGGTATATAAGGAGGGTTTGAAACAAAGATATCAAATTTCATATCTTTAAATGGTGCTAGCATGTCCCCTTCTAAAAACTTTACATTTGCTCCTAATGCATCATTATTGCTTCTTGCAACTTTTAATGCTTCTTTTGATATATCACTTGCAATGACGTTCATATTGGGTTCTTCTAATGCTAAAGAAATTGCTATACACCCTGATCCAGTTGCCAAATCACATACATCAACTTTATTGTTTTTAAAATATTGATCATAACGGTATAAAATATTTTCAACCAATTCTTCTGTTTCAAATCGAGGAATTAAAACATTTTCATTCACAATAAAATTATAACCATAAAAACAACTATACCCAATAAGATACTGAATTGGCAGATTCTCTTTTAAATATTTATTATATGTTTCCATAAATTCATTGTATATTGCTTCTTCTACTTCACTATGCATTTTCAGATATAATGCATTGGTTTCTAATTTGGTAACATGTTCTAATAAAAGGACAGCTGCACTTTCTTCTTTTTCATTATCTATTGCCATCTGCTCAGCAATTTGAATTAATTTCTGATATGTCATTTTCTATCCTCCATTCAATCATTTTATCTTTTTTATATATTAATGTCATTTCAAAATAATCATCCTCATGAAGAAGTCTATTTAAAAACAAATAATCTCCTTCCCATAAAGGAAGTTCCAATATCTTACTTTCATCAATCCATTCAAGAATTCCTTCATCACAATCTATGATTTCTCCTGTAAAATCATATGCCTTATATAAAAAACAAACTTCTTCTATGTCATCAATAAAAAAATTTAATTTTCCCATAAGCCTGTATTGTGTCAACATCAATCCTGTTTCTTCATAGACTTCCCTTAATAAACATTCCTCAGCTGTCTCTCCTTCTAAAAAGTGGCCTCCTACACCAATCCATTTCCCTTTATTTACATCAATCTTCTTTTTATTCCTATATAGCATTAGAATTTTTTTATCCTTGCAAATATAACATAAAGTTGTATTCTTCATTTTCTCACCTACATCTCACATAGTAGAATTATATCACATTTTTAAATTCGCACACTACTTTTTCAATAATTTGTCAAAAACAATTTCAAAAAAACAATTTGCTTATGTTAGTTTTCAACTGGATTTTTAAAATATTCTTCTTTCTTAAAATAAAAAAATAGCGCGCTTTAGCACGCTATAATTTTTATTTTTCGCCTAATATTCTTACAAGTGTTGTTTTATAAGAAACAACCATTTGTTTTAGTTCAGGGATAACTCCATAGTTTGTATCTTCTTTAGAATTATCAAATACAAACTGCAAATCTCCACCATTAATACGACCAGCATATTTCATTACATTTTCTTTAGCAACCTCTGCCGTATCAACATTGTAAGAATAAAAATCTGAAGAAGTATCAAAGTTGTTATAACCTGTACCTCCTGATAAAGCCTTAACTGTACTAGGTACAATTTCATCTCTAGATGAAGCAAGATAAGCATCAAAACTTGTATTGTTTTGACTATACCATATTGTTGGATTTCCACCTTCAATATAGTTTCCGTAAGCTTTAATAATACCACCAGTTTCACCTGAGAATGTTCCATCACCTAAAGCATCTGTACCTTGATTAGAACTTAGCATAGGATTATGACAATTTCTGAAGTAATTGTTTTCAACAAAAGCAGAAGCTCCCATTGTAACACCAACTCCATACTTAGAATTCCCATCAAAATAGTTGTTATATACATGAACACTACAAGTACGAATTCTTGGATGACGAGAGTCAGAATGATCATACCAGTTATGATGGTATGTGATGTAATCCTCTGTTGCCTCACTCTTCATACCCATTAAATTACATTTACCTGAATCCCAAAAGTGATTATAAGAAGCTGTAATATATCTAGAGTGTCCTTTTATATCTAAAGATCCATCTCCTTTAGCTTGATCTGAATCTCCACCAGGAGAACCATAAAAGAAATCTATATTATGAATCCATAAATTACAATTGTTTGTATCTATAGAGATACCATCATCCATAAAGTTAACAATACCAAAGTTTCGCATTTCCACATTACCACAATTACGGATTAAGAATCCAAAGCCATTAACTGTGGCATCTTCTCCTACACCTTCAATTGTAATACTCATATCTTGATAATTAGCTGCTCCTTTAATTTGAATTCCTTCAGCACTACTAGAAATCTTATCCAAATCGGATAATTTTATTTCACCAATAATTCGGAAATCTAAAATATCTGTGTTGCCTTTCTTTTGTTTTGCATCAAGAATAGATTGGAAACCAGTTACTGTAGTTGTTGTGCCACCATTAGTAATTTGAGCAGTTACAGTCTTTGCATTCTTTGCAGTAACGTAAATGACTTGTGCGCCTGCACGAAGTGTACCATCCTCATTATAAGCTCCTGATGAAGTTTTTAATAAAGAATTTTGAGAGAATCCAAAACCGCTTCTGTCATGAGCTGAAACTATAACATCTTCTATAGCGGCTGCACTTCCATCTTCATCAGTTCCAACTACTGGAACTACCTTAAGTGTATACTTCCCAGCTGCTAATCCCAAAACATCTGCACGATAATTATTAGGATATTCTCGAATGAGCATCTGGTCTAATGCTATATATTTTCCATCAGTTTCATTAGACTTTTTGTAATAAACATTATAATCTTTTGCACCATCTAGTTCTTTCCACTCTAAATAAGCAGTTTCTAAATGTCCTTCAGCAGCAGTTACTTCTACTATAGATTTATCATTCCACTTTGCATATAATGTTACATCTGATTCTAATACATCGCCTACAAAAGCTTTCTCTGTACATGCTGCATTATAATACCAACCACCAAAACTACGTTCAGATGAAATCAATTTAGGTAATTCTGGCAATTCTGTAACCTTTGTTAATGCTGCTGGCTGATCTCCATAACCATTTACATCAAATGTTACTGTATAAGTTATAACCTCAATCCATTTTGCATATAAAGTTAAATTAGAATAAATAGGTTTTGTAAAGTCATAAGCGTTTGTAAATTGTGCATCAGTATACCACCCACCAAATTTATGATCATCTTTTGTTAAATTTGTTGGTGCAGATATTGTTCTGCCTTCTCTAACAATTTTATCTTCTATTGTAGTGTTACAATTGGTTACATAAGATACAACGTATGTTATTGCATCTGGCGGGATAACCTCTTCTTCCCACTTCGCATATAACAACATATCTTCTTTTATTGGAGTTGAAAAATCAAATGCCTTTGTACATTCTTTATCTGTAAACCATCCCTTAAATTCAAATCCATCCTTTGTAGGTGCAGTAGGCTCTATAGCATTAGATCCATTTGCAACTTCTATAGAAGACACAGTGGATCCACCTAAAGAGTCAAAGGAAACTGTAAAGGAAGTAGGTGCAGTAGGTTTACTACTTTCAGTTAAAACAAATTCAGTAATTTTTAAAGCAGCAGATGTAGTCAACTGATAATTTCCTGCTTCTAAATTACTTTCTGTTACATTTAAAGCAACGCCATTTGTAACTGTTCCTAGAGTTTTTACTTCAACATAAGAAGTCCCATTACTCTTTAATAATTTTACAATTGTATCCTTTGTAGTAGAACCTCCAGTACCAACTAGTTTAATTGAATTTGTAATCGTTCCATTCAAAGTAAAGGAAATTGTCTTACCTTGCGTATTTAGCATCTTATCATCACATTTTACGCCTTGACTTACAGTAAACTTATCTATTGTTATAGCTATGTTTGTTTTTCCAGAAGTCAAATGGGCACTAGCTTCTGTATTGAATTTTACAAAGTCAAAAGGTGTTACAATATCTTCTTGTGATTGGTCCTCCTCCCACTTCGCATATAAATTCAAATTACTAGTTACAGGTGTAGAAAAGTTATATTTTGTATCCAATAGAGCATCTGTGTACCAACCTGCAAATTTATATCCTTCCTTTTTAGGAGCTGGTGTTGGTTCTTGTGCTTGCTCATTTTTTTGTATGGTTTCTGTTTTAAATACTATATCCGCACTACTATAGAATGTTATTGTATACTTCTCAACATCTGGTTCATCACTCTTAGTCCAATAAGCATAGATTAGAATATCAGATGTTATTTTAGAAGTGGCAAAATTAAATGCTACATATGTAGAGGCACTAGTAGACCAACCAACAAAATTATAACCATCTCTTACAGGTTTTTGAGTTGGTTCTGTAACTAATCCATTCTGTTTTACGTGAGTCGAATAAAAAACTGTTGTCCCTGTTGAAATAAACTTAACTTCAAATGTTTGATCAGGAGAGACAGCTTCATAGAAAGCATATATTGTGATATCTTCTGTTAATAACGATGTAAAGTGAAATTCTACAAAATTTGTTTTTTGAACAGACCAACCAACAAAACGATAGTTCTCCTTATCAGCAGGAATTGCTGGTTGCATCAAAAATTGTTCATATCTTCCCTCTAATTCTTCAATGACTTCATCTGTCAAAGAATCTTTCAAAGTTACTTTAACTACATTTGGAATCCACTTAGCTAATAGAACCATATTCTCTGTTACTAGATCGTTTTCAAAATCAAATGGGACAGATAATGTTCCATCAATATTTTTATACCAACCATCAAACGTATAACCTGTTCTTGTTGGTTGTGATGGCTCCTCAATTGTAGATCCTGCAATAATTCCTGTAATTGGTTCAACCTTAGTCCCCAATTTAGAATTAAATTCTACAGTTAAAGTTTCTCCCTCAGCTGATTTTGGCAACCATTTTGCATAACAAATTAAATCAGATATGATTACTCCATTGATAAAATCACATGGAAGAGTAAAATCACTATCCTTATACCAACCAGCAAAAATAAATCCTTCTTTTGTAGGGTTAGCTGGTCTTGGACAAAGCTTACCATATTCTATAATTTGAGAAGCAGTTGTGGTTCCGCCATTCGTATCAAATTGAACAGTGAATTTCTTTATTTCCCATTTTGCAAATATAGTTTTATTTTCTGTTAAACGATCTCCAATATTCACCTTATTCTTAAACTCTTGGTCATAATACCAACCAACAAATGTATACCCATCATCCTTCAATTCTGGTAATGAGTTTATTTTATTAACCTCAATTGTGTTTGGATTCTTTCCATGACCATTTGAATTAAAACTTAAATAAAAGAGTTCTCCTATTTCCTCCCATTTTGCATAAAGAGTCAATTTTTCTGTTACTTTTGTTGAAAAATCAAATTGTTCAGTACAATTTTTATCCTTATACCAACCAGCAAAAATGAATCCTTCTTTGGTTGGTTCAGATGGCACTGCAACTGTATTATCTTTTGAAATCCATTGTGATAAAATATTGGTTCCACCATTTGTATCAAACTCAACTTCAAAAGTTGAAGTTGGATCAATAATAGGTGGCACATCAGGCTTTTCTTCTGGTTCAGCTTTACAAGCAGTAAAGCCTAGCAGGGCTGATAAAGCTAGCCCTGCTATAATAAATTTTCTTTTTTTCATATTTCTTTACCTATAATTTTATTGAAGGATTAAAGCATATAATGCAGTTTCTGAACCATTTTTCTTAATTTCATGAGAACCTGCAGAAAGCTCTATCTCAATTACTCCATCATTATCACTATCTGTGTATTGTGTTCCATCTAATCCTAAAGAACCACCAGCAGCAATATGTAAAACTAATTTTCTTGCCACCTCAGTAGTAAAGGATATCGTTACCTTAGAATTAATTTTCACACCACTTTCATATGTTTTACCTGCGATTGTTACACTTGTATTTTTAGCAGAGCCACCGCTAACACTTATCATGCTATTTGATGGAGAGCCACCAATAAATGTACACTCAATCTGACGATTTAATAAATCTGCATATGCTTCCTTAGCATCAACTAATTTAGCATAATTTGTTACTTTTGCTTTTTCAGCAGTATCTAAAGCATTGTATGCTGCTTCTGCTTCTGTTATTGCAACACCTGAGGTTACTGAAACAGTTCCAATTGCATCAATAAGTAAACTTGCATAAGCAACCTTCACATCTGATAATTTGCTTGTATTAGGTACTTGAGCTTTTTCACTTGTCGTTAATGCATTGTAAGCATTCATAGTAGTTTTTAAAGAATTTAAATTTGTCAAATCTACATCATCTAATAATTCAATAACATTTTGAACTGCAAGAAGACTTTCATATTTCTCTTCAGCATCTAGAAGAACTTGATAGTTAGTAATCAATGGAATATGTTCATCATTTAAACTATCAAATTCATTTCTAGCAGCTTGGATTGCTGGACCTGATGCAAGTGTGACTATTCCTATTGCATTGATCTTTTCAATACAAGATTCAACTGCAAAGCCTTTAAATGCAGTTTCTGCAGCTGTTAAAACATTGTAATTTGAAATTAAAATAGCAGGAACGATTGCCTTTAAACTCTCATATTCCCTTCTTGCTGCTGCAATATTTCCACCACTATCTTTATTCACAGTTCCTATCGCATCAATCAATCCCTCTACATGTTCTTTTCCTAAAGCAATATAACGTTCTCTTGCAGTAACGACAGTTTCATAAGGAACTGTTACTCTTTCTTTTAAATCTGCGCTTAATAATTCATAAGCCAATCTTGCAGCTAAAAGTGCCTTATAACATTCATTTGAATAGGTTATCGTTGATGGAATTGAAGCTGCTTTTGCATCATAATCGTCAATCAATTGCTGATCAAATTCATCAGATTTATATTCTTCAATTTGAATTGAATTCACATTTAAATCTTTAAATGTTCCATTTGTTAAATTCTTACTATCACCTGGTTGGAAATTAACAGGTTGAATCATGTATGTACCAGGTTTTAAAACAACACTACCACTAGCAGTTAATAAGCACTCTCCAGCCTCATTTACCAAAACACCTGTTGTAGAGAATGTATCACTTGGATAAGATACTGTTACAGTTGCGGACTTATCTAAGGTAAACGCATAAACTGTTTTACTTAATTTTCCTGGATTTAAAGTTGTAGGATATGTTGTAACCTTAACTGGTGTAACAGAACTTGGTTTATAAGACAATTGTGACATTGTTATATCTTTTGCAGATAAAGATGAATCTTTTCTTACACCACCAATAGCTGCAATAACCTTTCTCGCGTCTGTAACATTTGTTTGTAACATATATTTATTGTCTGGAATATAAGATAATTTAGAATCTGTATCAAAAGAACTATAGTCAATATTTTCAGCACTAAACTGACAATTGTTTGCTACCTTTTGAGATTTATTTGTTACAGCAGTTGCTGCTGAGCCTTTATTATAAAGTGCACTAGAAATAGAATCATTATAACTCTTTATAGCTCCACCCTCTACTCCATGTGGGCTTTTACACATATAGAATAAATTGTATTCAGAATAAATATAAGCATCTGCACGTGTATTCATCGCATAATCAGTCTGTCCTTCAAATACATTATTGTACATATGTACATTTGCTCTACGAGTTAAAGGACCTCTAGCTTTACATAATTTCCAATAATTATGATGATAAGTTAAATTAAACTGTAATGAATAATCTGCAGAACCAACTAAATTTGTCTTGTGACATCCTTCAAAATAGTTGTAACTACAAGTGAAATATTGACCACGCTTGAAATCACATGATCCATCTCCTTCACCTTTGTCACTTTCAGCAGGATTTAAAATATTAGGTCCATAGAATTCATTATTATGAATCCAACATCTTTCAACACTTGCTGTTAAAGTAGATGAAGCATTTTTAGAAGCTTGAACACCCTCCATACCAATCGCATCCTCTGGCGTATTGATAAATGTTAAATTACGAACCTCAAAACTCTTACCTAAAGTTGGGCTTGAGCTTTCAGCCATATAATGGAATCCCCATCCATCAATTACAGCATCTTCTCCTAATCCTTCTAATGTAACATCCTTACCAGACTTGATACGAGCCATATGTCCGTTATCTCCAGCTGTTCCACCATTTCCTGTAGAATTATATATAGTTAAGCCTTCAATTAATGGAGTACTAGCAGCACTAAATGGAGCTTTCTTTTTCAAACCAGAATCAGAAACACAACCTACAAAACGCACTACAAGTGGAATATTATCTTCTGCTAATTTTTTAATTATACCTTGGTTCGTATTTGCCGTTCCACCATTTGCAGCCAATCCAGTACCAACATCAGCACCAACAGAATTTAAAATATTTCCAATACCTTTAACTGTAGTACCTTTATAAGATAACTCAACTGTATTTTTATTTTCATCTGTAACATAAAGAACGATTGCATTCTCTTTTAAGGAACCATCATCATGGTAAGCACCTACACCATCTGTATAATTAAAGTGAGCATAACCAGAACGGTCATATGCACCAACCTTGAACACACAGCTTGATGGTGCTGCAGATGTATTATCCTTAGGAGTAAGAACCGCCTCATAAGTACCTGCTGGTAATCCCATAATATCAGCACGTAATAAGCCATTGTATTCTCTAAAATATAAATTCTTCTCATCTAATACCTGTGCTGTAGCACTATCTGTATTACGTATAGTCACTGTATAATCACTTATATTTAATACACTTGAAACCTTTTTAAAGGTAATATATGCTGCCTCAATTTGTCCAACCACATCAACAATTTGCACAGCACCAACCTGACCAATTTGACCTTCTCCACCTTCAAGTTCTCCTGTATCTAATTCATCATTATTAGAATCATTTTTAACCCATTTAGCAAAAATAGAGATTGGAGAAGTTACAATTGTATTAAAATCAAATAATTCACTATAAGAATTATCTGTATACCAACCACCAAATGTATATCCAATTTTAGATGGATTTGCTAAAGTAGGAACTTTTTGACCATGAGTGACCATAATAGAATCACTTGTACCAATTAAAGTAACTTTATATTCAGCAATTGCCCAATGTGCATATAAAGTTAAATCACCATAAACTGGGGTTGAAAAATTATAAACATGATTAAAGTTTGTATCTGTATACCAACCTTCTAAAGTATATCCAAATCTTGTAATTTCAGGAGCAATAAATCCTCTTCCTTCTGCAACAACCTTATCTGGTAAAGTTGTTTCAAAGCCAGTTATAAAATGAACTGTATATTTTGTAACATCATCAGGAATTGCAGCCTCTTCCCATAAAGCATATAATTCTAAATCCTTTGTAACAGGAGTTGAAAAATCAAATTTTGTATTACAACCAGGATCTGTATACCAACCTTTAAAATCATAACCTTCACGAACAGGATCAATAGGTTTCTGCACGAATTTTCCTTCAGCAATAATCTGAGAGTCAATATCAGAACCTTTTAAACTATTAAAAGTAATTGTATAAGTATTTATTGCAGCTTCTTTATTTATTTCAGTCAAAGTGAAAACTGTTATAACTAATGATTTATCTGTATCCAAGCGATAATTACCAGCCTCTAAATCAACAGCCTCAAATATCTTAGAAACCTTATTGCCAGTTGATCCTAAATCAGCATAGTGAACATACTCTGTTCCATTCCATTTCATTAAGGTTACTGTAGTAGTATTATTTGTTGAACCACCAGAACCAACAACCTTAATACTATTTGTAATCTTACCAGTTAATGTAAATTCAATATTTTTTCCTTGTGTATTTAAAGTTGTTGCTGTTGCTTTTACGCCCATTAAAACTTTAAACTGATCAATTGTTAAATCTTTATTTGTTTTTCCAGTGCTAGAATCTAAATTACTTGAAGCTAATGTATTAAATCCAGCAAAATTAAATGTTGTAATAACATCATCTTGCTGATTATTCTTTTCCCACTTCGCATACAATGTAAAAGAATGATTCACAACTAAATTAAAATCATATTCTATACTACTTTCATGTTCAAACCAACCAACAAAATCATAACCATATTTTATTGGATTTTCTGGTTTAGTAACTTTTCCACCTACTGTAATTTTTTGAGCTACAATCGTAGTACCACCATCTGTATCAAATTTTACAATATATTCATTGACTGGACCAACAGATTCATTAACCCAACCAGCATATAAAATTAAATCATCTGATATAACTCTATTAAAATCAAATTTTGAAGATAACTTACAATCAGGGTCTGTATACCAACCTGTAAATTTCAAATCACCATTTGTAGGAGTTGTAGGTTGTTCAACTCTAAATCCCTGTTGTACTGTTTTTGTATCATACACCTCTTCACCATTTTTAAATTGTACTGTACAATTAACGATAGGAGCAGATGAATCCACAGTAAAGAATGCATAAAGGATAGTCAAATCTGTTACAACACTTGAATCAAAATCAAATGGATCATATTCATCTTCCTTTGTAGACCAACCAACAAATTTATATCCACTCTTTTTAGGATCTTCTGGTCTTTCTAATAATTGCTCATATTTAGTAGAAATTGTCCCAATGGTAGCTTTAGACAATGAATCTTTTAAAGTGATGGTAACACTATTTGGACTCCATACTGCTAATAAAGTCATACTTTCCACAATTGGTTCATTTTCAAAATCAAATGGATCATCTAATGTGCCATCCTCATTCTTAAACCAACCAACAAATGTATAACCCTTTCTCACTGGATCAGCAGGCTTTTGAATTTTGCTTCCAGAAACAATATCTGTAATATCAGCAACAATTGATCCACCTTTAGAATTAAATTCTACAGTTAAATGATTAGGATCTACAGATTTAGCTGTCCATTTCGCATAACAAGTTAAATCTGAAATAATAATACCATTAATAAAATCACATGGGATTGTACATTCACTATCTTTAAACCATCCAACAAAATTATAACCACTTCTTGTTGGATTTTCTGGTCGTGGACAATGTTTACCATGTTCAACAGTAACTGGAGCAACGCTGCTTCCACCATTACTTTCAAAACTTACAGTGTGACTTGCAGCAATCCATCCAGCATACAAAATTGTATTAGAACGTATTTCTGTTTCAAAATCAAATTCCTCTGTACAACTTTTATTTTTATACCAACCCGTAAATGTATAGCCGCTTCTTACTGGATCAGTAGGTTTTTCCACTTTATTTCCTTCTTTGACACTTTTACTAGCAATCGTATTTCCGCCTAAAGTATCAAAAGATACTACATACTCATATACAACTGGTGTATCTGGATTTTTATCTTTATCCTTGTCTTTTGCACTACATGCGGCAAAAAGACAAAGAGATAAAACCAACAATAATACTCCCAGGAAATACTTCTTTCTCTTCATCTTTTATTCCTTTCTCTTTCTTAAAGAATAGCATTTAAAGGAATGCCATGATCAATTGGTCATTCCTTTAAATTACTAATAATTTTATTTAATTTTAAGCCTTTGGCATAACTGAAGCAACTGCACTATAGAAATTCAATCTTGAAGTGCTTGGTGTAAATGTAACAGTTTGACCTGCAGTTAATGTTATCTCTATGGAAACCTTATTTTTTGCAACTGCTACAGCTTGACTAGAAATTGCTACAAAATCAGTACCAATCTTAATCTGTCCAGTTCCTGTTACTGTTATATTACCATTTTTAGAAGTTAAACCAGATGAATCACCAATTGAAAGTTCAACAATTACTGTCATAGATTTAACATTATCGTTTGCAGTTATAGTAACAGTTCTGCTACTTCCACCTGCTTCTAATGCACCTGCTGCATTATAAGTGAATGATCCTCCACCACTCACTAGTGTGAAATAGTTTTCTTCACTTGTAAGATTTAATGTTGCTTTAGAAATATTTGGATATGAAGTGGCTAAAATTTGGTCTGCAACAGCTTCAATTTCGCCAAAATGTGCATAAAGCGTTTTGTTATCTCCTGCTGCAACACTTGACCAATCAAATGGTACTGCCTCATCAGTTTCATACCAATATTCAAATTTATGGTTCTCATCTGGAGCCTCAGGAGTTTGAATTGGAGCCTCAATACCTGTAGAACCTGGTTCAATATAATCTTTAATTTCTTTAAATACCACATCACCATTCATCAATGTAATTGTTACATTAGATGTTTGATATTCTGGCATCATCTCAATTGTAGATCCTGAAGCAAATGTTTCTCCACCAGTATAAACTACTTTTTCAGAACCATTCATATAGTACCAATTAACAAACTTACCACCTACTGCTGGAACGTCAGCTGGAACATTTACAATTTCAAAATAACGATAATTCTCTGTTATATCTAAATCATTCCAATGAATAGTAACATCTTGATTAACTCTATCTTCTGCAACTACTGCATCAATACCACCAATGAATAAGTTTGCTCCTTGTGGAGTTCCATCACTCTTTGTTGAAGTATTTGCAAAATAAATACGAACTACACTTCCTGCTGCTACATTTGTAAACATAGCTAATACATCCACTGTTTTATCACTTGAAATTTCAGTCCACTCTACATCAACTGGAAGTTTCGCATCATCTACAATATTGCTAATATTATAATATAAATGACCTGTTCTATTTCCTGCACCATTATTCTCTGATTTTTTAACATCTAAAGATAATGAAGAAAGATTGTCTTTTACAACAAATTTAATCATATCAGTATTTTCAGAAGCAAGTGCCTGCATACGTATAGCTGAAGTAAATTCTTTATTATTTATTGTTATTTTACCATTAGCTAATGTTTTACCACTAGTATCCATATGAGTAGTACCATTCACATATAAAGCATTAGGAATACTCAATGAGAATAATGAATTGTTTATACCATCAAAAGGATCACCTAATTGTTCAGTAACTTCAAGTGGAGAAGTCCAATTAATCTTACCTTCGAAAGCATCAATATCCTGTGTAGTAACTGTAATTTCCATATTATCATAAACAGTAATTTCAGTTGAATCATCAATTTCAGTTTCCACATTTTCTACCATATAAGTTGCACGAACAATTGTCTTTGCTGTTACATGTAAATCTGCTAAAGAGAAATCTTCACCATATAATACCATTAGGTTATCTTTTAATACATTACCATTGGTATCTTTTAAAGTAATTGTATATTTTGTTGCCTTAAGCGTTGCAACTTTTTCTGCCATATCTGCTTTAGCTTGATTTGTAATTGCAGCAAGATCATTCATTTGGCAATTATCTTCTTCAACTTTTACAGTTAATTGAGCTTTTGCTTCAGTACAGATTGAATCAATTTCGGCTTTTACTGTATCATTTTGAATTAAAGCTTTTTGAGTTTCTGCTTCTAACTCTAATTCAGCAAATCTTACATATTTGTCAAAATGCACATCAATACTATCTTTAGCTTTAGAATATGCATTACTTAGAACTGCTTTACCAGAAGTTATAGCATTCATTGCAGATACTCCAGCATTATAAGCTTCTTCAACCTCTGCTAACATCTCTGCATTTGTTTGACCATCAATCTTATCATTATAATAAGTTTGTAATTCATTTAACAAATCAGATTTTAAATCATCAAAAGGTACATCAGAAAAAGACTTAATAAATGTATCAATAACATCCTCTATTTTAGTTACTTCTGCTTGAATTCTGTCATAAACCACAAAGGATTCAATATTATCATAACCTAATTTGATTTCGTTTGCTAATTCTTGTAAAATGACATCCTTATCATAATATCCTGGTTGACCAGGCTCAACTTCACAATCTGCAATCTTATCTGCTGTTCTTTCATCAGCTCTATAACGATTAATGTGATTTTGAGCTACAGATTTGATTTCTGCCAACATTTCATCATTATTGCTACATCTTGTGATTTGTTCTTTAGCACTAGCCAACTGTGCTTCTATTTCAGCAACAGCCTCTAAATAAGATGCAGTTTGATTTGCTGGCTTTTCTGAAGCAGTTGTAATTAAACGAACACCTTCTTGATAAGCATTTTGATAAGTAGATACATTAGAATACTGAGTAGAATGTGTTGTGCCATCAGATTGTTTCAATTGTAAAGTTGTGGTAATTGTAAAGTTATCTGATCCACCTTCAAAAGAACTTAATTCTTCTATTGCAGCAGTCTTTATCGCATCTAATGCTGTTGCATCATTTTGTATTTCATCAATTACTGCCTTTGCATTAACTAATGCTAATGCAACTGCATCTTCTGTTTTTGCATTTGCAATTGCAGTTAAACCTGCCTCTATTGCAGCATCATATTCTACTTTATTAATTGTATAATCAGAAGAATTAACATAACCATTCAATTCATCAGTTGCAGCTGCCTTTGCATCATTTAAAGCTGTATCTGCTTTTGTTTCAACAGCATTCATAGCTTGAACAGCTAATGAATAAATTTCATTTGCCTGTGCTTTAGCTTCTAAAAGTGTTACAGTGTCTGTAACTGCTACTGCAGCAATGTCTGCTTTAGCTTTTGCAAACATTTCATCTAATAGAGCTTTATTCTCTTCTGTATAAGTTTCTTCAACTGCAGTTAATTGATTATATAAATCAGTTATTGAAGCTGTAAGTTTTTCTTGTGTTTTATCAAGACCAACTGGATTATTTGCTACTGCAATATTATCCACAGATACACTCTTATTAGCCTTATTACTTGATACAAATTGAATACCTCTAAATTCTTTAATTGATGTTTCAACATCTTTTAAATATTGTGTTCCGTTGATAATGATAGATGCTAAATAAACCTCTTTTGTTTCATCCCAAGTGAACTCATAGTAAATACGAAGTGTACCACCATCAACTACTTGTAATGCAATATCTTGACCTGAAGCATCTTGTGGTAATGTATCAGTGCCACCATCTAAACGATAATGAACTAAATATTTTTTATCATTCTTAACTTTTTCAGCTAATCTTAATCCTAAAACCTCTCCAGATTTATTAGCACTTACACCATTGAATTGCATAAATGCCCATGAAGTACCTGGATTAGAGAATCTTACATTTGCATAACCAATAATTGTTCCATCAACTTTGCCATAATCTACCACTAATCTTGCAGAACCACCAGAAACACTTGAACCATCTGGATCTACAAGTGTAGCTCTGTTATTTCCGTTTTGATCATTATGTAAAATACTAACGTAGTGTGTATCATATGTTGCTCCATCTCCAGCAGCACCATAAACACCCTTAGTTCCCCAAGCGCCACTCCATTCAGGCAATTTAGCGTTTGCATCATAGTTTACAAATGTTTCATTTAAAATTAATGGAGCTTTTTCTTCCTTAATAATTGTTCCATAATAAGTATCTGCTGTACAGAATACAGAAGCTGTTTTAGTCTCATCACCAACAACAGTTGCAGTGATTGTAATTTGTTCTGTGCCTTGTAACAACATTTCTACAGTTGCTTCTAACCCATTTTCATCATTTGGAGTAACCTTTGCAATTGCAGGATCAGAAGAAGTCCAAACAATTTTTACTCCTGTAGCATTAGATGGATTCAATTTTGCAACTAAAGTCTCTGTGCTATGTGTAGGAGTTAATGTAACACGATCTGTGTTACCATCACCTACTTGAATTGTAAAATCTCTAAGAGGAACACTTTGCTCTGTAACTGTAACTGAACAAGTAGAAACTTTTCCATTTGCAGAAGTTGCAGTGATAGTTGCATTTCCTACTGCTACTGCAGAAACAAGTCCTGATTGATCAACAGTAGCTACATTCTCATTTGAACTTGACCAAGTAATTACTTTATCAGAGTCTTGTGCATTATGAGGTGTATATAAAACAGATAACTGACTGGTTTGACCTTGAACTATAGAAACGGACTCAGGACTAATTTGAATTTGAGTAAGCTCAATTGGTCCCTCAACTTCTTCACTCCACTTCGCATATAAAGTGGTATTCTTAGTAATGGCATCTCCACCATTTGCTTTATTGTCAAAGCTTGAATCATAATACCAGCCACCAAAAATCCAGCCTTCTTCACTTAATACTGGTAACTCTGCTGGTAATGCTGTAACATCTGTTAATGAAGCTGTATCTGCTCCATGACCTTTCTTATCAAATGTTACACTATATTTTGTAACTGGTTCTGGAGTATCTGATCCATCTTTTGTCCACTTCGCATACAAAATAGTGTTTGCTGAAATTTCATCTCCACCATTTGCTTTATTGTCAAAATTAGTGTCATAATACCAGCCACCAAAAATCCAGCCTTCTTCACTTAATACTGGTAACTCTGCTGGTAATGCTGTAACATCTGTTAATGAAGCTGTATCTGCTCCATGATTGTTTTTATTATATGTTACACTATATTTATTAACTTCTTGCTGAACTGGTTTCCATTTAGCATAAATAGTAAAACTTTTGTTCACTTCAGAATTAAAATCATATTCTGTCACATATCCAGAATCTTTATACCAACCATCAAACACATAGTTTTCTCTAGTTGGATCTTGTGCAGGTTTCTTTACTTTCTCCCCTGCTTTTACTGTTTGAGAAGCAACACTGGATCCGCCTGTTCCTGTATTGAATTGTACAACAAATTCTTGTACTACTGGTGGATTATCATCCCCTGGATTTGGCGTTGGGTCCTTTTTACCACTACAAGCTGCTAACCCTAATGCTGTTGCGGCAAGTGCTACCCCTAGAAAAAATTTTTTCTTTTTCATATTTTCACCCTTTCTATATAAAGTATTCACATCAAACCACTTTAATGAAAACGCTTTACGATACATTTTTAAGTATACCATGCTAACCTATGGTTGTCAATGGTTTAAAGAGTAAAAATATGACCAACTTAAGATATTTTTCGACAAAAGTATAAATATTTATTTATAATTTCCAATTTTAAGCAAAAAAAGTCACTGACAAAGTATCAGTGACTAAATTTTTAATTTAAATTTCTAATATTCTTAAATTCTTTAGAATTTTCTTCTATTTTATTCGCATTTCCAATAACACATAAACCTGAATTATGCAAAGCCTCTTCAAAACAAGATGCCAATCCTACCAAATCTTCTTTAGTAGCATTTAATAATTCCTTGCGAAGTTTACATTGGAATTCATAAGTATTACCATTTAAATATTGATTTTGTGCTTCAATTCCCTTATCACTTACATGAAGTACTGGATCAAGTTCTCCTATTGCTCCAATCTTATATTTCAATAAAGATTCTTCACTTGGATTGAAATTCTTAATATATTGAATAACATCTTTATAAACAGAATCTGTTCTTACAATATTAGGATCACGATAAGAAGTAAAACCAATAATGCCTCCTGCTATAGGTGTATTAATCATACAACCATATGCCCCACCATGAACACGTACTTGCATCCACAAATAATCTAAACTTAATGCATTCTTTAAAACATACATTGCTCCTGTAAATGGTGCAGTGTATTTTCCACTTCTTGCAACAAAGTTAACATCAAACTGGGTTTTAAATCCTTCTTCTAATAAATTCATTTTAAAGTTAGATTTAAATTCAGATTTTTTATCTGATAAAGCCTCATAGAAAGCCTCATTTACAGTAGTAGCTTTTTGGAATGCTTCTAAATTCCCTGTAAATCGAAGCATAAAGCGATTCTTAACAAATATATCTTGAATCAAACAATTCAATTCTAAAAGAACTTCATCTTTCTTGCTTTCATAATTTTGATAGAAATCTTTTATAAAATCAATGTATGCAATACCTGTTATTGCATCATTTAATCTTGCAGCCTCATCAAAATATGAAGTAGCACGATTTAAACTTACCACATGTCCACGATTTGCAACACTCATTTCTAGTCCAGCATTTAATTCACTCAATCGTTCAAACAAACGCTTCCCATCACTAAACTTTGTTTGGTGAATAATTTCTAAGGCCAAATCTGAAACCAACTTTAATTTTTCCTCTAAAGCACTAAATGAACAACTAACACGAACTTTAGTTTCACCCTCTATTGTTCTAGAAGTGGCTACTTTGAATTGTAATCCACCACTATGATTTTGAATAAACTGACTAATTTCAACAAAACTTCTCTTTTCAGTAGAAAGACTTCCCAACAAATCACAAAGCAATTGTACATATTTTATACGGTCTTCTCCTATACCAGAAATATCAAAAGTATACTGAACATAGTCAATTCCATTTGTATGATAATCACTAAATAATGATACGTACTTTCCTTCTTTTGCTTCACAATGTAATTTTTCAGGTTTTGGATTTAAATCTTTCAACTCTAAAACAGGTAAAGTAGCAATTTCTTCCTTAGTAGAAGGAGTAGACTGATAAACTTGTAAATTCTTATTCTTTTCAATTAATTTCAATAATTCATCTTTAGATAAAGATGCTTTATAATCTTTTAGTTTCTTTTGTAGTTTTGCTTCTTTTTCTTCAGCTATTGTATAAGATGGTACAAGTTTCACAAAGGATTTATGTGGATTGTTCAAAATATAATCTGTAATAATTTTTTCAAAATAACCATTGTCTAAGTCTTTTCTTAATTCTTCATAATACTTTAAATTCTCTAATTTTGCAAAAGGTAAATCCTCACTATATAACCAAGAATTTAAGCAAGTCATTTCAATTTCTAAACCTTTAGGCATATAACTGAATTTTCCTTCTCTTACCTTAAATTCATTATAGTTTATTAAAGAGCGTAAAGCATCATGATCTAATCCCTTATCTAAAATTTCCTTTAGTTTTTCATCAATCAACTGAATAAATTCTTTTTCTCTATTTTCATTAGAATTTATTACGACAATTCCTAAAAGAGGCTGTAATAATCCATCATCAAACGCAGCCATAACATCAGCACCTAACTTCGCATCAATCAAAGCTTGTTTTAAAGGAGCTCCTAAATTATTTAATAATACATCAACTAAAATACCAGTTGCTATCATAAGCTTAGTATCTAAAGTTGAAGGAAAAGCCACATTATAGGATAGGAATGTCTTATTTTCTAGCGGTACTTCTTTTGCTACTGGATAGTAACCAGTTTGAGAAATTGGCGCTTTAAAAGGCGTTTGATATTTAATTTCTGTATTAAATTCAATTTTTTCAAATTTGGATAAGTATGCTTCATCTAACCAATTCATTCTTTCTTCCATATCACAATTTCCATATAAAAAGATATAAGAATTTGTTGGATGATAAAATTTAGAATGGAAATTCTTAAATTCATCATAAGTTAAATCAGGAATATAATCAGGATCTCCACCAGATTCATATCCATAAGCAGTATCTGGGTATAAAGAATGCATTAGGTTTCTAAATAAAATTTGTTGTGGATCAGAAAATGCTCCTTTCATTTCATTGTATACAACACCATTATACACAATTGGATCATTTTCATCTAAAATATGATGATGCCATCCTTCTTGCATAAATATCTCTTCATGACTATAAATTTGTGGATAAAATACTGCATCCATATAGACATGCATTAAATTTTTAAAATCTTGTTCATTTTGACTTGCACAAGGATACATTGTTTTATCTGGGAATGTAAAAGCATTTAAAAAAGTATTTAATGAACTTTTTAACAATTCTACAAATGGATCCTTAACTGGAAAGTTCTTTGATCCACATAGTACAGAATGCTCTAAAATGTGTGTAAGTCCTCCATTATTAATAGGTGGCGTTCTAAAAGCAATTGAAAAAACTTTATTGTTATCATCATTTTCAATAGTACAAATTCTAGCCTTTGTTTTATTATGACTATAAATTGTAACATTAGAGTGTATATCATCAATATACTTCGTTATTATTTTTGTATAATTTTTCATATAATATTCCTTTCTTTATTTCATATAATTATACAACTAAATAAGAAGAAACACAAGAAAGATTAAAGACAATTCTAAGAAAAAAAGCATACAATCGTATGCTAAATTTCTTTATTTTTTTTCTTTTGTATAAACCAACTGATTTAAGTATCCGTCTAATACCTTTCTTTTTTCACAAATATGATTAACAATATCCATATTTAATGTGGCTGCTTTAAAGAGTGAAAATTCTTCATTCTTTGCATTGTAAATAAAATCATCTGTAATGATATCAAAGTTTTTAGGATCATAAGAATAAGAAGGTTCTCCACTAAACATATTTACTCCATAGTATGGATAAGTCTCTTCAAAACCAAATAAATTTACAACTGTACGATGTAGATCTGTATTTGATTTTGTCATTGAAAGAATATTAGGATCCATTCCTTTAGTAGATGCTTCAATTGTACCTGTTGGATCATAAAATATAACTGGAATATTCAAAAGCAATTGACGATATTCTAATGCAGTCAACTTACGTTTGAATAAAGATTCATAAGCGCCTTTTGATAATCCATTTCCATGATCTCCATATAAAATGAAAACTGTATTCTCAAGATAATTTTCACTATTTGGGTTACTTGCATCCATTAAAAAATCATATAAAAGTTTATCATCATACTTTACCTGATTGATATAATTTTCTAATTGATAATAAGTCATACCTAAATCAAAATCATCTTTTATATATCCTGGCAAAGCAGCAGATAAATCATAAAAAGGGTTGTGGGGAGTTATTGTTTCAACGAAAGAAAACGAATTGTATCCATTTTGATGTTCTTGCTTTGCAGTTTGAGCTGCCCATTTTAAAATTTCAGAATCACTAATCCAGTATCCCAAATACTTTTCAGGATATTTCTCTCTTGGGTATTCTGTTTCAAAAGTTTCTAAGCCTCTAAAATTATCAATACCATAAGCACTCTCATGAAAATTATTATGATTATAAAAACTTTCATTTGTGCCGTTATAGGAATAGGTTTTATAATCTTTAAAATAATTTCCTAGTGTTAATAACTCAAAATCATATTCTTCCCATTCCCAAACAATAGTCATATCTCCAGTTGGATATAGTCCTGTAAAAAATGAAAATTCTGCATCTGAAGTATTTCCAACACCTACAGTTGTATATACATGGTCAAAATAAAAACAATTCTCTTTTTGAAACAATGAATTTAAGTAAGGAGTAACTTCAATACCATTATAGCTATGTTCAAAACAAAATGACATTGTTGATTCCATTTGAATGACATATAAATTCTTTCCTTTTAAAATTCCTGTTTGATTATCTTTATTGGAATAAGTTTTTCCATCCATTACATTTACATAGGATTCTTTGTTTTTATTATATTCTTCTATATCCTTATCATCTTGTTCTGGAGTTAAAATACGATTATCAATGTGGAAAACAAATTCTCCAACATAGTAATTATATACGCCTGCATATTGACATCCATATTGTGCATATTCAGTAGAATATTGCCAATTTTTCTTTAAAGAAGAACGATAATAAGAATAAGAACTTATTGAAAAACCAATCAATAAAATAAACATACAAAATACTTTTTTCCAAGAAATACTGCATTTTTCCTTAATAAATCCCTTTCGGTTTACTATAAAGCAAATGAGTAAAACAACAAATGGAATGATACAAATGATTCTATAATTGATAAACAATTCAAATACCCAATCTAAAAAAACATTTTTTCCAAATCCACCTGTTGGGTTCTTAATCAAGCTAAAATTAAATATTGAGAAAGCTAATTTATAATTTTTTATATAATACTGTAAAACAATAATTGCTACATTTAGAAGTAATGTAATTGACAATAAATAAACAGTTATCCATTTTTCTCTTTTAATACAAATAATACCAATCAAATAAAATATTCCTAAAATAGCAAAATTTCCTAAAAATGAAAATACTAAAGATCCAAAAGTTAAATTAAATGGAATTACATATTGATTTAAACCATTTGCTGTCAGAAATAAAGTATTTAAAAGATTTAATACAAAATATATGATAGATATCCATAAAAATATATGCTTTTTCAATTCATTCACCTCAATACATTCATCTATGAATTCATATAAATCCATTGTACATTATAGAAAACAAAACATAAAATGTCAAGAAAAACAATTAACCACCAAAATAACAAAAAAGCTTATCCTTTGGCTATACCTTAGGATAAGCTTATCTGTTTTATTCTTCCTCTTCTACAGAATATGAATCTGAATTTTCATCAAACTCATCAGTCATATCATCACCATCAAATTCTTCATCATCTTCAAAATCATCTTCTGATTCATCCTCCTCAAAAGAATCATTGATTTCTTGATAAATATTTTCTTCAGGACGATGTTCACATTCAAATTCATCCTCTAATAGTACTCCTGTACCAGCAGGAATCAATCCACCAATAATAACATTTTCCTTTAGACCTACTAAATTATCTGTTTTAGATTGGATTGCAGCTTGAGTTAATATTCTTGTTGTTTCCTGGAAAGAACATGCAGACAAGAAAGATTGACAAGCAAGAGCTGCTTTTGTAATACCCAATAAAAGCTGCTTAGCAACAGGCAATTTTCCTCCATTCGCAATAACTTCTGCAACTGCATCGCAATACTCATTTACAGATACATCTCTTCCTGGAAGTAAAGTTGTATCGCCTTCTTGTACAACAATTAATTTACGCATCATTTGTCTAACAATAATCTCAATATGTTTATCAGAAATTTCAACAGACTGAGAACGATAAACCTTTTGTACTTCTTCAACGATATATTTTTGAACAGCTTCTGCATCTTTAATGCGTAGAAGTTCTTTAGGATGTATAGAGCCCTTCATCAACTTATCACCACGTTGAATTTGACTTCCAACCTTAATTAATAATTCAGAAGTAGCATCAACAGTGTATGTCTTTTCTTCTGTTTCATTCTTGATAGAAACTGCAAGACCATTCTTCGTTTTTTCTATACTTTGAACAACACCATCTATTTCAGAAATGGTTGCTTTACCTTTAGGCTTACGTGCTTCAAATAACTCCTGAACACGTGGAAGACCTTGAGTAATATCAGCAGCAGATGCAACACCACCTGTATGGAAAGTACGCATGGTTAACTGAGTACCTGGTTCACCAATGGATTGTGCAGCTACAGTACCAACTGCTTCTCCAACTTCAACAACTTTGTTTGTAGCAAGGTTACGGCCATAACACATCATACATACACCAGATTTTGCATCACAGGTTAAATTTGTTCGAATACATACTTGTTTAATTCCTGCATCTGCAATAATAGCTGCTGTTTCCTCAGTAAATAATTCATTTCTTCTAGTAATAATTTCACCAGTTTCTGGATGAATCAAATCCTTTGCTGCAAAACGTCCAATTACACGATCAGCTACAGTTACAACAACTTTGCCACCATCATCAATAATATCTTCAACATACATTCCTTTTTCAGTTTTACAATCTACAGTAGAAATAATGACATCTTGAGAAACATCAACCAAACGACGTGTCAAATATCCTGATTCTGCTGTTTTTAATGCTGTATCTGTAGATCCCTTACGAGAACCATGGGTAGAAATAAAGAATTCAGATACTGTCAAACCTTCACGGAAATTTGCTTTTACTGGAACCTCTATTGTTTCACCAGCTGTATTGGCCATTAATCCACGCATACCAGCAAGCTGAGCAAAGTTAGATGCATTACCACGAGATCCTGAGTCAGCCATCATGAAGATATGGTTATCTTTTTGCTTAGAAAGCTCTGCCCACAATCCTTCTTGAATTTCATTACGAGCATCTCCCCATTCCTTTTCAACTAACTTTTTACGTTCTTTATTTGTCAATTGACCTAATTCATACATCATAGTAATTTGGTCAATCTTTTTATCAGCTTCTGCAATACGAGTTTGCTTACCTCTATAATCAAGAACATCAGCAGCTGAAATTGTCAATCCAGCAATTGTTGAATATTTAAATCCTAAATCTTTAATTCGATCTAGCATTTTAGAAGTTTCTGTAATATGGAATCTTTTAAATACTTCTGCAATGATTCTTGCAATATTCTTCTTTTTAAAAGGAGAAACTTCTTCATGAGCAAGTAATGCTTCATATGTATTGTTAGGGTTTTTAGAATCTAAGAAATAACGATTAGGTGTTGCTACACATAAGTTATCTTCTGTAGGTTCATTTAAATAAGGGAACTCATCTGGTAAAATACTATTAAAAATCATTTTACCAAGTGTAGTAAATAGATATTTTCCATGTCCCTTACTATTTGTAAATTTTTCTTCTGGCAAATAAGAAGGATCCACAAAAATACGAGTATGTAAAGATATGTTACCATTCTTATAAGCCATATAAGCTTCATTAAAATCTTTATAGAAATGTCCTTCGTTAGGTTCATTAGCTCTTTCAAGAGTTAAATAGTAGTTTCCTAAAATCATATCCTGAGAAGGAGTAACAACTGGTTTACCATCTTTAGGGTTCAAGATATTGTTTGAAGCAAGCATTAGTAAACGTGCCTCTGCTTGTGCCTCTAAGGATAGTGGAACATGGACAGCCATTTGGTCACCATCAAAGTCTGCATTAAAAGGTGTACAAACTAATGGATGCAAACGAATCGCTTTACCTTCAATTAGTACTGGCTCAAATGCCTGAATACCTAAACGGTGAAGTGTAGGTGCACGGTTTAATAATACTGGATGCTCACGGATAACTTCTTCTAAAATAGACCATACGCTATCATCTTGGTTATCACAAGCCTTAGATGCAACTGCAATACTATTTCCTGCTTTAATTAATTCTCTTAATACGAATGGCTTAAATAAAGTTAAAGCCATTTCTTTTGGAATACCACATTGATACATTTTCAAAGATGGGCCAACAACAATAACAGAACGTCCTGAATAATCTACACGTTTACCAAGTAAATTTTGACGGAAGCGTCCTTGCTTACCACGAAGCATGTCAGATAAACTCTTTAAATGATGATTCTTTTCAACAACTGCTTTTTTACCACGTTTTGAATTATCAATTAAAGCATCTACTGCTTCTTGAAGCATACGCTTTTCATTCTTTGTTATTAAATGAGGAGCATTTTGTTCAAATTGCTTCTTTAAACGATTGTTACGATTTAAAATACGGCGATATAAATCATTTAAATCTGTTGTTGCAAAACGTCCTCCCTCTAATTGCACCATTGGACGTAAATCTGGTGGTATTACTGGTAATACCTCTAAAATCATCCATTCAGGTTTATTATCTGAACGAAGGAAAGATTCTACAACCTCTAAACGTTTAATCACTCGATCACGTCTTTGTTTAGAAGAAGATTTTAGTTTCTTTCTTAATAATTTTTCTTCTTTTTCTAAATCAATTTCTTTTAATAAAGTTTTAACTGCTTCTGCACCAGTTAAAGCCTTAAATTTAGAAGGATATTGTTCACTCTTAACTGAGTATTCACTTTCAGATAAAATTTGCTTTTTTACTAATCCTGTATCCTTATCTGCTGAAATAACAATATAAGAAGCTAAATATACAATTTCCTCTAAATCCTTTGTTTTAATATCTAATAATGTTGCAAGAGGAGAGGTACTATTTCTTAAGAACCAAGTATGAACTACTGGGCTTGCTAAAGTAATATGTCCTAATCTTTCTCTACGAACCTTAGATTCAGTAATCTCTACACCACATTTGTCACAGATTTTACCTTTATCCGTGTTACGCTTTGATTTTCCACATGCACACTGATAGTCCTTCATTGGACCAAAAATCTTCTCACAGAATAGTCCATCTGGTTCAGGCTTTAAAGTACGATAATTAATTGTTTCATGCTTTAATACCTCACCATGAGACCATGATAAAATTTCTTCTGGAGAGGCTAAACCAATTTTAATATATTTGTATTGTGTACTCATAGCATTCCCTCCATTATCGAACTGTTTCCCTTATTTTTAAATCAACGATAGAACGATTAACTTCATTCTCATCCTTATCATTCATCAATTCCACGTGAATACCTAAAGCCTGCAACTCACGAGTTAATACTCTGAAAGATTCTGGAATTGAGGATTCTGGAATTGGTTTTCCATCAACAATCGCATCAAATACACGATCCCTACCAACTAAGTCATCTGATTTAACTGTTAGCATTTCACGCAATGTGTTTGCTGCACCATAAGCTTCAAGTGCCCAAACCTCCATCTCACCAAAACGCTGACCACCATTTTGAGCCTTACCACCCATTGGTTGTTGTGTAACTAAAGTATACGGACCAACATTACGAGCATGTAATTTATCATCAACCATGTGGCTTAGTTTTACGAAATACATTATACCTACTGTAATTTTATTTTCAAATGGTTCACCAGTTCTTCCATCATAAAGAACTTCTTTTCCATCTTTATTCATACCAGCTTCAGCCATGATTGCCTCAATATCCTCAATGGATGCACCATCAAATACAGGAGTAGCAACCTTAATACCAAGTTTTTTAGCAGCAATACCTAAATGTAATTCTAATACCTGTCCGATATTCATACGAGAAGGCACACCCTGAGGGTTCAACATAATGTCAATAGGCTCTCCATCAGCTGTAAATGGCATATCCTCTAAAGGTAAAATATTAGAGATAACACCTTTATTACCATGACGACCAGCCATCTTATCTCCAACTTGAATCTTACGCTTTTGAACAATATAAATACGAACAACTTCATTTACACCAGGAGCTAAATCATCGCCCTTAGCTTTTGAGAAATGTTGAATAGACTGAACAACACCTCCACCACCATGCGGAACACGTAATGAGGTATCACGAACATCTCTACTCTTTTCACCAAAAATGGCAAGAAGCAATCTTTCCTCTGGAGTTGGATCAGTAACACCCTTAGGCGTAATTTTTCCAACAAGGATATCTCCTTCCTTAACCTCTGTACCAGGAATAACAATACCACGTTCATCAAGATTCTTCTTGGTTTCTTCTTTTACATTTGGTATTTCGTAAGTGAATTCTTCCTTACCAAGTTTCGTATCTCGGCATTCAACAGAAAATTCATCAATATGAATAGAAGTGTATACATCATCATATACCATTCTTTCACTCATGATAACAGCATCCTCGAAGTTATATCCTTCCCAAGTCATGAATGCAATACGAACATTTCTTCCTAAAGCTAGTTCTCCATTTTTCATGGATTGACCATCTGCAATGATATCGCCACGATCAACTCTTTCCCCTGGCTTTACAATTGGACGCTGCATTATTGCTGTTGCAGAGTTAGAACGCAAGAACTGATATAAATCATATTTATGCATCTCTCCGCTATCTTCTTTGATCACAATTTTCTTAGCATCAACATATTCAACGATACCTGGCATAGTTGCAATTAAAGCAGACCCACTATCCTTAGCAGCCTTATATTCCATACCAGTACCAACAATAGGACTTTCTGGATTAATAATAGGAACTGCCTGACGTTGCATGTTTGCACCCATTAGTGCACGAGTAGCATCATCATGCTCAAGGAAAGGAACACAAGCAGCAGCAACAGATACGATTTGTTTTGGAGAAACATCCATGTAGTCTACTTCTTCTGGATCCACCATTTCTGTTTCACCATTACGACGACCAATAACACGTTCTTCTATAATATGTCCTTCTGCATCAAGTTTAGTAGATGCAGATGCAATAACCAATCCTTCCTCTTTATCAGCAGAAAGATAAACCTGCTCTGTAGAAACATATTTTTTTCCATTTTTATCTAATTTAACAACAAAATATGGTGTTTCAATAAAACCATATTCATTTACCTTTGCATAGGTTGCAAGTGAAGTAATCAAACCAATTGAAGGACCTTCTGGAGTTTCAATAGGACACATACGGCCATAGTGAGAGTTATGAACATCACGAACTTCTACACCTGCTCGATCACGAGCAATACCACCAGTACCTAAAGCTGAAATACGACGCTTTTGTGTAATTTCAGCAAGTGGATTAATCTGATCCATAAACTGAGATAACTGACTTGAACCAAAGAATTCTTTTAATGAAGAAGTAAGTGGCTTAATATTAATCAAATTCTGTGGAGTTGCTTCATGAACCTCTACTGTAGACATACGGTCAATAATATTCTTTTCTAATTTAGCAAAACCAATTCTAAACTGATTTTTCAATAATTCACCAATCAATCTTAAACGACGATTTCCTAAATGGTCTATATCATCTAAAGTACCAACATTTTGATAAAGATTCAAATAATAACTTGCAGTTGCAATGATATCAGACATTGTAATATGTAGGCATGTTTCTCTTTGATCATTACCAATTACCTTTACAGTTTGAGATTCATCATGTCTTACTACATTTACCATTAAGATTTCATTTTCAGGATCTTCACATAATGTGTTTCCTAAATCAATCTTCTGTCTATATGCTGCTCTACCAGCCTTTAAACGATTATAAACCTCACCTTGAATAACATCTCCATAGGAAGCAATCTTAGTTCCCTTTTCAAATACAAGTTCTCCAGTCTGATCATCAATGATGTCTTCTTTTGCAATAACATCTTGAGCTAATTCTAATCCCTTTGCTCTTTGTAAAACATCAAGTTTGGCATTATATTTAAAACGACCAACCTTTTGTAAATCATATCTTCTATCATCAAATAAACGCTGAACAATTAAAGCACGCGCACCCTCAACAGGAACCTTTTCACCTTGACGTAATTTAGAATAAACTTCAATTGCTGCCTCTTCTGAATTTGTTGTAGTGTCCTTTTCAAAAGTAGCCTGCATATATTCACTATCACCAAACAAATCAACAATTTGCTCATTTGTAGACAAACCATAAGAACGTAAAACTGTAGTCAAAGGTATCTTCTTAGAACGATCTAATTTACCATACCAAACATTTTTAGATCCCATCTCATACTCAATCCAAGCTCCACGTGTAGGAATAACTGTACCAGTAAATTTCGTATCACCAGTCTTTTTGTCAATTTCTTTTGCATAGTAAACACCAGAAGAACGAACAATCTGACTAATAATTACACGTTCTGCACCATTGATAATGAATGTACCAACAGGTGTCATATATGGAATGTCTCCCATAAACAACTCCTGCTCTAAAACCTCTCCTGTTTGGGCATTTTCCAAACGAACATTCACTTTTAAAGGACGTGCATAATTGACATCTCTTAGTTTACAATCCACAATGGAAAATTTAGGATTTTCAAAATGATGCTCACCAAAGAACAATTTTAAATCACCATTGAAGGAGGTAATAGGTGAAATATCTTTAAATAATTCTTCAAGTCCTGCTTGAACAAACCAATCAAAGGATTTCGTTTGAATTTCAATAAGATCAGGCAATTCTACTTCTGTACGAATTTTAGAATAATTTCGTCTAACAGATTTTTTACCATAATTCACATTTTTGTAATTCATATTCCCTTAAATTTCCTTTCTTTATTTGAGGCTACCCTAAGGCTTCGTAAATTACGCAATCCGGCTTGTCTCATAGCCTTCCTCATGATCCCCACGAAAAATGTATATCAATCGCAAAATGCGATGAAATTTATATAAAAATATATATTTTTAAAGCATAACTTTGCCTCAAAAATGCAACAATACGCATTTTATTATTATAATAGAATTAGTCAAACAAGTCAAGAAAAATCGTATGAAAAAAATAAAAAAATTAGGAAGCCATTCAGCTTCCAAATTTTTTTATTATTCTAATATAAATGCCTGATAAACAATTTGTTTTCTTCTGTTTTTTAAATAACTTTCAATTTTTGCACGCAAAACTTCAGAATTTAAAGCTTCTACAATCTCTTTTGAATAACGCGTTCCTTTAAATTCATTAAACTCTACTAATAACTGACTAAATGTTTTTGACATGACATAACTGCGTCCTAAAAAATCAACAGCAGCATCTATAGTATCACAAGCGGATAAAATATCAATCAGTGGTAAGTTATTTGTATGTTTATAATCCAAAGGATATCCCTTTGTATTGTCATGCCATACGTGATGATAAAGTACTGCATCACATAAAGCATCAGGGAAATTTCCATTTAGCATATCATAGCCCAAAATCGGATGAAATTTAATTGCTTCAAATTCTGCATCTTCTAATTTCCGGTAATTAATAGAAATATATGGAATACAATAATATTTTCCAATATCATGAATCATTCCCATTCGATAAATGAGTTTCATTAAATCCTCTCGATGAAGTAATATTTCACTCAAACTATAATTATCTAATATTCCCAAAAAGAATTCAGGATTTGTATCTAACATATATTCAAGAACAATTCTACAAAGCTCAGCTACAGACTGAGAATGAATTGCAGTTGGTGTATGTCTTTTAGCGGTAGCTTGAATTAATAGTGGTTCTAAATCCTCATACGGATAAAATTTAGAAGCTATTTGAATAAAGGATATTAAATCTGAATTCATATTTCTAGTATACTCAGAAGCTTTAATGGTTTTAACAAAGGATAAAATCATTTCAATTCTATCTTTCAAATCTTTTTTTAAAGTACTTTTATCTTTAACTTTATACTTCATATAATATAAAATATATACACTATTCATCTTAATGATACAAGTGGATTTTTCCGCCAAACTATAAGATTCATCTATCTTAGTCAAACTATCTAACTTATCTAAAAAATCATCAACTGTTATTTTATTATTATGAAAACAAGCAGCATAATAAGAATAAAGATATACTTGTCGAATAGGCAAACTTGTTTTTGCAATAGAATCCAAATTTTTATAAAGATGAGAAGCAACCTCATAAATTCCTTCCTTTAGTTCAGTTGGAACTTCTATTCCTTGATCCGTATAACTTCTAATTATTTCTAATCCATTACAAATGTTTTTTTCGGTTGCTACAATATAAGCATCATAAGGTATTTTTTCATTGGGTTCTGTTTCCTTTTTTAATTTGATGAAATCTAGAATCTCTTTAAATTTTGTTAAAGAATAATCTTCCATTAATGTTTGATTTCCATAACAACGCAAAAAATAACTTTTGCCTTCCACAGATAACAAATCATAAGAATCTTTATATTTTTCTATCAAATTAAAGGAACTCGTTCGATATTTTCTAGGATGCATTGATTGGATTAAAAAATCATAATATGAACAATAATAAAGACATTTTATGATTTGATTTAAATTATTTTTTGATAGAGCGTCATGCAACAAAATTTGATATAACCGAAATAACATTCCATTATCTTTAGATTCATACCCCGTTTGAAGAATTAAAATGAATTCTTCAATCTTTTCTCGTTCTTCTTTTAATAATTCTTTTTTTAATTCTAAAGGTTTAATTACTTCTTGAATTAATTGATTATTTTCATTTGCCAATTTATTTTTTAATACTGCATTCTGATATAAAACTTCAAGCAAATCATCTATTGATAAATTCTTATAATCTGTCTGGTCATCTAATGCTACTATCTTATTCAAATTCTCTAAATATTTATCAATTCTAGTTTGCATGCTATTCCACCTCATTTTCTATTATAACATACATTTTTTAAATAAAATAGTGCATTTTTTTACAAAAAAAGAGACCCATTTAATTGGTCTCTTCTACTGATGAAATGTTTTGTTTTTCTATTTTTTTACTATTCACTAATAAATGGTTATAAAGCTTACCACCAAAATACTGATCAATCATCATAACAAGCCAAAAGGATAGAACTCCAGGAACTGTAATAATTAAATCCATCATCGTATCCCACACAGGGGTATGCCCCAAAGCAATAGATTCTTCAATTCTTTGTGAGTCTAAATCTAATACAGCATCACAGGTAAACTCAATAATTTCCCAAAAGCCACCAAAGCCAATAACAATAAATAAAATAATACCTAGCAAAAGAATAAACTTCAATTTATCTCCATTAAAATTTAATAAAACTGTTAATACCAAAAAGCTAGCTACAAATCCAAAATATCCATGGGCTATCAAGTCCCAACAGCCTATTTTATCATAAAAATTTAAAGCACTTCCTAAATCTAATGCAATAATTAAATGAGATGTAATAATTGCTGTCACAAATAAAGGAATTCGAATCAATTTCGTTTTATTTAAAAGTTCTAATGCTAGCAAAACAATTGGGCCAATACATATTTGCAAATAAACTAAAAATTCTAATTTCTCACTAGTTAGCGAGTAAACGATTAAAGTAATGATTGATACAATAATATCTATGATTAAAGGAATAAATCTTTTTATTTTTAAAATGATATTCATATCATATTTCCTTTAAACTATTTTAAAAGACCCACCAGCAGCTACTATTTTACTTTTAGCTTCTGCTGAATATTGGTCCGCTTCAACTGTAAATGGCTTATCTACTGTTCCTCTTGCAAGGACCTTTACTGCATTATACTTGTGGGAAATCAAGCCTTTATCTTGTAAAACAGATAAAGAGATAACCTCTTCATGTTGAAAATATTTTGAAATAGAATCTAAATTGATAATAGCCATTCTACGATTTTTCTTAGTTCTTTTAGGGGAGGAAACTTCAGTTTCTATATCAAAATCTTCTAATTCTAAATCATCTAATTCATCTTCTAATTCTTCTATAGTAGCTCCTATTTTTCCTTTACCATAAACAATCTTGATTAATTTGCGATTTAAAAGCTCATCAAAACTCCATGAAGGAATTGGTTCTTTCTTAAATTCTTTTTCAACAAAGTTTAGCTCATGTTGTTCTGCTAAAGTCTTTAACAATTCTAAAGCATATTTAATTTTTCTAGTGGAAGTCAATTTCAAAATAACAGGTGTATTTTGAAATCTTTTAGATTCACTAGCATCTATAATTTTATATTTTCCTTCTTCATATTTTTTGGGGTCTAATGCATACGCTACACTTAACTTTTTGCCCTTAAATAACAATAAGCATAAGACTTCTCTTCCTATATAACAACGAATTTGACGGAAACTTTCTCTTGTCTTTATCCCATAATTTTGGAATGCTTCTAGCATTGTATAGTAGAAATCCTTTACATTTTCATCTTCACTTTGAATTAATCGAGCTCGAAAACTATAGACATATCGTTTTGTAATTTCTTCAACAACTGGTTGTCTTAACTCCTCTTTATTCTCAAGCTTTGGTTCTTCTACACGGACAGGTTCTTGTTTAACCTCTTCTGGAACAATTACTTTTTCATCCTCTATTTTTTCTTGTTTTAAATTTTTCTTTCGACCAAACAACATATTATAAACCTCCAATTAAAATCATTATATTAATTATACATTAAATTGTAGAAAAGGAAAATCAAAAAAAGCAAAAGAAAATTAAAAAAATGCAAGTTTTTAAAAACTCACATTTCATTCCTTATGATAATCATAATCCACTTGATATAAATATAATCCACATCCATCTAATATATATTTAGATTCTTTTGGATCTAAGGATTCTAAGATATGAAGGATTTGGTCTATGGTATACCTATGCTTACCCGCCTCAACAATAATCCCCATCATTCTTCTAATTTGATATTTCAAAAATGCATTGCCAATAAAACAAAACTCTAAATATCCATCTTTTTGATTAATATCAATTTTATAAATCGTTTTGACGGTTGGTTTGCGTGGATCTATGCTTGCTGAAGCAAATGCTTTAAAATCATGAGTTCCAACAAACACATCTGCAGCCTTTCTCATTTGTTCTAAATCTAAATTAGGTATATATGGGCTATATCTACAGGTTAGTGGATTATATTCTTTTATATTAATATAGTATCGATATTCTTTCTTTACCGCACTAAATCTTGCATGAAAAGTCTCATTAACAATTTCTACATCCTTTATAAAAATATCAGATGGTAAATAAGCATTCAACCCTTTTTTTAATCCATTTGTTGGTATGTCAACATTTAAATCCACATGGATAACTTGGCCAACCGCATGTACTCCACGATCCGTTCTGCCTGATGGATTTATTTTCACATCCTCATGTATCAAAGCTGAAAAAGCCTTTTTCAATGCTAATTCAACAGTTGGAAGAGCATTTTGGATTTGAAATCCCATATAATTAAATCCATCATAGCTTAATGTAATTTTATATCTAGCCAATGAAATTACTCCATATCGCCAAGCCTAAACATGCTAAACATACAACAAAAGCTATATAATCTCGCCAACGAAATTTCAGTTCATCTAGTTTTGTTCGTTTCGCACCAATAATATATCCTCTTGCTTCCATAGCATTTGATAAATCCTCTGCTCTTCTAAAAGAAATTACAAACATTGGAATCAATAAGGATATAATCTGTGTTACTTTATCCTTTAGTTTTCCTTCTTGAAAGTCAACACCTCTAGAGGCTTGGGCATTCATAATTTTTTTAGACTCCTCATAAAGTGTTGGAATAAAACGTAAGGTTAAAGCAATTGTCATAGAAAACACACTAACTGGAATTTTAATCAATTTAAGTGGAGCTAACAGCCACTCCAATCCATTATTTATATCCATAGACATTGTAGATAGTGTTAAAAGAGAGGTTATACCAATCATCATAATAATTCTAAGAAATACAAAACTAGCATTCATAAGACCAGAATCATAAACATTAAAATCAAAATTTGCCCAACATAGTAAGTCAAATTTCACAAACCAAAGAATTAAAAATTCTGCAGCAAAAATAAGAAGCGTATATAATATTTTCAATTTTATAAACTTTTTTGTTAAAAAATAGAAAATTAAAACACCAATTAAAATTAGCAAATTAAATAAACCTATTTGCATATGAAAAGTATAAAGAAGCTCTCCTTCAGTATTATATATCAACTGCAAAATAAAGGTAAAAATTAACAAAAACAATAGAGGCTTAAGTCCCCTAATCACCCGCAAAATAGATACTCTAGTAGATAAAAAAATCAATAAAAATACTAAAAAAGCAATTAGCATTCCATAAAGATTTGGTATTAAAAAAATAATTACAATAAGTAAAATAGTCAATAACACCTTTGCTCTAGGATCCATCTTATATATCCATGAATTCCCATAAACATATTGTCCTATCATTATATTATTCATGAAGCTTCACCACCTTTTCTAGTAGTTCCACCTCATCATAACTATCGTAATTCAATTTATATCCCATAGTTTCATTTAAATAATCAATCATATGTAAGACATCTGGTTTGGTTAAATGATTCTCTTCATAGATTGTGGAAGAAAAAAGTTCTTTCTTATCACCATCAAATACAATTTTACTTTGATTTAAAACAACAACGCGATTCGCATATTTATAAACCAAATTCATATCATGAGAAATCAAAATAAAAGTCTTATTTGTACTTTGATGAATCTCATGAAATAATTCCATAATTTCTTCTGCTGACTTAGGATCCAATCCTCTTGTAGGCTCATCTAATAAAATGATATCTGGGTTATATGCTAAAATTCCAGCTATAGCGACTTTGCGCATTTGTCCACCAGACAATGTGAAAGGAGAGCGTTTTAAAAGTTTATCATCTATTTTTAAAAGTCTAGCAGTTTGCTCTGCATGTTGTTGTGCTTCTTCATTTGAATAGCCAAAATTTTTGCTTGCAAACATAATATCCTTTAATACGGTTTCTTCAAACAACTGATATTCTGGAAACTGAAAAACAAATCCCACTTTTTTCCTAACATTTTTCAATTTTGGATTTTTATTTTTATGAGGAGTAATGATATTTTCAAAAATATTCACTGTACCACTTGTTGGTAAAAGTAAAGCATTCATATGCTCCATCAAAGTAGATTTGCCACTCCCTGTTTTTCCTACAAGGGCTACAAACTCACCTGTTGCATTTATATTTAAATTAATTTTATCTAAAGCCACTGTATAAACCTTTCGTTTATTTGTTGGATAAAGATGGCTTACTTCTTTAAATGATATTCCCATAAAGCATTCATCAACCTCTCATCCTGGCTTAATATTTTATTATCCTTTGCTTCATTATAAAAACGTAAAGAAAAAGGCATATCTAAATTAGAACTACGTAACAAATCTCGATTTTGAAAAACCTCACTTGGAGTTCCTTGTTCAATTAAATGACCATCCTTTAAAACAAAAATTAAATCACTATAATTTGCAAGAGATAAATCATGTGTTATCGTTATAATTGTTTTATGATATTTTCTCTTTAAATCAATAATCAGTTTTGTAATTTCTTCTGTTCCTTCTGGATCTAACATAGAGGTTGCTTCATCTAAAATAATTACATCACAATTCATTGCTAAAATTCCTGCAATTGCAACTCGTTGTTTTTGCCCTCCTGATAAGGTCTGAGGCTCTCGATCTAATTCATTTTCCATATCAACTTTTTTTGTAAATTCTGCGATTCTTTTTAGCATCTCATCTCTTGGTACCATACGATTTTCTAATCCAAAAGCAATATCATATCTCACATTATAACCAACAAATTGATTATCAGGATTTTGAAAAACAATTCCCACTTTCCTTCTAATCAAATCAATCGTTTTTTCTTCTACCTTTGTATTTTCAAACCAAATTTCACCCTCTAATGGTTCTAGCAATCCAATTAAAAGTTTTGTAATAGTTGATTTTCCACTTCCATTATGACCAATAATAGAAACCCATTGTCCCTCTTCTACTTGAAAAGACACATGATCTAAAGCTTTTTCTTTATTCCCATTATATTTAAAAGAAACATCCTTAAATTCAATCATTTCTACTACTCCTGTCTTTTAATTACATAATAAACATCCTTATGCTCTTTTCTTGCTGCCTTACATTCATACATTGCTTCATCTGCAAAATGAATGGCATCCTTTAATTTGCTTTTCTCACGAATAATATAAATTCCACAACTAAATCCTATTGATATCGTATTTGAATTTGCCAAAGAAGCAGTCTGTGCAGAAGCAATCAATCTTTGAACCAATCGTATATAAGAATCTTCATTTTCTCCATGAATTAATACAACAAATTCATCTCCACCATAACGGAATACCTGCATATTTTCTTTGCTAAAACTTTTTAAAAGAATATTTCCAAAAACCTTTAAATATACATCACCACTATTATGACCGTGTGTATCATTAACCTGTTTTAAATTATCTAAATCTAAATAAATGACACATGCGTTTTCTATTTCTTTTCCTTCTAACTCTACTAAATAATTACGATTGTAACAATTTGTTAATAAATCAAAACTGTATTTTGATTCTAATTGATTTAGTTTTTCTTCTAATGTCTGAAGTTTTAATGTTTCTTCTAATGCATAAGCATAACTCTTTTGATTATCAATATAAAAATCATATAAAGCTTGTATATGTTTAGAACGCATAAGATCATTTTTTAAATAGTAAGGGTTGTTGGTTTGATATAAATAATTATAATAGTTAATTAAATTACGTAAAATAGGATGCTTCATATCCATAATGATTTTTTCACAAATTTCATACTCCATTTTCACAGTATAGATGTTTGCTAACTTCTTTAATACAAAGATAAAGTTATCACTATCTTCATTTGAAGCATTTGTAAATGAAAAAGAATTCATGACAAACTTATAAAAACATGTTGCTATCTTATTAATATTTTGTTCTACTGCCTCATTTTGAATACTTAAAATATTTACAAAGCATTTAATTGTAGTAGTAAAATATATTTTAAAGTTTGCAGAAATGTTTTTTGTGTTTAAACTACGATTCATCTTAGTTAAATAATCGCTTGCTTTCAATGAATCATTACGAATGACAGAAATCCATGTTGCATTTACATAATAGATTCCTCGAATATAGATATTTGCTTGCATAAAAAATTCATTATTTTCTATAAAACTCAATAACGCATCTAATTCTTTATGCTTATTTTGATACTGATAAATAATCAGTTGCATAATACGAATAGATAATCTAAAGTTAGGTGGTATATCTAATTTGGATAATTTATCAATTAAAAGTAGCGCAAATACATAATCACCAATAGAATAGTAATAATTCATCTTTAAGTAAAGTAAAAGATAACCATTCTCATAATCTGGAAATAAATCTAAATAATTGGATGCGATTTTAAAAACTTGAGCTAGATGATTACTACCCTCTATTTTAAAAATCCTTCTAAAAAAAGGATAAAATTCTTGAATTAAAATTCCCTCATTTACTGAATCCTCTAAAAAAAGACGTAAATATGCTTTAGAATTTTCGTTATCATGAGCTTCTAAATATGCAAATTGTTCTTGAAGATCCATAAATAATGCCTCCTTTAATTATCAATTTCACTTAATTATACAATTTTTTTTCATAAATTCAAATACTTTCCTTTGGGAATGATCTATTCAAAGCACATAATAAATCTTTTTATTTTTTTAAAATTTATTTATAATCTGTAGAAATCCATTGTATATCTTTTAACCATATGGATGATATAATGACTTTAAAATCATGCTCATATAAAATGATATTCTAATAAATAAAAAGTTTAATTGAATACATTTGGATGTTTTATGAAAAAAAATTTATAAGTTAAGTATGTAATTTTTAACAAAGTATAATAAATATATTTTAAAAAACGAACAGTCTCCCCGTTCGTTTTTTTTATGATATAACCTTCAATAGAGATTAACTATAAGCGAATTGCTTCACCACTAGAAAGTTTTCTTTTTTGATCTTCATTTATTAATTGTTCAATAACCAAATCTAACTTTCCATCAATGATGGCATCTAAACGATTAATTGTAAATCCTATACGATGATCTGTAACTCTATTTTGAGGATAATTATACGTTCTTATTTTTTCTGAACGATCTCCTCTACCAATTAAGGATTGGCGCTCTGCACCTTCTGCCTCTTCCCTTTCACGAATGATTTGATCATACATTCTAGTTTTTAACAATTCTAAAGCAGCAGCTTTATTCTCATGCTGGGAACGATAAGTCTGACAAGCAACAAACATTCCTGTAGGAACATGTGTCACACGTACTGCAGAATACGTCGTGTTCACCCCTTGTCCTCCTGGACCTGATGAGCAGAATGTATCAACACGAATCTCATTCATATCCAAATCAAAGTCAATTTCACTTGCTTCTGGCATAACCAAAACTGTTGAGGTTGATGTGTGAATTCTACCTTGTGCTTCTGTTGCAGGAACACGCTGTACACGATGCGCACCAGATTCGTATTTTAGATATGAATATACCATATCTCCACTAACCTTAAATTGAATTTGAGAATATCCTCCCATTTCAGATGGCATTGCATCTAATACAGTGATTTTCCACCCTTTAGATTCTGCATATTTATTATACATTCTAAATAAATCTCCAGCAAAAATATTTGCTTCATCTCCGCCGGCAGCACCTCGAATCTCTACAATAACATCCTTTTCATCGTTTGGATCTTTTGGCAATAAAAGAATTTTAACTTCCTCTTCAATTTGAGAAATACGGGCAGTAGCTTCTTCTAATTCTAATGAAGCCATTTCTGCCATTTCAGCATCATCTGAATTTTTCATTTCTTTTAAATCTGGGATTGAATTTAAAAGTTTAACTTCTTCTCTATATAGCATTACAGCCTTTTCAATTCCTCTTTGTTCCTTAGAAAGCTCTGTTAATTTTTTTATATCAGTAACAACTTCTGGATCAGATAGAAGCTTTGTAATTTCTTCATATCTTTCATCCATAATTTTCAATCGATCAATCATTTTATTCCTCTTTCTTTTCTTTAAATCGTGAATATTCTCCTGTAAAAATAAAAGGTAATCCTTCATGAGTTGAACCAGACCGGTTCTTAGAAATGATTAAATCTGCTTCATTTTTTCTTGGAGTTTGCGGATTATATCGATCCTCACGATAAAGAAACATAATGATATCTGCGTCTTGTTCAATTGCTCCAGAATCACGCAAATCAGCCATGATAGGGCGTTTATCATCTCTTTGTTCTACAGCACGAGAAAGCTGAGATAAAGCCAATACTGGAACCTCTAATTCTCTAGCCATCAATTTTAAACTTCTAGATATTTTAGAAATACGCTCCTGCTGAGAAGCTCTAGCCATACTAGAATCACTTTCAATCAACTGGAGGTAATCTATAACGACAAAATCTAGCGCTTGATCACTAGCGAGCTTACGACATTTCGCTCTTATAGAGGCAACTGTTGAATTTGATGAATCATCAAAATACAAATTAAGTTTACCTAATTGTGTACACGCCGTATTAAATCTTGTCCAATCATTTTTAGCTGTGATATGTCCACTTTTAATATAATTTAGTCTAATATTACTATCACACGCAACCATACGTTCTACTAATTGTTCAGCAGACATCTCTAAAGAAAATATAGCAACTGTAGCTGTTCCAGACTTATTTCTTCTTGCTATATTCACAGCCAAATTCATTGCCATAGCGGATTTTCCCATTGCTGGTCTTGCTGCCAAGATAATCAACTGTCCAGCCTGAAATCCTTGAGTGTACTGATTCAAACTACCAAAGCCAGTATCTAAACCAATAACTTCTGTACTACGGTTTGCATTATTTTCTGTATTTGCCATAACATTCTTACTTACAACAGAAATTGGCTTAAAAGAATCTACCTTTCTTCTCTTGGATAATTCAAATATTTCCTTTTCAACCAATTCAACATAATCATATGCTTCTAATTTATGATTATATCCATCTTCAGCCAATTTTGAAAGTTTTTGAATTGCACAACGTTTAATTGATGACTCATAAATCAAATTGCTGTAGGATTCAAAGTTTAAAGTGGAATAGCTAACATCTGCTATACTAGCAATATATTCCATACCACCACATTGATCTAAAAGGTTTGATGCTTGAAGTGAAGATACTACAGTAGTAACATCAATTCCCTTTCCTTCTTTAAACAAATTTAACATCGTTCGATAAATTAATCGATTCTTATTATCATAAAAATCATCTGGCATGAGAATATCTGACAGCTCTACTATTAAATTTTCATCAATTAAAATACAACCAATTAAAGCTTTTTCTGCTTCAATGTTGCAAGGCACAGTAGGTAATTGCTGTTCCATATTCTTAACCTCTACTTTTCAATAACATTAATTTCAAACGTTGCAACAATATCCTTATCCAAACGAACATTTGCAGTAAATATACCAACTGAATTGATTTCAGCAGGCAATTCTACCTTCTTCTTATCCAAATGAATTCCAGTTTGATTTTCAAATTCTTCACAAATATACTTTGTAGTAATGTGTCCAAAGTTCTTGCCATCAGCTCCAACTTTGATATAAACAGAAATAAATTTATCTTGAATCTCTGCTTTTAATTTTTCTAAAACATTTCTTCGATTCTCATTTGCTATTTTTTCTTCTTCTTTTGCTTCAGCAAGTTTCTTTAAATTTTCTTCAGTTGCTAGTACAGCTAAATTATTTGTTATCAAGAAATTTCCATAGCCATTTGCAACTTCTAGAATATCATCCTTTTTCCCCTTGCCTTTAACATCTGAAATTAGAATAACCTTCATTTTACCATCTCCTGTATCTATATAATCACGTCTGATAATCTCTAATAATCGTTCTCTTGCCTTTTCTACTGTAATTCCTTTTAACTGGGTAGCAGCAGCATTAAAATGTCCGCCACCTTCCATTTCTTCCATAATAATTTGAACATTAATATCATTACTACGTGCTGAAATACCAACAGTATCTTTATCAATTCTACCAATCGTAAATGCAACTTCAATTCCCTCAATTGTCAAAAGTTTATCTGAAATCTTAGCTAAAGTTGTTCGGTCTGGTATAATTGTATCATTAGGTTCAGCAACGATAGCGAATCGTTTTTCATAAATCATCGCATTTACCATTGCCTCAGCCAATCTCTTCTCCTCTTCATAGGAGTCTCTTAACATACGACGAACCAATACCATATCTGCTCCCATGGTATTTAAAGTTGATGCAGCTTCAAAAGTTCTTGTTCGAGTTCGATATGTAAAATTATTTGTATCAACTACAATTCCAGCAAGCATTATTGAAGCAACAAATGGGTCTAACTCAAAACTTTTGTTATAAAATAAGAACATTTCTGAAACAAGTTCAACTGTAGAAGATGCATAGGTTTCCACATAATAAGATATTGTTTCACTATATCCTGCATCTGATGCACGATGGTGATCAATAACAGAAACATTTTTAATAGAATCTAAAATATCAGGGAACATTGCAAGTCTTGGAGATTGAGTATCTGTCATAATTAACAATGTATCTGGCTTAATCAAATCCTTTGCTTCTGCTTTTGTAATAAACCCATTATAAATGGATTTATTGGTATGATTTTTTATTTGCTCAAAAATTTTTTGTACAGTGACATCCGCCAATTTTGGTTCAAAAACCATCTTACAATCTTTAGTAGATGTACTAGCCAAATACCAAACACCAAGCATAGATCCAATCGCATCACAATCTGCTAAATTGTGACACATAATAATAACATTACTACTATTTTCAATTGCTTCTTTAAGTGCCATTGTTTGAATACGAGCTTCAACTAATGTATTTTTTTCTAATGAATTTGTATTTCCGCCAAAATACTGTATCTTTTGATTTTGAATATTAACAACAACTTGGTCTCCACCACGCTTTGCTGCTAATTCTATTGCATTTTGTGCTAAAGTTATCAGTTCTGAAGCCTCTACATCAAAACAAGCAACTCCCATAGACATACTTGCTTTTAAGTGATTCTTATCAGAAATTGCTCGAACTGAATTCAATACAGAAAACTTATCTGCAATCATTTTATTTAAAGCTTCATGATCAAATACAGCTAACATTTGATTGCTAGATAAATTTTCCAAGCAACATCCATTATTTCTCAACCAGTCTGAAATTACACCTAATATTTGTCCTCGAATATTAGATTGCTCTTGCATGTCATATCGCTTCAAAGATTCTTCTAAATTGTCAATATCAATTAATGCAAAAGCGGTAATGCGATTATTGTATTTTCTCAAAGTCTCTTCTCGATATGTAACATCAAAAAAATATAAAATCTGATTTTCCACATTATGGACTACATCATAAGTAGATTCATAAGCTGTAATCAGCATTTGCTCTTTTCCTTCTTTAATTTCATCAATGAATCCGCTAGTTATAGAATCTAGTGAACTATTAATCAAATTATCTTTAAAGACTTGCTTCGCATAATCATTTGCCCACTTGACCTCCATACTAGAATCATATACGATGATTCCAATGGGAAGTTTTGTAAAAGCTTCATCTCCTGCAGCAGATACATGATGAGAAATGGAATTCCAAACATTTAATCTGTTTTCTAACCAAGTGATTTTTTCAATATTCTTTTTATTAAATAAAAGCATTACTGTTACAATAGATGCAGATAAAAAAAGGATAGATAACGCTAAAAATACATAAAACAAGACTGCATCTTTATGAAAAAAATATGTAAAGTAAACGCAAATAACAGTTATACTAATTGAAACAAGTGTAGCTATAAATTTTTTCAATTCACTTCACCCCTCTTCTAATTTAACATTATATCAAAATATTTATAAATAATCAATTCAATGAAATGAAAAATGCCATTCCTAAATATTTTAGAAAAAAGGATTCCTAATTTGAATCCTTCATTAAATTCATTATTATTTTTTTTCTTAATTCCTCTTGATTAGTTAATGCTCTTGGCAAGTCTTCATCCACATTATATTGTTGTACAATTTTACCTTTAGATAGTATCAAAATTTCATTTGCTAACCATAATGCCTCATCCACATTGTGTGTAACAAAAATTACAGTTTTATTTGTTTTTTTCCATAAAGAAGCAAAATGGCAAATTAAGCGATATTTTAAAGAAAGATCTAAAGAAGAAAATGGCTCATCCATTAAAATAATAGGTGCATCAAATAAAAATGCTCTTGCGATAGAAACTCGCTGTTGCTCTCCACCACTCAATTGATTAGGAAACATTCTTTTTTTATCTTCTATCTTTAACATTTGAAGGATAGAATGAATATTTTCATCACTTGCATTGGGAGATGTAAACTTTAAATTTTCTTCAATAGTCATTGTCAAAATCAGTCTTGGCTCTTGAAAAATATAGGAAACTTTATCAATTAAAGAAACACTCCCTTGATAAGGAGTTATGCCTGCAATTATATTTAATAAGGTAGTCTTTCCAACGCCACTTTCTCCTAAAATACAAGTGATTTGATTTTCAGTAATATTCAAATTAAAATCCTCAAATATGATTTGTTCATTATATCTTTTTGTGATATTTTTTAATTTAATCATGACATATCACCTTCTTCAAAAAACGAATGAAAGACTCACTAAGCATACTAAGAATTACTGCTATAATTGTTAAAGCAAATAATTTTTCAATCTCAATATTTACTTTTGCAAACTGCATTAATTTTCCTATACTGTTTCTAGTTTGTGCCAATGCTTCTGCAGCTATAATTAATTTAATATTTAAACTAAATGCTGTAGCAGTATTTTCTAAGATAACTGGTTTCATACTTGGAATATAAAAATGAACAATTTGACTCCTTTTAGAAACTTGATAGACATTAGCCATCTCTACTAGTCTTTTATCAATTTGATGAAATCCTGTCAAAAAGGCTTGATATAAAGTTGGACAAATTACTATTCCAGCAACAACAATAGGTGTTTGTTCAGGGTGAATCACGATAATCAAAATCAATATGATTGACATAGTAGGTATTGACCGTACAACTGCCATAAATGGATTTAATATCTTTTCAACATTATGAAACACATAGGCTAAAACTGAACCAATTAATGCAATTCCTAATGCAATCAAAAAACTTTCAATGCATCTTAAATAAGTCCATCCTAAAGATATCCAAAAAGCTGAATCCCCTAGATAATTTATCACATTGGAAAATGCTTGGTATGGTGTAGGCAAAATCAAATCTACATCAATCCACCAACACGCCAAATACCAAACAAATAAGACGAAAAGGACAACTGCCAGTGGATATATTAAATTAACTAGCAGTTTTTTCATTGTGTAATCCTCCAACTATTTTAAAAAGAAATTCTCTTCTAAGTCTAATTGAATTAAATCCTTTACATACGCAATAACAGATTCACTTACAGATTCTGCTTTTTCAAGACGAATATTACAGCGTTTAATTGTATCAGATGTAAAATTCATATTTGCTAAATTGCTTTCATATTTTTGAAATACTTCAGGCAAAGAAGAATATTTAGCGTTTAAATATGATTCATTTCCTTCTAATTTTTTCAAAAAGTCCTGCACATATTGTGGGTAGGATTTAGCAAACTCCTGTTTTACAATTAGACAAGCCTGTGGATACCCATCATAAGAAGTAATTGTCTTATATTCTGCCTGAAGATCAACACTAATTTTCAAATCTGAAATCATGCTTTGAGCTTTAGTTACTTGAGGTTCTCCTAAAACACCATAAAGTTCTGTATTTTTTTGAACAGCTTGTTTTAACTGAGGAATAATTTCAGAAGCATCACTCACTACTGATAAGGCAACTTTTCCATCAATCACCTGTCCAGCCTCTTCAAATGGAATATTATTTTTCTTTAAGATATACTCAACCATTTGAATTGTTGTGGCTCCAGTAGTTAATATCCTTTTCCCTTTTAAATCCTCTAAACGAGCAATCTCATTAGTTCCAGTGATAAATAAGTTACCAAAGACATTAACACTTGCCAACTGTAGTTTTATTCCTTTTTTATATAATTGTGCTGCTGCTGTAGTTGGCATAATTGCTAAATCACAAGTGTCTTGTGATACTCTAGCTGCAATTTCTGACGCTTGCACAATGTGAAATGTTGTTTTACTTTCCTTATAAGAAAAACCTTCATCTAGCATGTTTGCCAATGCTAAAGCAGGTGTTCCATCAGGTAAATAAATATTAACTTCACTAGGATTGTTATCTTGATGATTTGGTTGTTCCTTTTCTTCTGCACAAGAAGCCAAACCAAATCCAAATATTATAATAATTAATATAAATAATTTTTTCATTTTCCACCTCATACCATTCATTATCATACACCCTTTTTGAAAAAATTAAAAGTAAAAATGGATTATTTTATTATTTTTAAAAAACAAAAGACTATTGATTGAACCAATAGTCTAATAAAATCATATCCTAATTTACTAATCCTTTACGAATGGTAATAAAGCCATATGACGAGCACGCTTAATAGCAATAGCTAGTTTTCTTTGATATTTTGCAGATGTTCCAGTAATACGACGAGGTAAAATTTTTCCTCTATCTGTTACAAACTTTCTTAATAAATCAACATCCTTAAAATCAATATGTTCAATATGGTTTTGAGTAAAGTAGCAAACCTTTTTACGACCACGACGCTCGCCACGATCGTTTCTTTTATTTTGTTGCATAATATTCCTCCTTCAATTTTAAAATGGTAAATCATCATCTGCTACATCTACAGAAAAACTCTGAGGAGCTTCCGCAGCTGGAGCCTCATAAGTTGGCGCATTACTATTTTGTTGATAAGTTGCACCATAGGAAGGATTATTGTATCCTTGATAAGTAGTATTCTGATGATAGTTTGGATTTTGCTGATAGCCTTGCGTAGGTTGTGCATTAGGATCTCTTGGCTGTAAATTTTCTACAGCATCTAAAACAACCTCTGTAACATATCTTGTTTGGCCATCTTGACCTTGATAATTTCTTGTTTGAATTTTACCTTCAACACTCATTAAATATCCTTTCTTAATGAATCCTGAAATAAAATCTGCTTGTCCTCTCCATGCTACACAACTGATAAAATCTGCTTGTCTATTTCCGCTAGCATCTCTCATGCCACGATCTACAGCTAAAGTAAATGTAACTGTAGGTACACCAGTTTGTGTATATCGGATTTCTGGATCTTTGGTAATTCTACCAATTAAAAGAACCTTATTCATCTTTAGCACCTCGAATTATTCGCCGTCAACAACAACGATATGGCGGATAATATTTTCATTATAACCTGCAATACGATTAAATTCATTGATTGCTTTTGGAGTTGCATCTACAAGCATCCAAACATAATATCCTTTACGTGTATGTTCGATTTCATAGGCTAATTCTCTTAAACCCCATTCTTTACATTCTAAAACCTTAGAATCATTGTTCACAAAAATATTGGATACATTTGCTACCTCAGCTTTAATAGCCTCTTGATCTAAGTTCGCACGAACAATAAACATAACTTCATATTTTTTCATATTCGTTTTACCTCCTTTTGGACTTTTGGCCTAGCATAGCTTCTAGGCAAGGGCATTTCTAAAAAATGCTTAATTATTATAGCACAAAAAAATATAGATATCAAGAATTATTTAAGATTTACCTTTTTGCATTCACTCTATATTTTTTATAATTTCTTTCATAGAAAAAGTGATGATTGCTCATCACTTGCTTTTTGCTTTTACTTTCAAAAATAATTCTTCTAATTTATTGGTATATTCTTCAGTATAATCCTTTGAATCATTATCTTTAACAAGACATTCATTCTTCATTTCATATTCATCTGTAATAATCCCTACGCATATACCATTTTTAATTCCGATGATTGCAGGAACTGGCAATCTTGGGATTAATGTATCTTGTACCAATTCCTCTGATTGATATCCAATCTTTTCTATAAGATAATAATAATTTAATTTAGTTTCTAAATCCTTACAATCTCTTAAATCAGTTTCTTCTTTAAAAATATTAATAAAATGTGGATCATAATGATATATTGTACGTATTTTACATTTTTTGGCAGTTTTATTCAATATCGAAATAATGGCTTGACAATTTTTACACCATGTACCACCTATATATAAAATACCTGTTTTAAATTTATAAATCAAATTCATCATTTTATCATAAGAAACACTTCGAAAAACATGAAAGTGATCCTTTAACAATTCATAATCATTTGTAAAACTCAAAGGAAGTTCCCCCTTTATTTTTTATTTTTATAATCTATATAAGCTTTATATAATTCCTTACGATCTAAATTTCCCATTTTAGCAATCTCTTTTATTGCATCATTTGGTTTACTTCCCAAAGAAATAAGTTCATCAATCTTGATTAGAGGATCATCAATTGTTTTCATATCATGATATCCTTCTACAAGAACCACCATCTCCCCTTTTAAAGGCAAAGAAGAAATGACCTCGTCAATTGAACCACGAATATATTCCTCAAAAGTTTTAGTTAATTCTCTTGCAAGACAAATATTTCTGTTCCCAAATATAGTCTTCATATCCAATAGCATATCCAATATACGATGAGGAGCTTCATAAAAGATTAATGTATGTGGTATATATTTTAAATCTTCTAATTCTTTTAGACGCTTTGTATGCTTTGAGTCTAAAAAACCAAAAAAGGTATATGGCATTGGTACTAATCCTGATGCAATAAGAGCACTTATTCCAGCTGAAGCGCCAGGGATTGTAGATACTGCAATCTCATGATCAATCGCCAATTGTACAAGCTTATATCCTGGATCTGAAATCACTGGAAGACCAGCATCTGAAATCACTGCAAGTTTTTTCCCTTCTTTTAGTTCTTTTAATATTTGTTCTTCTTTTATTTCTTGACTATATTCATGATAGCTTTCTATTGGCGTTCTTATCTGATAATGCTTTAATAAAATCGTAGAATTTCTTGTATCTTCTGCATAAATTTTATCCACAGTATTTAATATTGAGATTGCCCTAAAAGAGATATCTTCTAAATTTCCTATTGGAGTTGCAACCAAATAAAGAATTGCCTTATCTTGATCAAAACTACGCATCTTCATTAGTTCTTAATTATACGATTTGCCTTTTCACGTAAATCACGTTCTGCATAAACAATAGATATTAACTCACGTCTTTTTTCTGAAGATATATCTAGTTTCTTTTGAATTTTTTCTAAGAATAACAATTCAGAAGTGTTATAAAGATCATCTTCCATTGATATGATAACTAAATTTAAATAAACCACATTTTTCACTACTTTATTACAGCCCTTAAAAAACTCAACTGTTTCTTCTACAGACTGTGTTAAACGAAAAGAATATTCATCCTTAATTTGATCTAATTCTGCCATCATTTTGGTTAAAATGCGTTTTTCATATTGCGTAGGCTCACCATCAATATCCACCATATAAATTGCAAGATCCAAAAATTTAAGCATTTCCTTTTTATTTAATAAACTTAAGAACATAAAAATCACTCCTTTTCACAATTATATATTCTTATAACTTCTTTTGTCCACTGGTTGTCTTCACCATAAACAATTAGCGGAGGTAAAACTACTAATCCGCCTTTAGAACCATCTTTTATTCCCTCAATCAATATATGGTTACATTCACTCCCTATTTTAGGATATACAAAACGCAACCGTTTTGGTTCAATATGATTTATTCTAAATATTTCTAAAATCTCTAAAAGCCGATCTGGTCTATGTACCATTGCAAACCGCCCTTTTGTATTCAGCAATAAAGAAGCCTCTTTCACAATCTCTGCTAAACTTGCATGTATTTCATGTCTTGCTATAGCGAGTTTGTCATTAGGATTAATCTGATGATCTCCTAATTTAAAAAATGGCGGATTACAAGTGACTACTTCAAAATTATTTTTACCAATTTGATTAGAAATAGAAACTAGATTTCCCAATTTCATATCAATTTGTTCATCTAATTGGTTCTCCTTTATAGAACGAACTGCTAAATTATAAGAGTCTTGCTGAATCTCAATTCCTATAATTTCTGCTTTTGTTCGCTTAGATAAATATAAAGGAATAGGTGCATTGCCACTACACAAATCACAAATTTTTTTTGTTCGCTTTGGTATTGATACAAAATCAGCCAACAACATAGAATCAATAGAAAAATGAAATGCCTCAGTATCTTGATATATAATAATTCCAGGTTTACCTAAAAGGTCATTGCAAACTATCGGCATCGTCTTCATCCTTATGTTTATCCATTGAACGAACAAACTCTACTTCATCTAATTTCAAATAAGCAAATTTATTTTCTTCCTCAATAAACTTCACTTTACAATTACGATTCAACACATCACAAGAAAGTACCTTTGCAGGCCCATCTGCGGTTTTAACTATATCTCCAATATCTGGAGCAAATCTTCTAAGTTCTTTATACAAATCATTCTCATAATTTATACAGCAAAGCAACTTTCCACAATTCCCACTTATTTTAATTGGGTTTAGCGATAGGTTTTGATTTTTTGCCATTTTCACTGAAACATTTTCGAATTCAGTAATAAACGTTTTACAACAAACAATTAATCCACAAGGACCAATTCCTCCAAAAACCTTAGCACCATCTCTAGAACCAACCTGTCTTAGTTCAATTCTAGTATGATATATTTCAGCAATCTTTTTTACAAGTTCACGAAAATCCACTCGATTTTCAGATTCAAAATATATAATCAGTTTTGATTTATCCAAAGTATATTCTGCCTCTAAAACTTTAATTGGAAGTTCAAGTTCTTTAGCAAATTTCTTTGTATGTTCAACAACTTTAGGTTCTTCTATTTTATTTTTTTGATATTGCTCTTTATCCTTATCTGTAGCGATACGAACAATATCTTTCAATTCTGAAATTAAATCCTTTTCTTCCAAATCAAACGCATTACCAACACAAATTCCCAATTCTATTCCTCTAATGGTATTGACAATAACTTGATCTTTATCCTTTACATCATATCCAGCAGTGCCAAAAAAATATCGTTTGCCTAAAGATTTAAATGTAACACGTATTGCTTTCAATTTATCACATCCTAAAATAATTTAGAAATTAATTCATGAAATATATTCTTTGCTGAAACATTATATTCCATTTTAGAGTATAGTTCTAAAACTAGATTAAATTTGATTTTCAGCTCCTTATAATCATTTTTAACATACAATATTATTTTATCATATAACCCAGTGAAAATCAAACTTTCTTTGTCTTCAATTTTAAAGATATCTTCATAAAAGGCTATCAACCATTTAAAAAACATTTGTCCAAAATCAAAGGTAAAATTTGTTTGATTTTTAATAAAATATAAGACAGCATCCTTCTTTTTATTTAAATTTAAAAACTCTAAAAAAAGAGCCTTACTCGTTTGATAAGCTTCAGAATCCATTATTTTCTTTGCTTCATAAATATTATTCGTAAGAAGACTTGCTAAAGATGCATCCATTTCTGAAAAACCCTCTAATGATAATAAGTAAATTAATTTTTTAATTTCAACAGAAGGAAAATGAACAAGTGCACATCTAGAAACAATTGTTGACACAACATTTGCCAATTCTTTGGCAATGAAGATTCCAATGGTAGGCGTATTATTTTGCGGTTCTTCAATAAATTTTAATAAACTATTCTGTGCTGATGCAGAAGCGGTATCTATACCATCAACAATATAGATACGATATCCATCAACCAATGAAGTTTTAGAAAATTCCTCCTGCAAATTTGTAATCTGTTCTTTTGAAATTAATTTTTTTGAGTCTGCAATTCCAATATAATTCACATTTAAATGATTTCCAGACAATATCGTTTTACAAGTCTCACATTCCAAGCAGGCATCGTGTTGACAATAAAATAGACAAGCTAAAGCATAGGCCATTTCTTTTTTTCCCACACCATCTTCTCCATAAAATAAATAAGCATGAGAAAGTCTATCTTTAAGTTTATTTTGTTTTAGCATATTAAAAATACGCTTTTGATTTTCTATCATATTTTTAATATCCATTTTCCCACACCTACCTTTTTATAAAATCTAAAACCTTATCAATACAATGTTTACATACCAAATCTAAATCCACATTCCCATCAATTTTTATAATTCTATCAGGATATAATTTACATACCTCTAAATATCCTTGATATACATCATTATGAAACTGTATATTTTCCAAATCTAGTCGATCTGTTTTTTGACGATTTTCTAATCTCTTTAACGCTACATCAGGTTTTACATCAATAAAAAGTGTCAAGTCAGGTAAATGAGATAACGCAAAATGATTGATTTGCAATATTGATTCCATTCCTAAATGCCGAGCATAACCTTGATAAGCAAGCGAAGAATCTAAGAATCGATCACAAATGACAATATAGCCAGCATCTAATGCAGGAATTACTTTTTCCTTCAAATGCTGCATTCGACTTGCTGCATAAAGTAAAGCCTCAGTCTCTTCTGTCATTTTTTGATTGTTCACATCTAAAATAATATTTCTTATTTGTTCTGCTATATCAATTCCACCAGGCTCTCTTGTAGAAATATATGGAATTTGCATTTCTTCTAATGTCTTACATAATTGCTGAATAATGGTAGTCTTCCCACTACATTCTCCACCCTCAAAAGTAATAAAAAGTCCTTTCATACAATCCCTCTTTCTTCACACCAAATCCTCATAAATCCATTATACCTTATTTCTAAGAAGCAAACTAGAGAAAAATTATTTTTTTAAAGAAAAGTTATCATTTCTATAAAATAATTTTAAAAACTAAAAGAATATGATAAAATTAAAAAAGGTGATGAATTATGAGTGAACTTTTAGCTCCTGCTGGAAACTACGAAGCATTAATTGCTGCAATTTCTAATGGTGCAGATGCGATATATTTAGGAATGAATAAATTTGGAGCACGAGCATATGCCTCCAATTTTGATATGAATACATTAAAAGAGGCTGTCCAATATGCTCATTTGAGAAAAGTAAAAATTTATGTGACACTAAATACAATTCTTTTTGAAGATGAGTTAGAAGAAATGAAGCAACGAATAGACCAACTTTATGAAGCAAATGTTGATGGAATAATTATTCAAGATCTTGCCGCATTTCATTATGTAACATCAACTTACCCTGATTTAGAAGCCCATTGCTCAACGCAAATGGGAATTGATGATTTAGAAGGAACTTTGCTTTTTAAAGAACTAAAAGCAAGTCGTGTTGTATTATCCCGTGAAGTAGATATAAACACAATCAAAGAAATTAAAAAGATTGCAAAAATACCTTTAGAAATTTTCATACATGGTGCTTTATGTGTTTCTTATTCAGGAAATTGCTTGATGTCGGGGCTCATTGGCTACCGAAGTGGAAACCGTGGAAGATGTGTAGGTTCTTGTAGAAAGCCTTATACCTTATATGAAAACAATAAAGAAATTGCAAGTGACATTTATATTTTATCAATGAAAGATTTAAATACAATAGATTACATAAATGATTTAAAACACATTGATTCTTTAAAAATAGAAGGTAGAATGAAAGAACCAGCATACGTTGCAAATGTTGTAAAAACATATCGAAACGCTTTAGACAATACCTTAGTTCCTGCTGAAAAGATTCTCTTAAATAAAACATTTAACCGCACCTTTACAAAAGGGTATATCTTTTTTGAAGACAAAAAAAACATTACCAACATATTAAAACCAAATAATTTTGGTTATCCAATTGGAAAAATTGTAAATAAAACTAAAATAGGTTATGAAATAAATCTCAATCAAAAATTAAACCAAAATGATATAATTCGGATTGATCATAAAAATAATGATATCAATTTAACTGTTGCAAAACTCTATGATGCTAAAGGGAATTATATTCATTCTTCTACTACTTCTTGTTTTATTGCAATAAAAGAAGAGTTAAGTATTGGAGATATTGTTTATAAAACAAAAGATATAGAATTTTATTCTTCTATTGAAAAAACATATCCAAAGGAATATCGCCGTTTCCCATTAGTTTTAGAAGTGTACGCCTATACAAATCAAAAACTTTGTGTTAATGCAAGTTGTGAAAATCATCATATCTACTATGAATCTGAGGAGCAATTAGCTACCGCAAAATCTATACCTACTAGTGAAATACAATTTCAACAACAATTTGATCGGTTAAAAGATTCTGTTTATCAATTATCTTCTCTCTCATATCAATCAGATAATGTATTTATTCCAGCAAAGTTAATAAATGAAGCAAGAAGATCAATTGTAAAACAAATGAATGAAGAAAGGTTAAATAGAAATAAAATTGGAAAGGCAATGCAAAAGCCAATTCAAAAAATAACTTTTCCAAAATCTTCACCTGTACTAGCTGTTTATGCCACAACAAAAGATCAATATGATGCAGCATTAGGCTGTGGAATAAAAATTATATACACAAATGATAATACAATAAGAAGAAACAATACCATCTATCCTGACAAATCAGGTCCTCTACTTGTTGGTGGATATGGGGGAATTTATGCCTACCGAAATAAAAATGAGATTACTTCAGACTTTTCACTTAACGTTGTTAATTCAAAAGCTGTTCATCTTCTGCACTCCTTAAATGTAAACCGAGTTACCTTATCCTATGAAATGAACAAAAAAAATATTGCGGATTTAATTGAAGCATATAAAAAAGAAAATGATGGATATCCCAACTTAGAAATGATTGTTTATGGACATGCACATTTATTATATACAAAGTATTGTCCACTGAAAAAATTGAATCTTTGCAAAACATGTAAAACAAAATCCTATTTTATTGAGGATGAATATGGAAGATTTCCGATTTTAAGCCATGAAGATTGTACAACCACTATTCTCAATGGCAAAATTCTTAATTTAATTGATGAATTAAATGAAATTGAAAATATCCAAGTTTTCCGTTTACAATTTACAACAGAATCCAAAGAAGAAACTACGCAAATCATTAAAAAATATCAAAACAAACTCATCCAAAAAAATAAAACAAATTTTTTCAATAAAGAAACTGATACTCGTGGTCATTACAATAAAGAGATATTATAAAAAAGATTCCCTCAAGGAATCTTTTTATTTTATACATATAAGCAATCCTGTTTCTCTACAATCTTTCCTTCTAGTTTTAGAAAGACTAATGCATCTTCTAAATAAGTTATAGCATGTTCTGTCATACGACTGTATCCTAAAAGTTGAACAACATTTTTAAAACACCCTTCTTTTGTTATTCCATTACTTCTCTTTACTATTTTATATATAGCATCTTGCAATTCTAAAGGATGAACATATTCTATATTCCGATCTAAAGATAACCGTAATGACAATTCATTAAATTGATGAAAAGATAAAAAATCATTTTGATTCAACAAATTAAGTCCTTGTATATCTTGCTCAAAATAACTCTTTACTATATTTGTAACTTTGGTTCTTCCATACATAAAACAAATTCTTTTTAATAAATACTCTTTATGAATAGGTTCTTCCTTTAATATGATTGCTTCAATCGCTTTTCTTGTAGATTTCGTTTGATAAATTTCTTTCAGCTGATTATCAGATAATTTATCATACTTTTTAAAAGTATCATCAAAGCTTTCATCATTTTCAATTAAAAAGGAATTTTTTGTTTTTTCTTCTTCCGTAATCTCTTCTTGAAAAGCTGAATTTAAAAATGCAACTAATTTTTCTTTTTCAATTTTATTTTGATTAATCCATAGAGTTGAAAATAAGCGATAAAACTTCCATCCCAAGCGTTTTAATAACATCTCTTGTAATCGATTAACATCTGTGCAATTCCCAATGACATAAGAATCTCCATCTAACATAATTGCACATACATATGACTTTGTCATGGGATGAAGAACAGCTAAATCCACCTTGAATTTAGAAGAACCAATTCTAGATTCAACCAAGAATCCTTCTCCTTCTAGAAATTGAGCAACATCTTTTAAAATACCATCATCAGATAAAGCAATACTATGGCTAGGAGTTTTTACATTTTCAGCATAGGCTAAATACTTTTTCAAAAGTTTAACTCCTAATGAATTTGTATTCTCTATTTTAATATCTGTATTTTTTATAGAACTTACAATGCATATATTATATTTTGCACGAGTGATTGCAACATTTAATCGTCGCTCTCCTCCTAAATTGTTTAAAGGGCCAAATCGTTGATAAAATTTATTTTCTTTGTTATAACCATAACAAATACTAAAGATAATCCTATCTCTTTCATCTCCTTGAACAGATTCTAAGTTTTTTACAAAAAATGGTTCATCCTTATCTTCAGCAAAAAATGGCTGATAGATAGGCTGTTTGTCTAAACGATCTTCAATTAAATCATAAATCAATTCCGCCTGAGCATTTGAAAAGGCCACTACTCCTAAAGACATATCTGGATAACAATCAAAAAACTTAAATACTAAATCACAAATATATTTTGCTTCATTATAATTTGTTCTAGAATGCACTTCATAGCACCCTTGGAAAAGATAATGAAAATCTATTCCAAACCCTTCTTCATGTGCTTTAGCCTGTGGAATAGTAATTAGACCTGAATCATAAAATTCTTGATTAGAAAATGCAATCAGTTCCTCACTTCTACTACGATAATGCCAGTTGAGTCGTTTCGTATCTAATGTGCTTGTCCCACGATCCAATATAGATTCCATAACATCATTATAATCATCCTCTTCCTCATCCATGATACTATTGAAAAAATTAGTAGGAGGCATTTGCTTGCTATCACCAATGATAATGCATTGTTTTGAACGGTAAATTGCCCCTAATGCATCCCATGCAAAAACCTGTGAGGCTTCATCAAAAATCACACAATCAAACAAATTTAACTCTCCATTTAAATAAGTAGAAACTGATAATGGACTCATTAAAAAGACTGGTTTAATATCAAAAATCAAATTTTTAATTTCTCCCAAAAGCATACGAATTGGCATTTGTTTCCTACTCTTATTATATTCACGAATTAAAACTGAAAATTGAGAACCAGCCATAATACTATCCTCTGGTCTTTTCTTAGAAAGCTTTGAAATAATAAAAGCCTTATTTGCTTCTAAGTGAGATTCATCGTATTCCTTAAAGGAGGTAACAATTCGTTCAATACCCAAACTAGAAAATTCCTTTAATATTAAACGATTTTCAATTTCAGTATAAATATTTGCTTCTAGAAAAAAACGTTCATATGCACTAGAAAGTCTTTCTAATTCTATATTATGATCTAAAGCACAATTCAAATAATCTAAAATGTTTAATTTTTTGATTTGATTTAACACATCTAATCGATCAACATGAAGAAAAATCATTTCTTCATCAGCAAGCATTTTAGAAAAACTTTGTGCTAATGTAGAAATATTCCCATTAACTAAATCAAACACTTCAACATCAAATAAAGTCTGAAAAGCATTTAAATCCAACTGATTTCTTTTAAATGTTGTTATGCAATCTACAATCATAGTTTTTAATTTTAAGAAATTTGCATCTGTAATTTGCAAATCAAAATCCAATGTGGCTAATGATTTCAAATCTAAAAGCATTACTTCATAATCCACACTTCGGTAACCTTCTGGTAAAGCTGATAAAGTGTGGTTGTATAATTCCAAATTCTTTTTATATTCTACTGCCTCTTCTAATTTTAAAATAAGTTCAGAGTCTTTCATTTTTAACTTAGCAAAGGGG
>JAIDKZ010000038.1 GCA_029051735.1 Anaeroplasmataceae bacterium | reverse complement strand
GGACTTCATTTATATAAAGATTGGTATTTTATATTTTTATTAATTGGAATGATTCGAGTGTTTTATGGAATATGTTTTCTTATATATATTTTGTTTTTATTTTTCTGGTCTTTATTTCTATCAAAAAAGAAAATTATAAAACAACCAAGTCGTATAGCCAATTTTATTATCAAAGAGACATGTAAAAAAATAATTTTCTTTTCAAATACAAAACTACATCTTCAAGGATTTGAAAAAATGCCAGAACAACCATGTCTATTCGTTTCTAACCATACCTCTATGTTTGATGCGATTGCTATGCTAGCAATATTGAAAAAATCAGTGTGTTGCGTAACTAAAATGGAAAATGAGAGAATCCCAATTTGTGGGCCTTTTATCCATCATGCTGGATATATTTCTTTAGATAGGTCAAATGCGTTTCATGCAGTTAAATCCATTCAAAAGGCAGCAGAATATATTGAAACGAATACGGCATCCATATATATTTGTCCAGAGGGAACACGTAGTAAAACTGGAGAGATGTTGCCGTTTCATCCTGGATCTTTTAAGATTGCAACCAAGACAGAAGCAGATATTGTTTTGATTTCCATTTCAGGTGCCAATCAAGTTAAGAAGAATTTCCCTTTTCGTAGATCTCATATTTATATAACTTTAGTTGATGTATTATCTCATGAAGCTTACCATGATAAAAAAACTGTGGAAATCGCTGATATAGCGTATGAAATAATAAAAAATGATTTAAAGGAGAAATAATCATGAATTACTTATTATATAATCCATTATCTAATAATGGTTTAGGAGAACAGATAAAAGAAGAAGCATTAGAAAAATTAAAAAACAATTTTAATGAATTAAGTGAAATTAATGTATTAGAACTGGATTCAGAAAAATTTATAGAAGAATTAAAGAATGAAGATAAGGTGATTTTAGTTGGTGGTGATGGGACTTTAAATCATTTTGCAAATGAAGTATATGGTAAAAATTTAGATTCTGAATTATATTTATATAGGGCTGGGACTGGAAATGATTTTTTAAGAGATATAGATGCAAAAGAAGATTTGGTTCTTTTGAATGATTATTTAAAAAAATTACCTAAGGTTACTATTAATGGAAAAACAACGTATTATATCAATGGTATAGGTTATGGAATTGATGGAATGGTTTGTGAAATCGCAGAAGAAATGAAAGCAAAAGGAATTAAAAAAATCAATTATACATCAATTTCTATTAAGCTTTTACTAGGAAAATACAAATGTCCAAATGCAACAGTATTTGTTGATGGTGTAGAGCATAAATATAAAAAGGTTTGGTTTGCTTCTGCTATGTTTGGTAAATATTATGGTGGAGGTATGATGGTGGCTCCAAATCAAAATCGATGGAATGATAAACTATCTTTTGTTACTATGCATAAATCAGGGAAGTTAAAGACACTTATGGTTTTTTCGTCTATATTTAAAGGTGGACATGTTAAGCATAAAAAGATATGTGATGTAATTGAGGGGAGAAGAATTGAGGTACAATTTGATAAACCTATGGCACTTCAAATTGATGGAGAAGTTGTTCATGATGTAACCTCTTATGTGGCTGAAATATAAAAAAATGTAGAAATAATTTCTACATTTTTTTTATTCTTTTTCTAATTCAATAAAATGATTTCGTTCATATTTTACAAATAGATAAGCTATGATAGCACCAATAATCAGTAGCCCTATTCCAAGACCTAAATCTAATCCAAATAAAACATCTCCATTTGCCCAAGATAAATATGTTTTATATATATCAGGATTAAAGAACATAGATACAATAGATCCTAAGGATAAACCTACAATCATAAAGAATGCAGTTTTTCTTCCCTTATTAAAAATTAGAGTGAGTATTTTAGAAAAGGAGATTAATCCTATAATAAATCCTATGACTAAACAAGCATATACAAGAAGAACACTTGGATTATTTTGAATATAACTTAGTTTTACTGATTCCATAATTGGTACAAAGTATCCAAAAGCCATCAGCAATGCTGTTGCTGACAAACCAGGGACAACCTGAGTGATTGCTACAACATATCCTAAAAATAAGAATAGGATATAATGATAGAATTTTAAATTCTCTAAACTGTTGTTACCACCTTGAACAAATGTGGATGTGATACCAATGACAATAGGGATACTCAATCCTAAAAGAAATAAAAGAATCCTTTTTAAAGTGAGTTTTTCTTTTCTTATTTCATCTGTTACTGCTGGGAAAGCACCTATCATTAAACCTGCAAAAAATGCCATAATAGCAAAAGGTAAAAGGTCTAATAAAAATTGTATTCCAAAGAACCCTAAACTAAATCCTAGGATAGCACCAACAAGAATGGGTAAAAGAAATAAAAAACTATATTTAAATTTATTGATTAAGTTTCCAATTGCATAAAGTAATTTATCATATAGTTTAAAAATGATTGCCATTGTTGAACCACTGATTCCTGGTACGATGATTGCTAGTCCAATAAAAAAACCTAAAACGGTTCCCATTAGGGTTTCTTTCTTATCTTTATATTTTAAATCAATTTCCTTTTTCTCTTCCATAACATTACACCCTCGCAAGTAAAATAATAGCACACTTTTAAAATTTTTTAAATAAATATTGACAATTATTGTAAATTTTCAATTCTGTAATATTATTTTATGAGTTTTGATAGAAAGATATGCAAAAATAACAATTGCTTCCAAAAGAAGAAATATATTATAATAAGTATATATGAGGAGTAGTATATGAAGTACAGAAAGGCAACATTTCAAGATTTAAAAGAAATCTTAATAATGAAGACAGATGTTAAGCAAAGAATTAAAGATGAACAATTACCCATATGGTTAGATGGATATCCAAGCGATGATTTAATTCAATCAGATATTGAAAATGGGTTTGGGAGAGTGGTTGAGGATGAAGAAATGCTTGTGGGTTATGCTTGTTTTCATAAGGATATTGAAGAATATCCTATAAAAACATTTTTAAAAGATCATTTAATGAGTTTTGGTCGAGTTATGGTTAAGACAGGATTCACAGGAAGGCATTATGGGGCTTATTTAATAGAATCTATGATTAAAGAAGCGAAAAGCTTAGGAGCAAATGGGATAGGTATATTAGTTGATTCATGTAATAAAAGAGCACTTTGCTTATATCAAAAGTATGGTTTTATTAAGGAAGAAAGTAAACAGTTTCCCTTTGCTTTTTTAGATGTTTATAGTTTATATTTTAATAATAGAAATATATAAAAATAGAGCAAGAGAATTTTAATTTTTCTCTTGCTCTATTTTTATTCCGTCCTTGTAATAATAATCACTATTTGCAATAAAGTAATCATGTATTATTTTATGGACATCCTCTTTAGCTTTTTCAATATCATATTTACGATTATCCGTATGTTTGATAAAATAAGGCTCTAATATATTACAATGAATTCTTGGTTTTTTTCTTCTTATAATTTTATAAATTCCTTTTGGTTTATGAAAGGTAAAACAACAAGGAATGATGGGTCTATCATTTACAACTGCATAATGAAAAGCACCAGGTAAAAAATTTCTTATATGATCACAATAAGGGACTAATGCAGCTTCAGCATAAATTAATATATTTTTATTTTTATTTAAAATTTGCTCTGTTTCACGATTGAATTTTCTTAAAAGATGTCGATCTGTTGGAATTGGAACAGCAGCAGCAAGTCGCCAGTATTTAGACACAATACCAAATCCTAGATTGCTTTGAAGCATTGTTACGTATACTTTTTGAAAGTAGAAGGTTGCTGCAAGGAAAAATGCATCTAAAGGATGAATATGATTTGATATTATGATTGCACCTTTCACTTTTCTTTTATTCTTTCTTCCTATAGTTCTTACACCCATAAGAAATCTAGGGATGATAAGCCAAAATCGAGTTAACCATAATATAATCCAGGCAAAGAATAAAAAAAATGGATTGCGATTATAAAATTTATAATTTGGCTTTAAAACTACCTCTTTTGGATGAAAGCCATTATCATAAGTATGCTCATTTTCATTTTGCATTTTCATCACCTATTGATTATTATACAAAAAAAACATCATCTTTTCTAGATTATTTTGTATTGTTGTGGTAAAATTTTTATAGTTAGGTGGTGAAAGCATGAAAAAGGTCATTTTAGGTTTATCTGGTGGTGTGGATAGCAGTGTTGCTTTAAAGGTTTTAAAGGATGATGGATATCATGTTGAGGCCATGTTTATGAGAAATTGGGATTCTTTAACAAATCATGATATTTTAGGAAATCCAGATATTGATAATGAGGTTTGTCCACAGGAGATGGATTTTCAAGATGCTCAGAAAGTTGCTTTAGAATTGGATATTCCACTTCATCGTGTAGATTTTATTGAAGAATATTGGGATACTGTATTTTCTTATTTTTTAAATGAATATAAGAAAGGTAGAACTCCAAATCCAGATATCATGTGTAATAAATATATCAAATTTAATGCCTTTTTAAAAAAAGCTTGTGAACTGGGAGCTGACTATATTGCGATGGGGCATTATGCTAGAGTTAAGCATTTAGAACAGAAAAGTTATTTATTAAGAGGAATTGATGAAAATAAGGATCAAACCTATTTCTTATGTATGCTTAAGCAAGACCAATTGAGAAAAGCATTGTTTCCTATTGGGAATTTGACAAAGTCTGAGGTAAGAAAAATCGCCAAAGATGCAAAACTTTCTACTGCTTTAAAAAAGGATTCTACAGGAATTTGTTTTATTGGAGAACGAAATTTTAAGCAATTTTTAAAAAATTATTTACCTGCTCAACCTGGGAATATGGTTACCGTTGATGGAAAAATCATAGGAACACATGATGGACTGATGTATTATACAATTGGACAAAGAAAGGGGTTAGGCATTGGTGGCTCTAAAGATTTTGCAAATGGAGCATGGTTTGTTTGTGGTAAAGATTTAGAGAAGAATGAATTGATTGTTGGTCAAGGTCATGACTCTATTTATTTAGAATCAAATTGGTGTATTGCCTCTGATGTAAATTGGATTACAGATATTCCTTTAGAGAATAGGGAATATACTGCGAAGTTTCGATATCGTCAAAAAGATATTCCTGTTCGAATTGAATTCTTAAATGATAATCAAATCAAAGTGCTCTATGATGGGCTTTGTCGTGCTGTTACTCCTGGTCAGGCGGTAGTAATATATGATCAAGAAATCTGTTTAGGTGGGGCAATCATAGATGAGGTATATTATAATAAGGAAAGAAGAAAGTATTAGATGAAAGAAATTGTGATTGGGTCAATTTCATCTTATATTTATAAGAGTGAAGATTCCTTGTATAAAGTTGCAAGAATTAAAACAAATCAAGAAAAAGAGATTGTTGTTGTAGGAACCTTCATGGAATTAGAAGAAGGTTTAGAATATGAATTTGTTGGAGAATTTGTTGAGCACGCAAAATTTGGAAGACAATTTAAAGTTGAAACTTATACAAAAACAAATTCCTTTTCTAATGAGGGTTTGATATCATATTTTTCTAGTGATACATTTATAGGAATTGGAAAGAAACTTGCAACTAATATTGTAGAAGCATTAGGGAAAGATTGCATCCAAAAGATTTTAAAGGATTCTAATGTGTTAGATCAAGTGAGTCAAATGACTGAAACTAGAAAGAAAATTGTCTATGAAACATTGAAAGCAAATTATGCTTCAGAACAAGTGATTATAAAGTTGTTTTCATTTGGTTTGACTAGCAAAATGGTATATCGTTTGTATGAATATTATGGAACAGAGGCGGCAATAAGAGTAGAGGAAAATCCATATACCTTAATATATGATATAGAAGGTTTTGGTTTTAAAAAAAGTGATGATTTGGCTATGCATTTGGGATTTAAAGTCAATGATATGTTACGTTTAAAAGAGGCTATACGATATACTTTAAATGCAGTTTGTTATCAACAAGGTTATACTTTTTTAAATCGAAATCAATTATTAAATTCTAGTTATATTCTTTTAAATTCAAGCTCAGAAATTAAAAGACCAGAACTGGAAGAGGCTTTGGAAATGTTGGTTCAGTCCTCTTTAATTATTCAAGAAGAGGATCGTTATTTTGATGTTGCTTTATATAAAAGTGAAGTACAGTGTGCAGAACGAATTTTAAAATTAAAGGAACGAAAAATTCCTCAATTTTCAAAACAAAAAATTGTTGAAGCAATAAAGCAAGTTGAAAAAGACATACATATAAAATACACAGAGAATCAAAAAGAAGCCATTGAAAAAGCCCTAGCCAATAAATTAACCATTATCACAGGAGGACCAGGAACTGGAAAATCAACAATTCTTCAAGGAATTATGCGTAGTTATGCTCTTTTACATAATCTTGTATTCCCTTGTGATGACCTTGATTTAAAAATTTCTATGATGGCCCCTACAGGACGAGCAGCAAAGCGAATGATGGAGGTAACAAATTTTAAAGCTACTACAATTCATAAGGCATTACATTATAATTATGAGGGAGGCTTTGGAGCAACAGAAGAGAGTCCTCTATCCTGCTCTTTAGCAATTATTGATGAAGCCTCAATGATTGATATTAATTTAGCAGCTAGTTTATTTAAGGCACTTCCTTTAAATTGTCAAGTGATATTGGTAGGAGATGAGAACCAGCTTCCTTCTGTAGGACCTGGAAATGTGTTTCATGATTGTATTGCCTCTAATCTATTTGAAACCGTTCGTCTATTTCAGGTTATGCGTCAGGCTGCCGATTCAAAAATTATTCAGCTTTCTAATATGGTTTTAGCAGGAGAACTAGATTATAGAATTTTTAGTACCAAGAAAGAGGTATATTTTTATCCTTGTGAGGCTAAAAATTTACAAGAACTTTTATTTCGGATTTTAGATTCATACATAGCTTCAGGAAATGATATAAAAGATGCAATGCAGATTTTGATTCCAATGTATGCAGGTGTAGCAGGAATAGATGCAGTAAACCAAGCCATATCTAACCGATACAATTTGGAAGAAGAAAAAATTGTCCGTGAAAATTTAATAATCAAAAAACTAGATAAGGTATTGCAGTTAAAAAATGATCCACTCCTTCAAGTGATGAATGGAGACATTGGAATTGTTAAAGGTATTACAAAAGAAGACAATAAGGAAATCCTAGATATTGATTTTGAAGGTAAAATCATTCGCTATCCTGTAAAGGAAATTGAGAATTTAAGATTAGCTTATGCAATATCTATCCATAAATCTCAAGGTAGTGAATACGAAAATGTAATTCTACCAATCCTTCCAAGTTATCATATTATGTTAAAAAAGAAAATTATCTATACTGGTATTACTCGTGCAAAGAAGAAACTAATTATTATTGGTAGTTTAGATGCGTTAAACCAAGCCATTCAAACGCTTGATCTTCCAAGACAAACGGGCCTTTTATATCGTTTTAATCACTCAGAAAATAGTCCAAAAAAAATTTCAGATCCTGCGATTCCTTTTGAAACCTTTGGAGAATATGATATGGAAGGAATTACACCCTATTTTTTTATGGAATAAATTACCATTATAAAAAACTCTCTAAAACTCAAACTAATACTGGGTGAAAAGAATTGAAAAAATTAATGATGTTAGGCATTGGAATCATGATTGGTATGATGGTATCAGATAGTCAATGTTTAAAAAAACCAATGAAGCAAGTTTTAAAAAAAATCAATATAGAATAAAATAAAAATATTTGTAGATATCTTGATATATTTACAAATATTTTTTCTTTTTTTGGGAATTATATTTTTATTTTTTGAAAAAAGTTGCATAAAAATTTTTTATAGTATATAATAAAATAAATAAAAGCACCAGTAGTAAAGTGGGGGGGGATTTAGGATGAAAAAGAAATTCTTTTGTATAAGTCTTATGATAATTATACTTTTTAGTGGAGGAATGATTACTTCCTATGCAAATTTTCAAGAAGTTTTTCATCCTGGCAGTAATACTGAGCCTTTTTATTTGCTTGGAAGACAATGGGGACTTGAAAAAATTCAAATTGAAAGAGCATGGGAAATCACAGTTGGGAAAAAAGAAATAAAAGTTGGTGTAATAGATTCTGGAATTGATGTAACTCATGGTGAATTGAACAATTGTGTAGATAGAGAACTTAGTAAATCTTTTTTAGATGAAGATGAATATTTTGAAGGAAAAGATGGAAATGGAGATCCAGTTCCACGATATGATGATCCTCTATATGATATAAGTGGTCATGGGACACATGTTGCAGGAATAATAGCCGCTGATTCAAAATAGTTATGGCATGGTTGGTGTAGCACCAAATATAACTTTAGTATCGTTAAGAGTGGCAAATATTAATGATCGCTTTGATCCGGATGATGTAAAAGAAGCAATTAATTATGCAGAAGAAGTGGGAATTGATATTTTGAACTACAGTGCTGGGGGTCAATATCATAAAGAAATAGATGAGGCTATAAAAAATTATTCGGGTTTATTTGTTTGTGCAGCAGGAAATAATGCTCAAAATAATGATCAAAAAGGACATTACCCATCAAATCTTGAATTACCAAATTTAATATCTGTTGGGGCTACAGATGAAAATGATGATCTATGGAAAAGTAAAAAATTCTCTGGAGGTAGTAACTATGGAGCTAAGAATGTAGATTTGTTTGCTCCAGGTGCTGAAATAATAAGCACCTATCCTATTATGATATGTAATGGCACATATAGAACACCATTTTTAGATGAGTTTCACGATGATGATCATGTAGAAGAAGGTTTTCATACCGATTCTGGCACTTCTATGGCTACCCCCTATGTTACAGCTGTAGCGGCTTTGTTACTTTCTAGTGATTACTCTTATACTCCAGAAAACTTAAAACAAATCATAATGAATAGTGTAGATAAAATGGATAAATTAAAAAATTTTTGTGTATCAGGTGGTAGACTTAATGCAGCTAAGGCATTAGGAAATACAGCACATAAACATTATTTTAAATATAGATATATTAATGAAAGGCAACATCAAAATTTATGTTCTTGTGGCTTATCCTCAGGTAATCCTGAAGGTCACTATGTATTAAGAACAGTTTATGAAAAAAATCCAATTTATGCAACATGTTTAGGATGCCATACAAAATTGGATTTTAGGAAGGATTTCGCAAGTGTTGTTTTCAGTATAAAAAATTCTAAAAAAGTAACAACTAATGGAAGTTATATATTACCATCTGGAGTCGTAGTATTAGTTGAAGAAGATTTAGCATCGTATTTAGATGGAACGCTTATCTTTTATGATGAAAATATAATATATTAAATATGGGGGACAAATAAATATGATAAAACGAAAGCAATTTGGAATAATAGTTTTGATAAATATTTTATTTCTTACATTTATGACATCATGTAAAAGAGATTACGCAAATGAAATGTTTGAAATATATCAAACAAAAGATTTTGAAAGAATAATTCTAAGGGATGCAGATATCATTCCGTTAGGGCAATATAAAAAATGTGATGTAGCCTGTTTTCATGCTAGACATGGAAATTCTGGTCAACTTGATGTTCTGTATAGTTTTTATATTAAACCTTATATAGTAAGGAAACCATGTTTGCAAACGGTTATTATGGTATATAATCGTTCTACAACAGAAATGGATTATATCCAAAATGCTTATAAATCTGGTTGGATAAGTGATGATGATTTATTACATATCATCTATAAATTTGATCAGGCAAGTGAACAATTATCAGATCATGATTGGCATAAGAGTGAAAATTTTGTGTGGGATTTAGAATATTATCAAAAAGATAAGTAAAGAAACCATCTTCTTAGTTTAATCAAAGAAGATGGTTTCTTTTTTTAAGTCTTTTATTAAGTTTAAATCAATTTCTAATAGTTCTGCAATTCTTTTAATTATAAAAAAATTTAAATTTTGCTGATGATTTTCTATTTTACAATAGGCTGTTTTAGATATTGGTATTTGCTTTGCTAAATCTTTTTGAGATAGGAATTGATTTTCTCTTTTCTTTTTTATTAATTCAATAAAGTCATATTGATTCATTTTGTTCACCTAAATTAAATTATAGCATAATAAGAGGTAAATTGTCTGCTTTTACTTTAAATTTCTTGATAAAGACAGCATTTTTTGGTAAAATATTATTTGCTATGATTTTTTCAAAAGAAAAAGAGGAGGTTGAATTTTATGAAAAAAATGACTTCAAGCCAAATTAGACAAATGTGGTTAGATTTTTATCGTTCTAAAGGGCATAAGGT
>JAIDKZ010000037.1 GCA_029051735.1 Anaeroplasmataceae bacterium | reverse complement strand
TTCTTATGTTGCTGTTATACTAGGCGATTCTAAAGTTGCTAGTGCTTTACTACAACTTAAATTTGATTATATATTTTTTACTGGTGGAATTCAAATTGGAAAAATGGTTTATGAAGCTGCAAGTAAAAATTTGACACCCGTCACATTAGAACTAGGAGGAAAGAGTCCTGTCATCATTGATTCTTCAGCAAAACTTTCTTTAACTGCTAAGCGAATTGCTTTTGGTAAGTTTATAAACTGTGGTCAAACCTGTGTAGCACCTGATTATGTATTAGTTCCTTCTCATCTAAAGGAAGAATTAATAAAAGAACTAATAGGTTGGATCAATCAATTTTATCCAAATGGAATGCATCATAAGCATTATGGCAAAATTATAAATGAAAAGCATTTTAACCGCCTTTTAGGCTATTTAGAAGGAGAAAGGATACTCTATGGGGGAAATAGTTCAAAAGAGGATTTAAAGCTTGAACCAACGCTTTTAGAAGTAAATGAGAATCACAAAATAATGAAAGAAGAAATTTTTGGACCTATTTTGCCTATTTTAACATACCAAAAAGAAGAAGAAATTTATTCAATAATTGCGAAACATCCAACTCCACTTGCTTTATACATTTTTTCTAATGATAAAAGAAAAATAAAAGAATATATTGCTAAAATTCAATTTGGAGGAGGCTGCATCAATGATACTATTATTCATTTGGCTACCAACACACTTCCTTTTGGTGGTATAGGAACATCAGGAATAGGAAGCTATCATGGTAAAAAAAGCTTTGAAACTTTTACCCATTATAAATCCATTTTACATAAGGCTAATTGGATTGATCTACCTATGCGTTATTCTCCATATACAAAAACATCAGATAAGCTTATACATAAATTTTTAAAATAATTGAAAATCTCTACTGATTTTGGTATATTTAAAAAATTATCCTCATATGCTTCCTATGACTAACGAGGAGGAATTTATATGAATGATGAGGCATTAATTAGCTTATCAAATAGAATGAAGAGTGATTTATTTATTGGATTTGTTGGTTCATGCAGAAGTGGTAAGTCAAGCTTAATTAATTCATTTTTTAAACTATTGATCTTGCCAAATATAGAAGATGAGTTCTTAAAGCACAAAATCTTAGACGAATTGCCACAAACGGCAGAGGGTAAGCAGATTATGACTGTTGAACCAAAATTTATTCCCTCAACTTCTATTGAATTAAATGTGAATAATACTGTTATGAATTTAAGATTTGTTGATTGTGTAGGAGAAATTATTGCATCTGCAGAGGGCTATGGAACTGAAGAAGAACCACGGTTAGTAAAAACACCATGGTATAATGAAGCAATTCCATTTAAAGAGGCTGCATCCATAGGTACAGAAAAAGTAATATACAATCATTCCAATTTGGGAATTTATGTCACTTCTGATGGAACGTTTACAGAATTTTCAAGAACAGAGTATCAGCAGATTGAAGAAAATTTAATTCCTAAATTAAAGGAAATGAATAAACCTTTTGTTATTGTACTGAACACAAAAGATCCTAAGGATCCTAAGGCAATTGCTTTAGCAAAAGATTTAGAAACGAAATATGAAACCAATGTAGTATGTCTATCTGCACTAAATATGAGTGTTGAAGATGCAAATTTGATCCTTTCTAAAGCTTTAGAAGAGTTTCCTATCTCTGATTTAGAGATTTCACTACCTGATTATATTGATGCAATAGGAGAAGATATTCCTTTAAAACATGATATCATGTGTGCAATTAAGGAAGTAGAAATGAAATATAAAAAAGTTAAGGATATTTCTAATATTTGTCGTGAACTGAAAAATACAAATCAATTCTCAGATGTAAAACTTGAACTTTTAGAAGCCTCTACAGGAAAAGCAAGTATTGTTTTAGATTTAGATGATTCTAAATATAAAGAAATTGTAGATTTATTATTAGGAAAATGTAGTGAAAGCAGAAAAGATTTTATTAGTTATCTTTATCAATCTAAAAAAGCAAATGAAGTATATGAAGAAGTGAATCAAGCAATATTAGAAGCAAAACAAACTGGGTATGGTGTTTCTGTTCCTAGAATTGAAGATATGAAACTACTTCCACCTGAAGTAGTAAAAAAGAATGGAATGTACGGAGTCAAATTATCTGCTAAAGCTTCATGCATTCATATGATTGCGGTAGACTTGGAATCTTCCTTTACTCCAATTATTGGATCCTTCGATCAATCAAAGATGTTAATGGATAGTTTAAATGAGGGAGAAAATGAAGAAGAAGTTTGGAATAAAGAATTTTTTGGTAAAAAACTTTCTGATATTGTGAATGATTCTATGAAATCTAAAATTCATGGATTACC
>JAIDKZ010000036.1 GCA_029051735.1 Anaeroplasmataceae bacterium | reverse complement strand
GAGAATGGCCTTTCCTAAAAGGGACAACTAGTTGACCATCTACACGACAAGCCCGCCATCTACTGGCCAAGAGAATGGATAACTGGTTGACAATTTTAAAATATAAAATATTTTTTTAAAAAAGAAAAATACTTTAGGATTTGTATATGTTTCGTTATTTAATGATAATGATGTATATATTGAAGATATAAAATTGTTTTCAAAATATAATGAGAGTAATTTGCAAGAGTCTATTCTCTATCATGTCTGTAATCAATATTTAGATTATAAAGTGAATGCAATCATTTCATATTATGATGAAGAACAAGTAGCTTCTTATACACGTGCTGGTTTTGAAATAGAAGATGATTTAACTTTTCTTGAGGCATCTTTACCTTTATAGTTTTAAAAAAATTATAATTTTTCTTGACTTTAAAAATTATATTCTATATAATATTGAGTGCGTCAAGAATAATATGCGGGTATGGCGGAACTGGCAGACGCGCTAGACTTAGAATCTAGTTCCCACGGAGTGCAGGTTCGATTCCTGTTACCCGCACCAGTTTTGATGAATTTATCTCCTTTGTTATTAAATAATAGAGGGGATTTTATTTATTAGTTAAATTTTTTTTACTTATCAAAAGTAATTTGATAGAAAATACAAATATCAAATTTTAACTTTTGAAAGGTAATTCATTAAATCGTTTTTATATGGATAAAGCTATGATATAATAATAAAAAAGGAGAATGAAGAAATGAGAAAAAATTTAGGTGTTAAATCCTATCTATTACCATTACCAGTCTTAATTATAGGTACATATAATGAAGACGATACAGTTGATGCAATGAACGCTGCTTGGGGAACGCTTTGTGAAACAAATAAAGTTGCTTTATTTTTAAGTGCAGAACATAAAACATTTAAAAATATTGTAACACGAAAGGCATTTACTGTAAGTTTAGCAGATGTTGAGCATGTTACTGCCTGTGATTATGTAGGTATTGTATCTGCAAATGATGATCCAAACAAATTTATAAAATCTGGTTTCCATGCAAGTAAAAGTTCATTTGTGGATGCTCCAGTGATTGAAGAGTTGCCCCTAACTTTAGAATGTAAACTGGATATGATTGATGAAAAATTAGAATGTGTTATTGGAGAAATTATCAATGTCTCTTTAGATGATAGAGTTTTAATCAATGGAAGAATTGATTTTTCAAAATTAAATTTAATAAGTTATAACCCAATTGACCATACTTATGTTCAGGTAAAGAATACCGTTGCCCATGCTTTTCATGAAGGTTTGAAGTTAAAATAAGAGAAAAAAGAACATCTTTAATCATGATGTTCTTTTTTTGTTTTGTAAAAAGCACTTTACAAAAAATGATAAATTTTATATAATTTGTATGGTAATTAGAGGATTTTAATAGATAAATTCTATTTTTTATAAATAAAAAGGTCGAATTTAGAAGAAAATTGACCAAGGAGTAAAATTATGTTTTTGACAATTCTATTTTTATTATTTAGTTTAGGGGGGAGTCTTGGAATATATC
>JAIDKZ010000035.1 GCA_029051735.1 Anaeroplasmataceae bacterium | reverse complement strand
GGTATCACAGTGGCAAACTATAATATTCTCTAAGACATCTGAACCACCTTGACTCAATGGTCTTATGTGATCTATTGTTGGCTGAAAAGAACTCTTCGGATTTCCACAAGCAGATTTTTTCATTAATCTTCCTGTATAATCGTAGACTTCTTCCTTATTGCCAAAGCAATAGTTCCAAACATCTTTTATATTAAATTTTGACATTTTGATGCCTCCTTTCTTTAATGATGTTTTTATTATAATTTTAAGATTTTTAATTTACTATTTATTGTCTAGAAAAATGGACAAATAATTTTAAACCATAGAAAAAGGTTGTGCTTTCACACAACCTTTAAGAGTTTAATAGCATATTTATATGTAAGACTATATCACATGGCATTATATTAACACCATTTAAATAATCATATAAAGTTTGTCGGGAAATGCCAAGTCTTTTTGCAAGATTACTTTTATTCATTTCTTTCCGTCTAATAACTTCATTTATTTTTTTAAGAATGTCATTATAAGTATGCAGTACAAACTCTTTTTCACTCATAATAACACCTCCCAAGAATTCTCAAGGGTTTTGGTGTATCAAGAGTAATTAATTTATATCATTTTTCTTGTATTTTTTCAATTCTTTTGAAAGATTTAACATATAATTAATGTATTTTCTATCCTCAATAGTAAAAGTTGCATATCCCATATCTAATCTCTTAGATAAATCAGAAAAATATTTTCGCTTAGAAAAGGTATACCCCATTTTTTCTAGTTCTTCTTTTAATGGTCTATAATCAACACGTGGATTTATTTCATCTACTCCCATATAGACTCTTAAACTTCTAAGTATATTATTTGAATTGACAAAGCCCATAATCTCTTGAACCCTATCTAACACAAGACAATTAATATTCAATACATCATCCAAGGAAAGATTTTTTATCTTATAAATATACTCATCTTTATCATGATATTCAGTAACAAAATCCACTCCTTTGATATTATAGTGATTAACATATTTAGCATCATTTGGTTCTAAAGCTTCTTTACTTATATTTGTTGGCCAAACATCTGGAACACGACCCAAATTGCTTACAATATTTTTATCATAGTATAATCTAAAAAATGGATTAACCAAGCCAATCATTCTTGTGTTAGATATGGAAAACATATAAAAATTTGCATAAACAAAACGACTTCTATTTAGTATTTCGCTATACATTAATTTTTCAATTTCATTTTTCGCTTCTTCCAAATGAGATAGCAAATAACCTTCCTTAACTAATTCTTCAAAATAGCCAGGTACTAAGAATTTTGCGGGTTCGTGTTCACAAGTCATACCAACATCTGTTATTATGAAATCTTCCTGTGTATCACTGCTATCCCATATTACCATATAGCAATTATTATAAAGTGTTATCCATTTACAAGCATCATAAGTGACTAAAGGATGATCAAATACTTCTTTAAGATTTTTAGATTCTACTAGAACCCTTATGGTTCTCAAGTTATATTCATCTATTGTTTCATTTGCAATCACAGTCTCTTTAAAGCCTAAGCTTTTTGATAACTCTTTATTTTCTTTTTTGCCTGCCCATTTTCCAAGGGAGCTAGGTGTTCTCATCTGCAAAACAACTAAAAACCTTTTTATTAAATTTAGTTCAGAGCGAGATAAAACTATTTTATCTTTTGCTTTAAGGACCTTATTATCTAAAACATTAGTAAATTCACTTTCCAGTTTACCCAAAAGAATTTCAACATCTTCAGGATAAAGCTTCTTTTCACAAAAGGCATTTTTTGTACTTCCATTAATGAATAGTTCTTTGGTTTTAATGTTATATCTATTTATTTTTGTACCATATCTCCTCAAAATCAATTGAGGAACATAGTGATTATTTTCGTACATTTTATCATCTTCATCCATTTAATTTTATTTTGTAATATAATCATTTAATTCGGTTAAACAAGATCCCTTGCAATATAATTTATCAATCCAATTAAGTAGTTTTCTTTTCTGAACCTTGTCGTTGATAGCAACTGCCTTATCATAATATTCTATTATAATTTTTGATAATTTAGATAGATGATAATTATCTGTTTTACTGAATAATTTGGTTAATTTAAACAAATATTTATTTACTAATGCTTCTGTCCCATCATCATAATCTTCAAGTTCATATAATATATTTAAATTTTTACTCATTTTTTTTGAGTCAAATAAAGTTTTGTTTATTAACTTTTTATTATTTTTGATATCAAGTTTTTTTCCTTTAATCAATCTAAAAATTAAATAGTTATAATTTTCATACTTACTTGAATAATATATTAACAAATTTGAGCATCTTTTAAGAATGACTTTGCTAGGACTTTCTCTCAAATATGCTTCAACTATCTCCATAACAGCTGATATACAGTCTTTATCATACTTTTTATTATAAACTATATGCTTGCACTTGCCTGATAGTAAATAGCAAGCTGTTGCAGAATAAAATACTTGTTTTTTTATTTGACTCTCTTTTGACTTTGAATACCTTTCTAGTATCTCTATTACCATATTACAATTATCATAATATAGATATTGCAAAATTCTATACGAATCATAATGATTCATCATAAAAGTATTATCTTTATATAAATCTAATATTTTATTTATCGCAAATTCTTTATTGAACCTTGTAATCGGTAATAAAATATTTATTGAACAATACTTAATTTTGTCATCATTGCTTGTAATGTAATACTCTAAAATAGAAAATATTTCATCAAAGACTGAGTTATATACCCATAAACATTTAGAAAGTAGCAAAGAAAATTCACCAAAAACACTATTTAGCATATAACTATTATAATCATACTCTCCATATATATTTCCAGAATAGCTTTTACAATAGTTTTCAAATACTTGGGCCAAAAATTTGATATCAATTTTGCTTTTATCTTCAATTTTTTCAAGCATTCTAATAATGCTCAATACTAAATTTTCATTGCTATAATCAATATATTTATTTATTAGACAAATCATTTCATCATAAGAAATAATGTCAAGCACATCTAATTTTGATAAAGCTATGAAAAAGGATTGTATATACTCACAAGCAATAATCATATTATTATTTAAAAAATAAATAATGTATTCATTGGGTTTAGTTTCTACTTCTATTTCAAAATCTCTTGAAAATTCTCTTAGCGTGCTTTCATAAAAACAACCATTTTTAAAGTTCTGACCAAAAGGTTTTTTCCCAATTTTAGGATTATTGATAATGCTTATCCAATTTTTGAATGACAATTTCTTTTTATGAACTGAAGAAATAATAGAACTTGAATAAGAATGTTTGAAAGAATAAAATATTTTATTCTCTCCATATTTTCTAATTAACTCTTTTTTAAGCAGTTTCATTTCAGATGTCAAATGGCAATCATCCATTTTTTCAATAATGTCATATTGTAATTTCCCCCAAATAGGGTAAAATTGTTGATATTGCCTTTTCAATTTATACTTATTTTTAAAGTCTTCTGGAGTATATTTATACAATATATCATTAAATAATTGAACATTTTCATCACATGCATATGACAAATGTTTCAATAGAGCTTTTTTTAAATAAAATGTATAATCATTTCCACTTGTACTTTCTATACAACATGATAAATTGGTTGCCACATACAAAATTATCTGATTGGAAAACTGCGTATCTTCTATTTCAGAAAATGAATAAATAATCAATTCTTTAAATAGTTCATATTCTTTGGAAAAATATGGCTTATAAAAATCAAATAAAAATTGAGGGTCAGTTTTGGCTATGACCTTATTACTCAATTTGATTAAATCAACAATCATTCTCTGGATATTAATTCCATAACCAAAATTAACCCATTCAGAGGATTTGGTACAATCAAATGGGATGTACTTAATTAATTTTTCCAAAACAAAAACAGGATGTGATATGGTAACTTCATTTGGATCAAGTTCATCAAAAAAATGCTCTATTTTTGATGAATTGCCTTGATTCAAATAATGATTAATTGCGATGCTTATTAATTCTACTGTTTTAATATTGTCTTCATTTAAACACATATTTATATCAAAATATAATCTATTAAAATATGAAGGATTCTTCCTTAAATAATCACATCTATATTGAAA
>JAIDKZ010000034.1 GCA_029051735.1 Anaeroplasmataceae bacterium | reverse complement strand
TTCTTTGAGAAACCTCTTTTAGTCTCTCAAAACTATATATGACGCTTTTTTCCTTTTTTTCTCCTTAGAAAGGAGGTGATCCATCCCCACGTTCTCGTAGGGATACCTTGTTACGACTTAACCCCAATCATCTGTCCTACCTTAGACGGCTCCCTCATTGCTGTTAGGCCACCGGCTTCGGGTATTACAAACTCTCATGGTTTGACGGGCGGTGTGTACAAAGCCCGAGAACGTATTCACCGCGACATTCTGATTCGCGATTACTAGCGATTCCAACTTCATGAAGTCGAGTTGCAGACTTCAATCCGAACTGAGACTGCTTTTTTGAGATTTGCTTCATTTCACAACTTCGCCTCTCTTTGTTTCAGCCATTGTAGCACGTTTGTAGCCCAGGTCATAAAGGGCATGATGATTTGACGTCATCCCCACCTTCCTCCATTTTATCAATGGCAGTCTCTCTAGAGTCCCCATCTTACTGCTGGTAACTAGAAATAAGGGTTGCGCTCGTTGCGGGACTTAACCCAACATCTCACGACACGAGCTGACGACAACCATGCACCACCTGTATGTATGCTAACCTCCAATGTATCTCTACACCTTCGCACACTATGTCAAGACCTGGTAAGGTTCTTCGCGTATCCTCGAATTAAACAACATGCTCCACCGCTTGTGCGGGCTCCCGTCAATTCCTTTAAGTTTCATACTTGCGTACGTACTACTCAGGCGGAGTACTTAATGCGTTAACTTCAGCACTGCCTATCGGCAACACTTAGTACTCATCGTTTAGGGCGTGGACTACCAGGGTATCTAATCCTGTTTGCTCCCCACGCTTTCGTGCCTCAATGTCAGTACAGGCCCAGCAAGCCGCCTTCGCCACTGGTGTTCTTACATATATTTACGCATTTTACCGCTACACATGTAGTTCCACTTGCCTCTTCCGTACTCTAGGCATTCAGTATCTTTTGCCCTACTAGGTTGAGCCTAGCATTTTTACAAAAGACTTAAATCCCCATCTACGCACCCTTTACGCCCAATAATTCCGGATAACGCTCGCTCCCTACGTATTACCGCGGCTGCTGGCACGTAGTTAGCCGGAGCTTATTCATTGGCTACCGTCAAATTTCTCTTTCTTCACCAATAAAAGAACTTTACATACCGAAATACTTCTTCGTTCACGCGGCGTTGCTCGGTCAGGGTTCCCCCCATTGCCGAAAATTCCCTACTGCTGCCTCCCGTAGGAGTATGGACCGTTCTCAGTTCCATTGTGGCCGTTCAACCTCTCAGTCCGGCTACGCATCATCGCCTTGGTAGGCCCTTACCCTACCAACTAGCTAATGCGCCGCAGGCCCCTCTGTAAGCGGATTGCTCCCTTTAAACATCTATAAATGCTTATTGTCATGTCCTATCCAGTATTACCCATCGTTTCCAATGGCTATCCTCGTCTTACAGGTGGGTTACCTACGTATTACTCACCCGTTCGCCACTAAATATGCCCGAAAGCATATTCCGTTCGACTTGCATGTATTAGGCACGCCGCCAGCGTTAATCCTGAGCCAGGATCAAACTCTCCATTAGTTTTTTCTTCGCTCATTCTTTTTTTACTAGAATTGTTCGTTTCTTTGTTTTTTTTCTTTCGTCATATATAGTTTTCAAAGACTAAAATTTTTAAGCACATCTAAATTTTGACATGCTTGCTTATTATATAATTAATCATCTTTAAAGTCAATACATTAAAGTAAGATTAATTAAAAATGGTGGTTGGGGACGGTTTCGAACCGCCGAACCCTAAGGAGCAGATTTACAGTCTGCCGCGTTTAGCCTCTTCGCTACCCAACCATGTATTAGATTAAGCACCATAAGCATAGTGCTTTTTTATTTTACTACAATCAAAAAGATAAATCAAGAACTTTTTTTATTTTTTCATACTTTTTTTGTTAGGAAAATATTATTGTCTATAATATAATCCTCATTGAATTCACAAAAAAATAAACAGGTCCAATGAATCTTTAGGACCATGTTTATTTTTTTATTCTCTTATCCAACTCAAAAGAAGCAATCATAATAATTCTTTTACATTCACAGCATTCTAATTTTAAATCTGCGCCCATACGAACGATTTTCCATTCATTTCCTCCACAAACATGAGGTTTCTTTGTTTTAATTATTTCATTTAAATGATAACTCACAATGGTTTCTCCTTGATTTTTCCAAAAGCTCTTGGATATTTTTGTGGGGTTTCTTTTATTTTTCGTATCACAATAATCTGCCTTACTTCTTCTTCATCAGGCAAAGTGAAATCTAGTATTTTTTCAATCTTGCCTCCCAATATTTGTATTGCACTTTTTGCTTCTTCAGCTTCTTCTTTACCGCTCAAGCCTTTCATTGCGATAAAAATACCATTAACTTTTACTAAAGGCATACATAGCTCAGCTAAAATATTTAATCTAGCAACAGCTCTAGCCGTAACCACATCAAAGCAATCTCCTACTTCTTTGACAAAATCTTCTGCTCTTTTGTGAATTGCTAAAACATTATTTAATTTTAATTCTTGTATCAATTCATTTAAAAATGTAATTCGTTTATTTAAAGCATCAATGATTGTAACTTTAGCATTTGAATCTGCAATAGCAACAGGTAACCCAGGAAACCCAGCACCACTTCCAACATCACACAAAGTATAAGGTTTTACAGGTAGTACTCTAAAAATTTCTAAAGAATCTAAAAAATGTTTGCGATAAACTTCCTCTTCCTTTGTGATGGCTGTCAAATTCATATACGAATTAACTTGAATTAATGTTTTATAATAATTTTCAAATTGTTCTAATTGAAAAGATGTTAGCTTTAAACCTAATTGATCAGTCTCTTTTATAAAATCCATCATTATTTCCTCAAAAGTTTCTCTAAATATAATACCAATACAGAAATATCAGCAGGATTTACACCACTAATTCTAGAGGCTTGGCCAACTGTTATTGGTTTAATTTTTTTTAATTTTTCTCTTGCCTCTAATGCTATATTATCAATATTATCATACTCTAAATCCATAGGAATTAATTTTTCATCATAATTTCTCATTTTAGAAGCTTGGCCAATTGCTTTATTAATATAACCCTCATACTTAATTTCGATTTCCACTTGTTCAAGTACTTCTGATATATTAGGATATTCGCTATCTAAAACAATTTGAGAAGCGTTTGCTAATTCCATAATACAATTAAAATTAATTTCTGGCCTTTTTAATAAAGAATAAAAGGGAGTTCCTTCTGTAATCTTAGAGGATTTAAATTTTTCTAATATGAAATTAATCTCTTCTATTGGCTTTACTTTAATCTCCTTAAAAGATTCTAAAAATTGATTTATACTCTTTCTTTTAATTAAAAGATTTCTATATGCTTCTTCAGAAATTAAACCAAATTGATATCCATACTCTCTTAACCTAATATCAGCATTATCATGTCGTAATAATAAACGATATTCAGCTCTAGATGTTAATAAACGATAAGGTTCCTTTGTTCCTTTTGTAACCAAATCATCAATCATCACTCCAATATATGCTTCATCTCTACCTAAAATAAATGGTTTTTCACCTTTCAATTTTAAGCCTGCATTAATCCCTGCCATCAATCCCTGACCAGCCGCTTCTTCATATCCAGAGGTTCCATTAATTTGACCAGCAGTAAACAATCCCTCCACTCGTTTTGTCTCAAGATTAGGTTTAATCTCTAATGGATTAATCGCATCATATTCTATAGCATAAGCATATTTAATAATCTCACAATTTTCAAGTCCAGGAAGCATGTGAATCATTTGATCCTGAATTTCAACTGGCATAGATGTGGAAAATCCTTGAATATATTCTTGATCCAACTGCAAAGATTCAGGTTCAAAGAAAATCTGATGACGATCCTTATCACTAAATTTTACAATTTTGTCTTCAATTGAAGGACAATATCTTGGCCCAATCCCTTCTACTACTCCACCATACATTGCTGATTCTTTTAAATTATTGAGTATCAAATCATGAATTTCTTTATTCGTATAAGTTAAATAACAAGGTACTTTTGTATTTAAAACAGATTCATAACCTTTATCAAAACTATAATGCCAAGTAACCTCATCTCCAGGCTCTAAACGTGTTTTAGAATAATCAATTGTAGAGGCTTTAATTCTTGGAGGAGTTCCTGTTTTTAATCTTTGAATTTCAAATCCTAATTTTTTTAAAGCATTTGAAATTCCTAAAGAAGTTTTTTGTCCATCTGGACCCTCTTTAGATGTCCAATGACCACGTAATATTCTACTATCTAAATAAGTGCCTGTTGTTAAAATAAGAGTCTTTGTAAAAATGGTTTCTCCATTTTGTAAAACAACTCCTTTTATTTTACTTTTTTCAACAAGAATATCTTCCACTATCATTTCTAATAAATCTAGATTAGGAGTTGATTCTAATTGCTTACGCATCATTTTCATATAAAGTATTTTATCTTCTTGAAATCGAAGTGCTTGAACAGCAGGGCCTTTTGAACGATTCAACATTTTCGTTTGAATTTGACATAAATCAGCGTTTTTTCCCATATACCCACCAAGCGCATCAATTTCACGAACGACTACACCTTTAGCAGGACCTCCAATAGATGGGTTACATGGCATAGATCCTAGCATGTCTAAATTTCCAGAAACAAGTAAAGTCTTAAATCCCATTTTACTTGTAGCCAAGCACGCTTCACAACCTGCATGACCACCTCCAACGACAATAACATCGTACATAGTCCCCATCTCCTTTTCGTCTTAATACTATATTAAGACGAAAAGGAGATGGGGACTATGTACGAT
>JAIDKZ010000033.1 GCA_029051735.1 Anaeroplasmataceae bacterium | reverse complement strand
GTGTTATAATTGAAGTGACAAATTTTCAAAAACAAGGAGAACATATTATGAAACTTTCACCACTTCAAATCGCAAGATATTCTTATGTTCCTAAATTGCCAGGAATGTTAAGAAATGGGATTGATAACATTTGCGTAAAAGAAGGCAACAGCACTAAAAGTGTAGCTGATCAAGAAAAGATTAAATCTTTATTTCCTAACACGTATGGAAAAAAAGAAATCACTTTTCAAAAAGGAAAAAATACATCAACAAACAAAAAACAAGTAGTTGGAGTTATCCTATCAGGTGGGCAAGCCCCTGGCGGACATAACGTTGTATGTGGATTATATGATGCTTTAAAAGCTACCAATAAAGAAAATGTATTATATGGTTTTAGAAATGGTCCTAGTGGGCTAATTGAGGATGACTATCTAATATTTGATGATGATTATATCAATCAATATCGTAACACAGGTGGTTTTGATATCATTGGTTCTGGTAGAACAAAGTTAGAAACAAAAGAACAATTTGCTATTGCATCAGAGGTATGTAAAAAACATGGTATCACTGCTATTGTAATTATTGGTGGAGATGACTCTAATACAAATGCAGCTGTACTTGCTGAATATTTTGCAGCCAACAACACTGGTGTTCAAGTCATTGGATGCCCTAAAACAATTGATGGAGATTTAAAAAATGAAGATATTGAATGTTCCTTCGGCTTTGATACAGCAACCAAAACCTATAGTGAATTGATTGGAAATATTGAAAGAGATGCTAACTCTGCAAAAAAATATTGGCATTTCATTAAAGTAATGGGACGTTCTGCTTCTCATGTTGCTTTAGAGTGTGCTTTAGAGACTCAACCCAATGTTTGCTTAATATCTGAGGAAGTGGCTGCTAAAAAAATGTCTTTAGCACAAATTGCAGACTATATTGCTGATTCAGTAGCTGCTAGAGCGTCAAAGGGAATGAACTTTGGTGTAGCTATTATTCCTGAAGGTGTTGTAGAGTTTGTTCCAGAATTTTCTATATTAATTCATGAAATCAATGAATTGTTAGCTGGCAGTAAGGCTGATGCATTCAACAAACTTACCAATTGGAAAGAAAAATATTCATTTATTGAAAAAGGGTTAACAAAAGAGTCTATGGCTGTATTTGCTATTCTTCCTGAAGGAATTCAACAGCAATTATTCTTAGAAAGAGATCCACATGGAAATGTTCAAGTTTCTTTAATCGAATCTGAAAAGTTATTTTCTGCATTAGTGAAAGCAAATCTAGAAGCTAGAAAAAAAGCAGGCACTTACAAAGGTAAGTTTAATCCATTACACCACTTCTTTGGGTATGAAGGACGATGCGCCTTCCCTTCTAATTTTGATGCAGATTATTGCTACTCATTAGGCTATAATGCATTTATGTTAATTCAATATGGCTATAATGGTTATTTATCTAAAGTCTCTAATTTGTCAAAACCAGCTGAAGAATGGATTGCAGGTGGTATGCCAATTACTAAAATGATGAACATTGAAAGAAGACATGGTGAAGATAAACCAGTAATCCGTAAGGCATTAGTAGAATTGGATGGTAAGCCATTCCAATATTTTGTAGCACATAGAGCTGAATGGGCAGTTGAAACAGCATATACTTATCCAGGCGCAATTCAATACTATGGTCCAGCCAATGTATGCGATTTAACAACTAGAACTTTGGCTTTAGAAAAAAGTGAATAAAAGATTAAAATGAATGGGGTAGGGATGTAGCCTACCTTTTTTTCTTACTTAAAAACACTAGATGATGCACCATTTCTTATAAAAAAGCATAAAAACATCGCTTTACTAATTTACTCCTAAGCAGCACGTATGCTAATATCATAAAAGTACACTTCACAAATTATGAAAATTACCAAAAATCCTTATTTTTCCTTTTGATAAAATACTTTTTAAAGGAGCAATTTATTTATTTTGTTACATTCAAAAATACAAAACAAAAAAACCTTGTCAAATAACAAGGTTCTACTCTTTATTATAATTTATTTAATCCAAATGATTCAAACGATCTAAATATTCAGATTCCAAAACATTTTTCTTTGTTGCTTCTCTCTTAGAAACCTCTACCATTGCTTTAGTTTTTGGAGCTAAGCTTAAAGTTCCTGCGCCACTAACACAGCCATATGGACAAGCCATGCCTTCAAGTAAATAACCATTGTATTTTCCTGCTTTTGCATCTTTTAAAAGCTTCTTACAATTTTCAAGTCCTTGAGCAGAAGCAACTTTTATCTCTAAATTAGGATTCATCTTCTTAATTGTATTCACTACTGCTTGCGCAACACCACCTGCAACAGCAAATCCTCTACCATCTGCTGTTGTAACGTTTTTCAAAGGCTTTTCCTTTAATGTATTAAAATCAACATTTTTCGCACTAAACATACCCATTAACTCTTCAAAGGTTAATACAAAATCTACATCACTTCGAACACTCTTTCTAGAAGCCTCTAGTTTTTTTGCTGCACATGGGCCAACAAACACCACCTTGGCATTCGGATGCTCCTTCTTAACCAAACGAGCAGTCAAAACCATTGGCGTTAAGGCCATAGAGATATTATCCTTAAATTCTGGAAATTCTGTTTTTGCCATTACAGACCAAGAAGGACAACAAGAAGTTCCCATAAAATTTAATTGTGATGGAACCTTTTCTAAGAAATCCAAAGCCTCCTCATAGGTGCACAAATCTGCACCAATAGAAACCTCATATACACCTGTAAATCCTAACTTCTCCATAGCATCATCAATTGTCTTTAAATTTACTTTAGGACCAAATTGACCAACAAATGCAGGTGCCATGATTGCATATATCTCTTCTTTTTCTCGTATAGACTGGATGATTTGGAAAATTTGAGATTTATCTGCTATTGCACCAAAAGGGCAATTTACTAAGCACATACCACAACTAACACATTTATCATAATTAATTTTAGCACGACCTAATTCATCTGACTCTATGGCATTCATTCCACAGGCTTTTTCACAAGGTCTTTGACGATGCACAATCGCTTTATAAGGACAAACATCAACACATCTACCACATTTAATACACAATTCCTGATTGATAATAGATTTACCATTGACAATCTTTATTGCATCCTTTGGACATACATTAGAACATGGATTTGCAAGACAACCCTCACATGCATCAGTTACAAAATAAGATTCTGTAGGACACGCATTACATGCAAAATCAATCACATTCACTAGTGGTGGTTCATAGTAGCGATGTGTACAAATAGCATCTTCAATTCCTTTCGCAATAGGAGCATGCTCATCTGCACTACGAACAGGCAATCCAATAGCCAAACGTAATCGTTCTGCAACAATTGCACGCTCTAAAAAAATAGACTCACGATATTTCGCTTTTCCCTTTAACATTTGATATGGAATTTCTTCTATTCTACTATAGTCGCCACCCTCATAAGCAAGTTTAGCAACCTCTTCAAAAACTTTTCTTCTTATCGTTAATATTGATGAATAACTCTCAATCATAATTACACCCTCCGATTTAGACATTTTTATTATACAAGTTAAAATTAGGATTATCAAGAAATTTCCTAGCATATTTTTTGTTTTTCCATTTTTTTTAAAGAAAACAAAAAAACAAAACCAAAAAGTTTTGTTTTTAATGATTAAATTCATCAAATTTACAATATTCATCTGCTGAAATACTATCAGAAATATTTTTCAAATGGTCTCCCATTCTTTCAATATTAGATAAAATTTCAACATAATGATCTGCATTTAAATAACTGCATGCCCCACTATTAATACGATGCACATGTCGATGATGAAAAACAACTTCAAGCTTATCAATTTCTTCCTCATATTGATTTGCTTGAACAGCAAGTTCTTTATTCCAACTATAAAAAGATTCAATTGTTACATTCACCATGTTAAGCAAAACTGCATAAATCTGTTCTAAGTCCTGCTTCCCATCCTCAGAAAGTTCTTTATTTGTTTCATAGCGTTCATCAAAAAATTCAAAAATATTTGTACAATGGTCACCAATTCTTTCTAAATCTTTAATTGTATCTAAATAAGCAGATAACAAATGAGAATTAGAAACACTTAAATCAGTTAAGGTAAGCTTAATCAAATAATCATGAATTCTTTTATCCAAACTATTAATTGTTTTTTCTAATTCAGCTGGATCAATATCAAAACTTTTCTTTTCAAAACTATAACATTTGGCCATATCAACATATTTTGTTACACATTCACACATATAATCTACTGACTTTTTCGCAAAAGACAATGCCAATGTAGGAGATTTTTCAATTAAAGAATAATCTAATAATTCATCTAAAATCGTCTGTTTCTCATCTGGTTTATCCTTAATCCATTTCGTCGCTAATTTTACCATTAAAGGAATAAAGAAGAACATAACCACAGTCGTTATCACATTAAATAACATATGACAAATTGCAATTGTCATTCTTGGACGCGGTCCTAACCCAGAAAGCATACTTGCCTCAATCAATTCAATCAATTTTGAAAACGGCCATAAAAGAACCATAAATAATATAGCTCCAACTACATTAAACATGACATGCACCGTAGCCGTTCGCTTTGCTTGAACACCACCACCCACACAAGCTATACAAGCCGTAATGGTTGTTCCAATATTACAGCCCAACATGATTGGAATAGCACCTATAACTGCAATAGTCCCTTGTTGATATAGAGTTTGAAGAATACTGATAGTTGCTGATGAGGACTGAACCACAGCTGTTACACCAGTACCAATTAACAATCCTAAAATGGGAACCTTAGAAAGAAACGCAAAAGCACTTGTTGCTTGATCCTCATAAGCTTTTAAAATAACATCTAGAGCTTCTCCCATCGTTTTAAGTCCAAAAAACAATAATCCAAAACCAAAAATAATCTTTCCTACTTCTTTGACTTTGTCATTCTTCAAAAAGAAAATAATAAGCGCACCAATACCAACGAAAAATAAAGAATACTTCTCTATATTCAAACTTACAATAAATGAAGTGACTGTTGCCCCAATATTAGCCCCCAAAATAACTCCAATCGCTTGTGGAAAAGTCATTAAACCTGATCGAACTAAACTTACCATTAAGGCGGTTGTTCCTGAAGATGACTGAATTAAAGCAGTTACCAAGATTCCTACTAAGATTCCTTTTAAAGGTGTATTTGTTGTCTTTTCAATAAAAATCTTTAGTCGGTCTCCTGCAATTGTTTTTAAGGAATCTCCCATTTGATTAATTCCATATAAAAATAACCCTAGTCCACCTAATACCATCATGAGCTGCATCAGCATATTTCCAGCTGTTAAACCATCACTTAAAAACATTTGAAACCTCCAATTTTATATGAAGAATTTGATAATACAAAGTTATTATATCAAATTATAAAGTTATAAACAATGAAATTTAAAAATGAAACCAGTTTCATCTATTTTTTTTCAATTTATTAATTAAAACTGAATAATCTAATTTTATCTTATGCTTTAAATCCATTGGCATTTTCTTTAAATAGATATTAAAATAGTCTGTTTTTCTTTTAGAAATCATTCCATTAAACACACAATATATTTTATTCTTATAAAAAAAACTAAATGCTCTTTTTATTTTCACTTCTAATTTCTTCATCTACTAAATAGTTACAAAATCCAATTAAAGCATGAGAATACTTTTTCTCATACTTCAATAATAAGAAAAATAGGCTATCCAAAGGATAACCTAAAATATTTTAATTTTTTGGTAAACTTTCAATGAACTCCTGTAAAGAACCGTCATAAAAATCTACCTTGCGAGCAAACAAGAAAGTTCTATCATTAATTTTAACATTTCTTCCCTCTATCGCATAACTTACTCCAGCTAAAAAGGAAAGAATTTTATTTGCTACAGATGGCTCTAAATTATCAAAATTTATCACTAATGGATTCCCATTCATTAATTCATCTGATAATTCCTGAACTTTCTTATCACTATCAATCATTTGAAAGAATATGATTCGATCACTAGCTAATTGATTGTTATTTAAATCGTTAGATGCTTCCTCATAAGCGTTTTTCTTTTTACCAAACAATCCCATTATTCTTCATCCTCTTCTTTCTTAAGCATAGGAAGTACAGTAGCTCTTGTTCCCTGACGAACCATAATTAATGTTGTCTTTGCAAACTCTTGCAAAATATCCATTCTCTGTGGAGGGCACGCTATAATTACCTGAAGTGGCATAGAGTTGATAAAACTCATCATAGCATGCATACGGTTTGCATCCATCTTATCAAATACCTCATCAAATAAAACCAAACCAATTGGATCTCCTGCAACTACAGAATTCTTTGTATAGACTCTAACAAAAGAAGCAATAATTGCCACATAGAAAGGTACCTGTGTTTCACCACCAGACTTTTCCTTAAAAACCTTAGAGTAACTCATCGTATCTCCATTTTTATTGATAATGCGAATATCATAGTCCATATAGGTACGATAATCTGTAAATTTATTGATTGCTCCATTGCTATTCACTTCATCCATAGACAAGGTCTCAAATAATTCACGTATTTGCTGATCATATTTTTGCTGGAATTCTAAAGTCAATAATCCTTCACTATTATTTTCCAGATCAGAAGTTACCATTTCATAAAAAGAAGCATACTCACTACTTCTAGGGAAAATAAATTCATAACGATCATTACCAAATGTTATATTTGATAAAGTCTCATTAATTTTATAGATTTCCTGTTCTGCAGTTAAAATATTATTTCTAAGTTTAGCTATAAAATCTTCCTTAAATACAATTTCAGCAGACTCTCTAGCGCTTCTTACTTTTTGCTCATATTTAATTAGTTCAGTTTTCTCTAGTTTATTTAATTCTGCCATAAACTTATCTATTTCACTTAGTCCAATTGAGAAAGTGGAATTATAAGTATTGATATAAGCATATTGTCTTGCAACTAAAGTATCAGAAAGTAGAGTGAAGCTAGCTTCCTCTGTTTTATATTTTTCTTGATATTCACTAAAAGCAGCCTTAAAATTCTTTGTTTCCACTAAAGCAGTATACTCATCTTTAGCGCGTTGTTCAATAACAACAGAATCTCCTGATAATTCTTTCAGTTCTGCTTCTAAAGCAGTAAGTTCATTTGTTTTACTTAATATAACACCATTTAAAGCATCAATTGCATTATCAATACCACCAATTTCTTTACTTAAAGATAATTTCTTAACATCATATGCTTTAATGGTTTCTAATATTTTTTCATAATCTTCTTCTAGTTCAGATGGAGTAGCATTCTTTTGACGTATTGCCTGTTTAGATAAATCCTCTAAAGTATGCTTTTCTTTTTCTAAAGATAATGCTTTATCCAAGTCTTCAACGATTGGACGAACATCAATTCGATCAATCAAACTTAAAATTTGATTTAATTCCTCAATTTGATGATTTAGTGCTAAATATTCATTCTTTGCAACATCTGCCTTCTCATGCCATAGCACAGCCTGTTTAGAAGCAGCATTCTTACCAATAAATGGTTTTTCTACATTAGGATTTAAACTCGTTACTGCATATCCACGATAGATGAGCAAATCATTAGTAATAGAAGTCTCATAATTTTCCAACTCCATTGCATCATTACACATGATAACATTACCAGCAACATAATTGATATAGCATCTAGCATCTTGATTTTCACTATCAATGATAGAAGCTAATGAATTTGGCTTATACGCCTTAAATTTTGATATTTGCTTTGTATTAACTAAACCAATACCATACAAACGATATCTACTTTTAATTCGAGAAAAAATCTGTAATGCCTGATCAAAATATCTTGGTTCTACTATCATATTGAATCGACGGTTACCTAAGAAAATTTCTACAGTATCTGCCCAAGTTTGATTTGTTATTTCACAAATCTCAGCAAAAATATGTACCTTGACATCATAATTATAAATACGCTTTAATCCCTCTTCAATTTCTGCACGAATTTGTAATAACTGTGTTGGGAAATTAACACGATTTTGATCTAATCCCTTTAAATTCGTTGAAATCTCATTAATCTGTGCAACTAACGCTCTTTTTTTGGCATCTAATGAACCTAGTTCTTGATTCATTTTATTTTGAACACTAGTCAAACGAGCTTGAAAATCTTTTAGTTTTAGTTTAGAAGATTCCACATCCATGCTATTCATCTGTACTAATGAAACATTTGCCATTTCTTGGAATAACTTCTCATTAGAAATTTTTCTTAAGTCATTGACAGTATCCTTATAAATAGAAGCTCTTTTAAGAAAAGATTGTTGATTTGCTTCTAAAGCTGTAATATTTGTCTGTGTTTTTAAAATTTCACGATTGATATATTCTTCTGCCTTAAACGTATCATTGTTACTCAATGCATTGTATAAATCTCTAGAACGCTCATTTAAAGCCAAAAGTTCTTGTTCAATGGAATGAATTTCTTGTTCTTTCATTACACGTAACGCTTCTTGCTTTTCAATTTGACGTTTAGCATCTGTAATTTCTCCACGAATTGCCTCTGTATCAAATAAATGCATCAAATATTCAATATAATTCTTTCGTTCTTCTATTCCTTTTAGTTCCTGGTAAATACCATCAATTTCTTTTAAATCTGTAATCTTTTTATTGATAAGTTTCAGTGTGTTTTCTAATTCCTTATAAGAGCGAATAGAATCCTTAATTGCAGAAACATCAATTTCCTTTTCTTCTAGAATATTCTGGTAAATAAAATCTTTAACATCAGTAATAGGCTTAAAAGCAAGTGCCTTTGGAATTAAACGATAAAAATCTTCATTTATAGAGCCAAAAGCTGTTCTAAATCCTCGTTTTGCATCCTTTTTAGTTAAATAAAATTCAAAATTAGAGTTATGCTTTCTAAAATCAACTGTACCATAAATTTGATGCTCTTCTGATACAAACATAGAATCATTAATTGGTTCAAAGGTACGATAAAATAAAGTTTTAACAGGCAATAATTCTCCAAAAGCATCAATAACCGCACCTACTGCAAATTTACTATCTGTTTTTTCATCATAAAATTCTAATGCTACATGCCCAGATACATCACCATTTCTTAGATATTCCTTATCATCCATACCAAGTTTACATTTTACATATCCGCGTAAATCACGTTTACCTTTTTCATTTGCTGCTAAGTTAAACATTGTATCACCAGCAGTTAAAATATAAGTAATAGCATCCATAATGGTAGATTTACCAGATGCATTTGGTCCAGATAATAAAGTATTTCCCTCTAATTCAATTGTCTCATTTGATAAATAGTGCCAATTGATTAAACGAATCTTTACTAACTTTTTCATTATTTGTCACCTTCCTCAGAAGCAATACGCATAATAGTTTGATAAACATCATTAATATCTTCACTCTTAATCGCCATAAGCATTGTAGGTAAAATTACAATTCTACAAGCAGAGCTAGTTACATCACCAGTAACTTCTATCAAATTATATCTTCTTAACAAACGAATTGCAGAAACTAAATCTGTTTTATTTAGTTTTCTTTTTATTTGTAAGTAATCATATTTTGTGTGAATATCAGCAACCGTACAAACAATGTTATCATTTAATGAGGTATCCTTTGCTTTTTCATGATATAAAAGACGCAAAATTAACAGAATAATGGATTCATCTCGCTTCAACTTTAAGGTGTTTGATGCACTAGCCCCATCTAGCATAACAGATCCATTTGCTGTATCTATTAATATTTCATATCCCAACACCTTAAAAAATTCATCAAATAAATCCTTATAGCTCATTAAAAAATAATAGCTTTCTTTATTATCCTTCTTATCTCTACATAAAAAAGTGCTCGCTAAAAGCTTATTTGCAGTATCTCTAAATTGATTTTGCTGAGTTGTATTCATTGTTTCATATGTACTAAACATCTCTTACCCTCTTTTCTTAATAATAAAATCCTTTAAACGATAACGCTTATGTTCAATCATCTTATCAAAAATCGTAATATCATACTCTAAATTAGCAGCATACATTACAGAATATACCGTCATTAAAACGGTTGTATCATCTGCATTGTAATTAATCATGTGGCTAGCAATCAAAGTGTTTTCTACCATGTTTGCTTCCAAGAAATTCTTAATTTCTATTTCATTATAAGCAGACTTAAATTGCTTTAAAAATTCATCAGTAAGTTCAAATCCTCCAAAATCTAATTCATCAAGCATTTGATTGTAATTGCGAGTATAACTGCCTCTTGGAGTATATAGTGAATTTTCTCCTGAAAAAACTTTTGTTCGATTTAAAGTATATAAAGTATCTACTAAACGCATGGATTTGTCAATTTTATTGATATGGTTCGTATCTTTAACATATTTTAAAATTCGATTCAACTTACCAATGACATTATCATCCTCACTTAACAAGAATTTAATTTTTCCAATTGTAGAATTGATATATGTACGATTCTTATTATCAATTTCCAAAACAAAATGATCAATTGAATTGAACACATCAATAATTTCATCAATTGCCTTATTTGCTTTTGCTGTTGCAATCTCCATAGAAGTATACCTTCTTCTATAATCATTGACAATCATGCTCATAGCAAATTCATTTGCTTCAAGTTCTTCTAGTTTAGATACAATGGCAAGTCTATATCGATTAATGTTATCTGAAGTTTTCATCTTAACATAACTGCGATCATATACTTCTGTTTTAAAGGACATCAATCGTTCCATTAAATCCTTAATTTCTGCGGTCTCTACAACACTACTTATATATTCCTTTAAACGACTATCCAATCTTCTTAATGCTCGAATCAGTTGTTTGGTATTACTATAAACTAAATCAAATGTCATAGCATAATCAACATTTTCTGGATTCATTAATAATGAATAGATGGTATAAATATATCCTTGATATTCATTTGCATGAATTTCATAGGACTCTCCACCTTCACCATCCATACTTTCAAATGCATTGGGATAGGCATTAATCAGTGCCTCACAAATAATGATTGCTGTATCAGAAAAATTGAGTATTTCTTCATAATCATTTGTGACATCAATATAAATCCATCCACATTCTTCCATTCTTCTTAAAATGTAATTTGCAAGTTCTCTTTTGGATTGTGGATTTGATTCTTCATCCTCTTCATCTTCCACATCATATAGAAGTGAACCATTGTCTAAAAAATTTACCAAATCATCAACAACAATTTTCTTTTCTATTCCTAAAATAGAACCCGTCTCATATGTTTTAAAGCTTTGTAATATAGAAGCTAAATAAATACGCTTATTTTTAGAAGCTAACAATGAGAAAAAATTGTCTGGTATAATACCAAAAAAATCCATAGGTTTTCCCCACCTGTCTTTTTAACCATTTTAGAATATTTTATCAAATCTTAGCAGTAATTACAAGAAAAAAGCCTGTAT
>JAIDKZ010000032.1 GCA_029051735.1 Anaeroplasmataceae bacterium | reverse complement strand
TAAAAATATAAGACTCTATTCTTTTTTTTAATTTGAATAAATCGTTTTGGGATATTCAGTTTCTGTATTCTACCAATAATCCGCATACTATCCCTTCCTTATAGATACAGCCATTCCATCTCCAATATTGAAAATAGATGTATCAAAATTCTGATTTTCTAATAAATTTTGCTTAAAATTATTTAACTTTCGAATTAATCCACGAACGGAACGGGATTGCTGTTCATAATTATCTTGATTTAATACTAGACCATGAAATGACATATTGTCACATACAACTATACCACCTGAATTTAATAAAGGGGTAAAAAGTTCAAAAAAGTTTAAATACTGTGCTTTTGCAGCATCTATAAAAATCAAATCAAATCTCTTATTTTTTAAATCCTCAAAGCAATCTAAAGCATCTTTAAATAAAACTTCAATTTGATGATTCAAATCTGCATGTTCAATATTTTTTTTAGCTTGCTCTACCATTTCTTCTTTTCTCTCAATTGTCACAATATGAGTGTCGCATACACGCGCCATACGGATTGCAGAATATCCAATTGCAGTTCCTATCTCTAAAATTGTCTTAGGCTGATATAGTTGAAGAATTAACTCTAGAAAAGCTAATCCTTCATCTTGTATAATTGGCACATGATGTTCTTTTGCATAAGCACGCATGCTTTCTTCTAAATCATCAAACTTCAGATTCAAATCATTCATGTTCTGCGCAGTTTCCATCACAATCACAATCTTCTGATGCACATCCGCTACAGCCACCACAAGCTCCATGGCATCCGCCTTCTGTTTCTTGTTGATTAGAATAATCATCAAGTAAATCTTCTAATAAATTCCATTCTTCTTCTGTTTCAATTTTTTCTAAAGTACCAGAACCATTTCCTGTTTCAATATAACTCGCAGCAGAAGCCTCATTTGAGCCTCTTGGAGTAAATACTACATAGTCCTTATTAAATTCATCAGAATGATATGTAAAAAGAATATCACAGATGATTTCTTCTCCAGTTTCTGTTGTTAATGTTAATGTTCTATCTTCCATAAAAATCTCCTTAAAATCTTCTTTTATCTAAAAAACTTTGCAAAATGACAACTGCTGCCATTTCATCTTTTTTTTGCTTTCGATCTTTTCTTCTAACATTACCACTAATCATAGTTTTATCTACTATTTTAGTTGTTAAACGTTCATCCTCTAAAAAAACCTTAATATCTGTTTTATTTTCAATTTCTTGTTTAAAATCTAATGATATCTGAGCACGTATCCCCTGATCTCCATTCATATGCTTAGGAAGACCTAAAACGATTGCCTTAACCTTTTCTTTTTCACAAAAATGAAGAATATACTCAATTGCACTTTTATAATCATCTTCTTCAAAACGATAAGTTTCAACAGCACGTGCTAAAAACCCAAGCTCATCAGATATCGCGATTCCTAAGGTTTTACTCCCTAAATCCAATCCTACATATTTCATTTACATAGTTCCTTTGCTAATGCCATTGCTTCTTTCAATTTTGAAACATCTTTACCACCAGCTTGAGCCAAATCCTTTTTACCTCCGCCACCACCTTGGCAAAGCTTAGAAGTCTCTTTGACAAGCATTCCAGCATCCACTGTTTTTGAAGCACAAACAAAAGTAATTTTATCTTGATTTACACTTGCAAGAAAGACAACATCTAGTCCTTTATTATTTCTTAATGCAACTGCAAGATCTTTTAAAAGATTTGTATCTACAATATCTACTGTGGTAAACAATTGATTGTTTTCAATCATTGAATCAAAACGATTTAAACTGGCTAATACACCCTGACTCTTTTTACTAGCTATAGTCTTTTCTAAATTTTTTAAAGCAGTTTGAGCTTTGAATTGTTCACCACGTAAGTTTAAAATATACTGGTATCCAAATGCTGTTGGCTCTATAAATGCATAATCATAAGATACATCCAGATTATCTTTTTTTGCTTCTTCTAATAAATCCATTGCTTTATGAATTGTTGCATCTATAGAACTTTTTAAATTGCTAGTTGATTCTTTTAACATCTTCATTGCATCATTTGAAGTAACAGCAAGGATACGGAAGATTCCACTACCAATCGACTCTAAAGATGTAATCGCAAATTTTTCAACCTCTTTTGTATTATCTACATGGGTACCTGCACAAAATTCCTTTGAAATACCCATATCTACAACACGAACTGTAGAACCATACTTTTCCCCAAATAAAGCCATTGCCCCTAATTTTTTAGCTTCTTCAATAGGCAATACTAAAGTATTCACTTGATGCGCATTTTGTATATACTCATTTACAATATGCTCTACTTCTAAAATTTGTTCATCAGTTAAATTAGAATAATTATTAAAATCAAATCGACAATAGTTTTGACAAACTAAAGATCCTTGCTGATGAACATGATTGCCTAAAACCTTTTGTAAAGCTGCTTGTAATAAATGAGCAGCTGAATGATTTTTACGTGTTAAATTCCGATTTTCTAAATCTACAACTGCAAACACTAAATCTCCTACATGAAATGGATTTTCCTTTAAAATATGTAAATGCTGCCCATTTGGCATTTTTACAACATCAATTACCTCTTCATTATCTAGTTTACCTTTATCACAAAGTTGTCCGCCAGAAAATGCATAGAATGGTGTTTCATCCAAAACAACACCATTTCCAAAAACTGCAATCACTTTAGATTTTTGGTTTGTACAATGGTAACCTGAAAATTTTGATTCTAATTTAAAATGTAAAAAATCCTCATTTTGACCTGACATAGATCCTTCATCTTTTCTAGCATCTCTTGCTCTTTGCTTTTGTTGTGCTAAGTATGTTTTAAATCCCTCTTCATCAACTTTAAGATTAGCTTCACTTGCATACTCTATTGTTAACTCAAGTGGGAATCCATAAGTATCATACAAGGTAAATGCGTCACTAGCAGAAATGATGTCTTTAGATTTCTTTGCAATACTTGCAAACCGTTTCTCTCCAGAAGCTAACGTCAATAAGAACTTTTCTTCTTCTGCTGTAATAATTTTTTTAATAATCTCTGCTTTTTCACGTAAATAAGGATAATATGGATCCATAATAGAAATTACTACATCAACCAACTCAGCCATAAATGGTTTATCTATTCCCAGAGTTTTTGCATATTTAGAAGCTCTTCGAAGTAATCTTCTTAAAACATATCCTCGACCTTCATTAGAAAGCGTAGCTCCATCTGCTACAGCGAAAGTAATTGTCCTAACATGATCCGCAATTACACGAAATGCTCGTTCATCTTTATATTTCTTACCACAAATTTCTTCTGTTTTATGAATAATTGGTAAAAATAAATCTGTTTCATAATTTGTATCCGCCCCTTGCATAACTAGGCATAAACGTTCTAATCCCCAACCAGTATCAATGTTTTTAGAAGGAAGTTCTTTATAATCCTTACGGTCAACTCCTTCTTTTGAACTAAATTGCGAAAATACAATATTTCCTATTTCTATAAAACGATCATTGTCAATATCATTGGCGATAAGTTCTTTTCCCATTGGATTATATTTTTCTCCACGATCAAAAAACATCTCTGTATCTGGTCCACAAGGTCCTTCTCCAATTTCCCAAAAGTTACCTGCCAAAGGAATCAAATGTTCTTCGCTGATTCCCTGTTTCATCCATTCTGCTTTTGCTTCTAAATCCTCTGGATAATAGGTTATATAAATTTTCTCTTTATCAAAATCAAACCATTCTTTTGTAAATAGTAATTCGTATGCATAAGCAATTGCTTCTTTTTTAAAATAATCCCCAATAGAAAAGTTACCAAGCATTTCAAAAAAAGTATGATGATATGAATCTCCTACATTTTCAATATCATTCGTACGAATACATTTTTGAGCATTTGTGATTCTAGGATTTTCTGGAACCATACTGCCATCAAAATATTTTTTAAGAGGTGTTACCCCTGCATTTGTCCATAATAGTGTTGGATCATTATGTGGAACTAATGAGGCAGAAGGCTCTACCTTATGCCCTTTAGAGCGATAAAAATCTAACCACATTTGTCTAATTTGGCTTGAAGTCATTTTTTTCATAAAATTCAACCTCCTCTTTTTCT
>JAIDKZ010000031.1 GCA_029051735.1 Anaeroplasmataceae bacterium | reverse complement strand
AAAGACGCGCCGATAGTTATAATGGACGAAGCCACCGCGTCGCTCGACGCCGAAAACGAAACGGAAGTACAGCGTGCGCTGTCCGCGCTCATACAAAATAAAACCGTGCTTATCATAGCACACCGTATGCGAACGGTTGACGGTGCGGAAAAGATTGTCGTATTGCAAGGCGGTAAAGTAGCCGAGCAGGGAACGCCCAAAGAACTTAAAGCAAAGGGCGGCATATATGCGAGGATGACTGAACTGCAAAGTCAGAACGCATAAACATTGTATAGTTATAGAAAAGAAACGGGTAGAGAAATCTATCCGTTTTTTATTACGAGTACGCTACTTATTGTTCAATGAACAGCAAAATTCATTTTCGTTGTGTCAAGTTCCATTTTTGGCAAAGACCAAGAGAAAGGACAATCAATCCCCGTTGTGTCAAGTGTCATAATGCACTAAAAGGGCAACTAACGAAAAAACGTCTGAAATTAAGCATTTTTGTATAAAAAAACACACGCGACGGAGTTTTGCACGCTCCTTTTGCGTGTGTCTTGGTGGTGCGTAGGTGGTGTTGTAGCATATGATATTACCAAAAAAAGTGGAGCAGAAGGCCGGAAGTTTGCTGGTTGGACATTATTAGGAGTTGTTGGCGGAGGAATTGTTGGTGGTGCCTTAGGAGCAAGTGCTAGAGAATTAGCAACTAAAGCAACTGGTTCAGGATATTATTTAATTTCAGATGGATTATGGGAAGCTTGGATGCGACTCAATGTTGGTTAAATTATATGCAATACTTCAAAGATGATAATGCCTTAGGGTCACAATTCGCATTGGTTTCTGCTTTTGTAGTTAGAACAAATGGAACATTATGGCAGGAAATACAATATTTAATTGAACGTGGAATTTCTTGGATTTTATTCTAAAAAGCATTTGGAGGTGCAATACCTATGTGTAATAATTTACTATATAAGACATCTGATAAAAAATATAAAGAAAAATATAATAGATTCTTATTACTGTGTGAAAAGTATAATGCAAGAATTATTAAATTTGACTTTTACAAAAAAGTGTTTGGAAATTTTGTGATAGAGATTGAATATAATGATAAACTTCACACGATTATAACGGATAGAGGAGAAATAGTTTTTAACGGAAACTATATTTGTGATAGCTCATATCTTATAACAGGACAAGACACATTTACTAAATCACTTGAGATTGTAGAAAAAGAATTGTTTAGCGAATAATTGTAAATTGTTTAAAAGCATAATGTTAATCATAGGAATTTGAAAGGTAAAGTAAATCAAAAAGAATTTAAAATTAACAATGGGCTTTAGACAATTTTAATACCAACCACGAGCTTTGTGGTTGGTATTTTTTTTAAGATTTTTTGGTAAATTTCTATACTTTTTGTTTGTCTCTTTTATTGCTTCCAGGTATATAATTTTAAATACAAGTTAATGATTAAAATGATTGTAATATCATAATTGTGTATTTTTAATGATGAATATTAATTACAAATTTAGTTTATATTCATCTTTTTTTTACTTTTTTCTACAAAATATGCTACCATTAAAAGAAGTAGGAGGTAGTATATATGGATAAGAATTTATATTTCATTCAATTTCATCCTTAATTATCAATATATTCCAAAAGATATATTGAAAGGGTAAACAGGGATGAAAAAGGATGCAGTAATTAATCAATTAAAGAAAAGTACAAGTTTAGTAGTAATCAATAAATTAAACAGTCTAATATCATTTTTAGATAATTTTTTTTATTTTTATGACTTGATGAATGAAACCAATTATAATGAGGTTTTTTATTATTTATATATAGAGGAGGTGGAATATAGTTATTTAGAAATATCAGATTTTATAAATAAAAACTCTACTATGCAGGTATATCGCATAGTGAAAAAGATGGAAGAATTTATTATAAAAGTTTTAGAAGAAAACGAATATAAAGAATTAAAATATGTAATAGAATAAAAATCAACAACAAAAACGTTGTCGTACCTTATTTAAATATATGATAGATTTTATACGAATTGTTAGGCCAGCAATTTAATTATTAAGATCTTAATATAAAAATAAGGAGAAAAAAATGAAATTACAATTGAGAAAAAGAAAACAAAATAATTTAAGAAAACTTGTAAAAGTAGATGAACTTGGAAATAGTCTTTCTTTAGACCCAATGTATGTAAAAATTGAAGAAGCAGAGAATAATGTAGTTCAAGAAGGAACAGCAATCACTTTAGATGTAGTAGATAAGGTGAATTGGAGAGATGAATCTTACGTAGAATTCACTTTATTAGAAACAAATGTTTTACCTTCTGGGAAAGAAGGAGTGGTACAGCTTGTTGCAAAACAAAATGGGGAATTGTGGTGTGTGCCACCCACGGAGGCAGCGTATGCTTTAGGGAATATTGACTTGAGTCAGTATATGACAAAAAGTGGTAAAGTATATGCACGTGGAACTAGTTTAGAATACTTTAATCTTGATAAGGAAGCTAAGATATTTAGTACACGCACAAGAATAGGTGCTATTCCTACTCGAATTGAAAATGAGGCTGTCTTTAATGATGGAACTTACATAGAATGTAGAAATGGTGTTTTTGATTTATATATGAGTGGAGCAAAAGTATGTGAATTTACAAACGATCGAATGGAATTGAAACATATGAATGCGATTTTTAAAATTGATTCTAATGGAAAAATTAATTTAGAAGCTCCTAATTCATCTAGTTTAAATTTAAGAGGAGGAAATATTTTTATGAGTACTCCAAATAAATTCTCTTTAGAATCAAATGTACTTAATTTAACAGGCAAGTTTTCACTTTCGAGTTCTTATACAAGTGTTGAGGAAACTGCAGACAATTATAAATTTAATTGCCATACAAATTTAAGTGAAGCTTCTTATGGAAATGGTTATTTTCGATTACAATTTTATCCTGATTATGTAAGAATTATGGATATTCGCAATCCAGATTCAAATAGAAAAGTTATACAGGTTAATACTGATGGAACGCTTTTAATTAATGATATTGTAACTCCGCTAACATATCCAATGGGGTTTTCCGGCAGAAAAACAATAGATTTTAATTGGGGACAAATTGGTAAAATTGGAAGATATATTACAGATTGGAAAACTGCATCTGGTGGAGAAATTCTTTTTAGAGAATACAACAATAAATTATATGTTGGAATTGATGGAGAATTTTATCAAAATGAAGGTCTATATAAAGTGGTTGATGAAAATTCTATAAATAGTTATATAAAAAGTTATTTAGATAATCATTTTGAAGAGTATTATCTATCTTATCTAAATAAATATGAAAGTAGAAAAACTATTTTTTCAGGATGTGAACGAGAAGTTTATTTAACTCTTTTAAATAGTAATAAAACTTATCAGTTGATTTTTTCATTGACTTCTACATCTGCAGAAAACTATGTGATAAGTTTTAGGGGTACAGATTTGCAAAATAGCAATCCACAAGTGTTAGATTCAGAAGGTAATAGATATAAAGTTAACCAGTATATCGCAACAGATGATCAATACGATGACTATATTGAGGTTAATAAATATGATTCAAATAATAATTATGTAAGCAAAGTCTATATTCGACAAATATATGAAATGCAATAAGGAGATAGAATCATGATTATTAATATAAAATTACAAGATGAAAAAATTATTGGATATAGAACATTTCCTATTGATTTAACTATGGAATATGTAGAAGTTGATCAAATACCATTAGATATTTTATCAGGTAATTATACATACAAAAACCATAAATT
>JAIDKZ010000030.1 GCA_029051735.1 Anaeroplasmataceae bacterium | reverse complement strand
ATATTTAAATTAGAGGAAAAGAAAAGAAAATCAAAATTAGAGCGATTTCAAAAGATTGCCTGTGAAGCTGCTGAACAGTCATTAAGAAATATTGTTCCAAATATTTTAGATATTAAGAAATTGAAAGAAATTGATTTTTCAAGTTACAATCAAAAAATCGTTTGTTATGAAGAATCAGCAAAGGCCAAAGAAAACCAATTTTTTCGTAAAATCATAGCAGAACTTCATCCAAAGGACACTATTGCAATAGTCATTGGACCAGAAGGTGGTTTGACAAGCGAAGAAGTTGAAGATTTAAAGACGAAAGGATTCATAGCTGTAGGATTGGGACCTAGAATCCTTAGAACAGAAACAGTGGCTTCATATGTGCTGTCTTGTATTAGCTATGAAGTAGAATTAGGAAAATGAAAAAAATAGGATTTCAAACTTTAGGATGTAAAGTGAATATATATGAATCAAATGCACTGAAAAATGAATTACTTCATCGCGGATATCAAATAGTAGAGCCCTCTGAAGAATGTGATGCATTTATCATCAACACTTGTTCTGTGACAAACATGGCAGATGCAAAAAGTAGAAAAATCATTCATAAAATGATTAAATTAAATCCTAATGCAGTCTTTTGTGTTATGGGATGTTATAGTCAAACAAGTGATGATGTTTTAAATATTCCTGAAGTTGATGTTATTGTAGGTAATGGAAATAAACTTGACATTATTCCCTTATTAGAAGAAAAACTTCTTGATAAATCTATTGAACAAAAACTGAATCGAGTGGATATCTTAAATTATCATGATTTTGAAAAACTAGAAGTTACAAGTTATGATCATACAAGAGCTTTTGTAAAAATAGAAGATGGTTGTGAAAATTTTTGTACATATTGTATTATTCCTTATGCAAGAGGGCCAGTTCGTTCTAAAAATGCAGAGGATTTAATATTAGAATTAAAAAGAGTTACTGCCTCTGGTTTTTTAGAGATTGTGCTAGCAGGAATACATACTGGCAAGTATAATGATAATGGATTAAATCTAACAGGATTAATTAAACGAATTTTAAAAGAAGTTCCTTTGATTAAAAAATTACGTTTATCTTCTATTGAAATCAATGAAATTGATGAAGAGTTTATATCTCTTCTAGGAAAAACTTCAGTATTAGCAAATCATTTACATTTACCTTTACAATCAGGAAGTGATTTGATATTATCCAAAATGGAAAGAAAATATGATTTGAATTTTTTCATAAAGAAAATACAAGCCATAAGAGCAGTTCGACCAGATATCTCTATTACAACTGATATTATTGTTGGATTTCCTTATGAAACAGAAGCAGAATTCTTAGAAACATATTCCTTTGCGAAAAAAATAGGATTTAGTAAAATCCATGTTTTTCCTTATTCATTACGTAAAGGTACAAAAGCTAGTTTAATGCCACAAGTAAAAGAATTACAAAAAAAAGAAAGAACGAAGAGACTAATTGACTTATCAAATCAGTTAGAGTTGGAGTATGCCCAACAATTTCTTCATAAAAAAATGGATTGTATTATTGAACAAGAAACTAAGGATGGTTTTATGGTGGGACATACAACCAATTATTTGCAGGTTCATATACCTTTAAATCAAATATATTTAAAAAAATATGTTATGATTGAGGTAACAGAAATCAATCAAGGAAAAATATACGGCAAAATTATAGAATAAGGAAAAGTATTTCTTTTTTATAAAAAATGCGAGAAAACTACATAAAAAACTAAAAAAAACTCTTTACAATTGTATTTAGATAGTGTAAAATAGTATAGGAATTCGTCCTTGGAAGGAGGCTTAGTCATGCCAAAAACTGTTGTACGTGAAAAAGAAAGTATCGAAGATGCTTTACGCAGATTTAAACGCGATGTTTCTAGATCTGGTAACCTTCAAGAGGCGAAAAAACGTCAATATTATTTAAAACCTAGTGATGTGCGCAAGCAAAAACGTCAAGAGGCACGTAAAAAATATAAGTAAAAAAAGGGCTTTATGCCCTTTTTAGTTTCTTGGAGGTATAAATATGAAAATATATATGATGGGGGACTCCACAATGAAATATAATAATATATTTCAGTATCCACAAGTTGGGTGGGGACAAGTATTACATTTATATGCAAAAAATAATTGCTTGATAGAAGATCATGCAGAAAATGGAAGAAGCACAAAAAGTTTTATAGCTGAGGGTAGATTTAATGTAATCTTAAAAAGATTGCAAAAAGGAGATTATGTGATTTGTCAATTTGGGCATAATGATGAAAAAATTTTAGATCCTACTAGATATACCAAACCATATGAAGAATATCAAGAAAACTTGAAATATTTTGCTGATGAAGTTATTAAAAGAGGTGCTCATATTGTTTTTGCAACATCTATAACTCGTCATAAATTTGAACATGGTATTTGTGTGAATTCTCATATGGATTATCCACAGGCAATGTTAGATTTTGCCAATGAGAACAATTATACATGTATTGATTTAAATCAGTTAACCATTGACTTATATAATCGGTTAGGTGAGGAAGCTACTAAAAAGTATCATATGATATTTCCTGCTGGAACTTATGATTCATATCCAGAAGCAAAGGATGATCATTCTCATTTGCGTTATGAGGGAGCTTTAATGGTAGCAGAACTATTTGTTCGTGCTTTATTTAAAACTAATGATGCAATGAAGGAATGTTTTCTAGATTTATCTATGAAAGAATATATAGATGAAAAAATGCTTATAGATTAATTCAGTGTGACCGATTTTTTCGGTCTTTTTTTATTATATTCAAATGATAAATCTTTCTCAGCTGTTTTTAAAACATTGAAGATAATACCCATCATAAACATAGATATAACAAGACTAGATCCTCCATAAGATACAAAAGGTAAGGTTACTCCAGTTACAGGTATTAGACCTATAACTACAGCAATATTGATAAATACCTGAAGCATTAGTAAAGAGGCAAACCCAAATACCATATATGCAGAAAACTTATCTTTTACAGATTTAGAGAGTTTAAAGCAAATATAAAGTAAACTTGCAAAAAGTAGAATTAAAATTATTCCTCCAATAATTCCTAATTCTTCAACGATAATTGCAAAAATAAAATCATTTCCTGGCTCTGGTAAATAAAAATATTTTTGTTTTGATTTAAAAAGTCCATATCCAAAAAGAGAAGCGGGGGATATAGCATATAAGGATTGTATAATTTGAAATCCGCTTCCAAGCGGATCATTCCAAGGATTGATGAATGAGATGATACGCTCTAAACGATAAGGTGCAGTTGCTATCATAAGTGTAAGGCCTATTATAGCAGCAAAAACTCCAATGATAATATTTATCATTTTAAATTCGCCTATAAATAAAAGTAGGACAATGCTTGCAACCATAATCAGACCACTACCAAAATCAGGCTGAAGAAGAATAAGACCAAAAATCAAACCAGCAAAAAGCATATACAAATAAAAATATAAATTTTTTTTAAGTACACCTTCATTTTTGGTTAAAAATTTTGCTGTAAAAATAATTAATGCAAGCTTCATAAATTCTGCCGGTTGAATAGAAAAGTCACCAATTCCTATCCAGGATCTTGCACCACCACGGACAATACCTATCCCAGGAATTAATACTAGGATTAGCATGATTAAGCAAGCTATAAATATTTTATTTGCATGCTTAAACCAAAAATTATATGGAATTTTAGATGCAATTAAATAGCAAACCAGTCCAACTCCAAAGAAAAGCCCTTGTCTCAGTAAATAATAATAAGGATTACCAGTTTTATATTCAGCCCAAACGCTTGATGCTGAATAAATCATAATGAGCCCAATACTAATGATAGAAAAAAGGATACAATTATAGAGAAAATAATATTTTTTCATCAGCATCACCTATGAAATTCTATGTATTTCTTCTTGAATTTATTATGAAAATTAGTATAATTAAATAGAATTATTAGAAAGCATAGATTCACATCTTTTAAGTTTTTATGAAAGAGAGGTAAGGGGATGTTAGATATTTTTTTAGATAGCCTTTTAGATAGTCTAAAAGTGTTTGGTATTGCGTTTATCATCAATTTTATTTTATCATTCATTGAGGCCAAAGTATCTGCTCTATTTCAACGTCATAAAAAAATTAGTCCATTGCTTGGTGCTAGTGCAGGATTGATTCCTCAATGTGGTATTTCAATTGTTGCTGCTGATTTATATCGGAAGGAGCATATTACAATTGGAACTTTGGTTGCTGTATTTTTTGCTTGTTCAGATGAAGCATTACCTATACTTTTTTCAGATGTTGAGAAGTTGAAATTTATTCTTCCTTTAATCATAATCAAGTTTATTTTTGGATTTATATTAGGGTATTTGCTTGATTTTTGCATTAAAAAACATACAATAAAAGAAATAGAAGAAGAAGTTCATGTGGGATGCTGTTATCATGAAATAGATTCTCATGATGAAGGGAAAATTCATAATCATTTCCTTCATCCTTTTATACATTCTTTTAAAATTTTTTGCTATGTCTTTGTGATTACTTTTCTATTTGGTGTTATATTATTTTTTATTGGTGAAAATCAGATTATTTCTTTTTTAAAAACAAATCAATATTTAGGTCCTATATTTGCAGGATTAGTAGGGTTAGTTCCAAATTGTGCCTCAAGTGTAGTTTTAAGTGAGTTGTTTTTAGCAAATGGTCTTTCTTTTGGATCATTAGTAACTGGATTATGTGTAAATTCAGGATTAGGAATCATTTATTTGTTAAAATATAAGGATAGTAGAGTAAAAGCATTTTTAATTATGTTGATATTGCTCATCTATTCTATGGTTTTGGGATATTTTATAATTTTAATTATGAACTTATTGTAAAAGGTTGGTTTTATGGAAGAACAGTATGTTGAAGCACTCAAATTTTTTGAAGAAAAGAAATATATTGAAGCATTAAAAGCTTTTTCATCTATCAATTGGAAGGATAGTAAAACCTATGAAAATAAATGTATTGATTACTTAGAGGATTTAATTTATTATAGTAGCTTTAAAATGGCCAAGAATTATTTAAGTGAACTTAAGTTTTATAAAGATTATTCTTATTTTTTAGATGCATATCATAGAAAAAAAGTAAATTTAATTTCAATGATTATGATGTTTGGTGCAGCAGGTATAGCAACCATTATTCTAATATTACTATTTATATAAATAAAAAAAACTATGCTTTTAAGCATAGTTGATTTTTTTAATGGTGACCTGTACGGGGTTCGAACCCATAAATGCATGCGTGAAAGGCATGTGTGTTAACCGTTTCACCAACAGGCCATATAAACATTGCTTTTTAATTATAGCATACTTTTATACTAAGTCAACACTTTTTTTTATTTTTCTAAAAAGTAAAATGCAAAAAAAATATGAAAACACTTACATTTTTTAATTTCTAATGCTATAATATAAATAGGGAAACTATAAAAGAAATAGGAGGTCTTTTTATGAACTATATTATTACAATTAGTAGAGAGTATGGTAGTGGTGGAAGATTCATTGGTCGGTTGGTTGCTGAAAAATTGGGAATTGCATTTTATGATTCAGAATTGTTAACTAAAGCTTCTGACTTAACAGGGATTTCTAAGAATTGTTTAGAAAACTATGATGAAACTAAAGAAAGTGCATTTTCTTATGCACAAGGATTATATGGCATGGATATGTCTATAGGACAAAAAGTTTTTTTAGCTCAATTTGAAACCATAAAAAAGATTGCAGCAAGTGAATCCTGTGTAATTGTTGGACGCTGTGCAGATTATGTGTTGAAGGACAATACGAATGTTGTAAAAGTGTTTATATGTGCTCCAATGGAAGATAAAATAAATCGTGCAGTGCAATATTATAAAATTAATCCAAATAAAGCTCAAAGTATAATTTCTAAGAAAAACAAGAAACGTCGTTCATACTATAATTTCTATACAGATAAAGAGTGGGGAAAGCCAGATTCTTACGATTTATGTATTAATTCTAAAAATGGAATTGAAACAGCGGTTGAAGCAATCTGTGCATATACAAAAAGAAGATTTGGTATGGAATAAGGAGTTTCCTTATTCCATATTTAAAT
>JAIDKZ010000003.1 GCA_029051735.1 Anaeroplasmataceae bacterium | reverse complement strand
GCGAAAGGAAATGGCATTTTCTTCTAAAAACACATATTTAGGAAAAAAACTAATTGAAATTAAAAATGGATGTAAATCGTATCAAGAACATGTGCTATTTGAAAATTTTAATTTTACTTTAAATCGTTCTGATATTATTGGTGTTGTAGGAGATAATGGGGCAGGAAAAACAACTTTATTTAAAATTATTATGGGAGAAGAGTCTTTGTCTAGTGGAGAACTTATTTTAGGAGAAACTTTACGGATTGGATATTTTTCTCAAGAAATAGATTTAATTGATCCTGAAATTAGAGTCATTGATTATATTAAGGAAGAACAATCCATTATAGAAACTTTAGATGGAACTATATCAGCTAGTGAACTTTTAGAACGGTTTTTATTTGATTCAACCTTGCAGTATTCTAAAGTTAAAATGCTTTCAGGAGGAGAAAAAAGAAGATTACAATTGGTACGTGTTTTAATGAAAAATCCAAATATTTTAATTTTGGATGAGCCTACAAATGATTTAGATATTTACACAATAGAAATTTTAGAAGATTATATAGACAACTTTAAAGGACCTGTATTAGTTGTCAGTCATGACCGATATTTTCTTGATAAGATTGTAAATCAATTGTTAGTATATCAAGATAAAAAGATTCTTTCTTATCTTTGTTCTTTCAGTGAATTTTTAGAGAAAAATCAAAATCAAACAACTTCTGTTTCCAATCTAAAAGGAACCAAACCAAAGGGAAATAAATTTCCAGCATCTTTAAGAAATGAATATGAAAAGCTGAATGAAGATATAAAAAATTATGAGATACAATTAGAAGCAGTTGCCAAAAATTTAGTTGTTACTACTACAGATTATAAAAAACTAATGGACCTTGAGAAAGAAAAAACAGAATTAGAAGAAAAACTTGATCAAGCGATTACAAGACTCTTAGAAATAGAAGAAATAAAAGAACAATATCAAAAGAATTAAGGAGGAATATGATGGCAAAGCAATATTGGAAGGCAGGAAATATGTTGTATCCTTTGCCAGCGGTTATGGTAAGTTTAACTGATGGAGATGGAAATCCAAATATTATCACAGTGGCATGGACAGGAACGTGTTGTACAAACCCACCCATGGTTTATATATCTATTCGTAAAGAGCGCTTTTCTTATGCCTTATTAAAAGAAACAAAAGAATTTGTAATAAACTTAACTACAGAAAATTTAACTTTTGAAACAGATTTTTGTGGTGTTACCTCAGGAAAAGATATTGAAAAATTTGAAAAATTGAATCTTACTCCAATTCCATCTAAGTATGTGAAAGCTCCAAGTATTAAAGAATCACCTGTAAATATTGAATGTAAAGTAAAAGAGATAATTCCTTTAGGATCTCATGATATGTTTTTAGCTGAGGTTTTAGGAGTTACAGTAGAAGAAGAATATATGGATAAGGACAATAGATTTCATTTAGAATGGGCAAACCCAATTGCATATTCTCATGGACAATATTACACTTTAGGTGAAAACAAAGGTAAGTTTGGCTTCTCTATAAAAAAATCTAAATAAGTTAGAACAAAATTAGTTTACTATTGTAAATAAATTTGCAGTAAAAGCCTCATAAGTTATTAAATAAGAACAATAAAAAAGTATTTCAGCGAAATACTTTTTTTATAATTATCTTTTCTTCGACAAGGACTGACAGAAGAAAGATGAATTATTTGTTATAATAAAATAAAAAGGAGGATATGCAATATGTTTTTTAGTAAAATGTTATTAAAACTTAGGCGAAAAAAAATTAACGATTGAAGAGTTTGCTAAAAAAAATTAAATGTAATGTAGAGGATGTCAAAAGTTGGGAATCTGGAATTACACTTCCAGATGATAATAAGATACAAGAATTATCATCTATACTGCATATATCTTTCCTTAAATTAAATAATTCTAAAAACGAACAAATTATGTTTCATGATGAAAAAAGTTTAAATTTGGTTTGGACTTATAAAAAGTATTCTATTATTTCTTATGTTTTATTATTATTAGTTCCTATTTTCTTGTGTATGCTTGTTATGGGATATGAGAATACTTTAATTAAAGAAATTTTAAATTATGTAGTAGGAACATCAATCATAATTATAATTCTTATAAGTTTATCTTTACAACTTTTTCAAACTATTAAAATAAAAAATGCAAGTAGAAGTAAAGCTAATATTGAATATTATACATGTATATAATACACATATCCGAGCCCAGGAGACGGA
>JAIDKZ010000029.1 GCA_029051735.1 Anaeroplasmataceae bacterium | reverse complement strand
TGATGAATCAGTATAAATCTACTGATAAACTTTATGCAGGAATTTCTGCTGGAGCAATTCTATTTTGTAAATTTGGGATGGGAGATCAATTTACTTATAAGGATAGAAATCATTATTATAATTATAAAATGGTTGAGGGATTAGGATTTTTAGATATCACGATTTGTCCTCATTATGACCATGATGGATTAATTTGTTATAATGATGAGATTTGGAATTATCCATATGATGGATATGCTTTGGAGGATGATACAGCAATCCTTTTGACAGGAAGCACAAATATAATAAAAAGAGAAAAATCAAAGAGCGTTTATCTTTTTTCAAGAGAACATGAAAGACGAATGATTCCTTTATATGAGAGAGTAGAAGTATGAAACAATTAGCAGTATTAGGTCCAAATGGAACATATTCCACAAGGGCTATTCAATCATTAGAAAAAAAATATGATGTAAAGCTATATCCAACAATACTGAAAGTATGTACTTCAGTAGATATAAAAACTGATGGATTGATTCCATTTGAAAATACATTAGATGGCTTTGTGATGGAAGGATTAGATTCCATTATCCAAAATCAATTATTTATTAGAGAACAAGTCCAATTGGATGTAAACTTTTCTTTTGTTGCAAATACAACAGATTTGAGTAAAGTAAAAGAAGTATATGTACAGTTTAAAGCATATGGACAATGCTTAAATTTCATTACAAAACACAATCTTACTCCTATTGTTTTACAATCCAATATGGAAAGTTATGAAAAGATAAAGAATGAGAAAAGAGAAGATATTGGAGCAATCATTCCTATCCATATAGATACAAGTTGTTTTTTATATCATTTAGATAATGTTGCTGATTCAAAATTAGATCAGACAAGATTTGTTCGTTTAACAAAAGATCAAACCTATGAAAATGTTTCTTTTCCATCTTGCTGTTCAGCTATCATTACTCCAATTCAAGATTCTCCTGGAGTATTATTTGATATTTTGGAAGCATTTAAGAAAAGTAATTTAAATTTAAGTTCCATTTTATCTCGTCCTAGAAGAGATATCATGGGGAATTACATATTTTATGTTGAGTTCTTATTAGAACCAAATTCACTTCATATTTTAAAAGCATTGAAAGATAGACTAGAAAAAGACAGAAAAAACAGTTTTACTGTTATAGGAATATACAATAGATTAGAGGTAAGAAAATGAGAGCAGTAGATATTATTATCAAAAAAAGAGATGGTTTTGAACTATCTAAAGAAGAGATTGATTTTTTTATTCAGGGATTTACAGATGGCACTATTGACAATTATCAAGCATCAGCATTAACGATGGCTATATACTTTAAGGGCATGACAGAACAAGAGGCAACTTATCTTACAGAAGCAATTCTTCATAGTGGTGATGTTTTAGATTTAAGCAAAATTAATGGAATTAAAGTAGATAAGCATTCAACTGGCGGAGTTGGTGACAAAACATCTTTAGTTGTAGGTCCACTTGTTGCTTCCCTAGGAATTAAATTTGCAAAAATGAGTGGTCGTGGACTTGGTCATACAGGAGGCACACTAGATAAGCTAGAGGCAATTCCAGGATATGACATTAATATTAGCGAAGAAGATTTCATTTCTCAAGTCAATGAAATAGGAATTGCTTTAGTTGGACAAACTGGGGAACTTGCTCCTGCAGATAAAAAATTATATGCCTTAAGAGATGTTACAGGAACAGTAGAATCAATACCTTTAATTGCTTCATCCATTATGAGTAAAAAACTTGCAAGTGGTGCTGATGCGATTTGCCTAGATGTAAAAGTAGGTAGTGGTGCATTTATGAAAACTGTAGAAAAAGCTACTACATTAGCAGAACTCATGGTTCAAATAGGGAAAGCTTGTGGAAAGGATATGACTGCAATCTTGACAAATATGGATGAACCATTAGGACTAGCCGTTGGAAATTCACTAGAAGTGATAGAAGCAATAGAAACTTTAAAAGGAAATGGTCCAAAAGATTTTACTGAATTATGTTTAGAAGTAGCTTCTCATTTGGTAGTGGCTTCTAAATTAGTAAAATCATTAGAAGAGGCAAGAAAATTATTAATTCAACAAATCAACAATAAAGAAGGTCTAGATACACTTGCTAAATTAGTTAAGGCACAAAAAGGAGATGATTCTTATATTTATCATCCTGAAAAATTTCCTAACGCTAAATATAAGTTTAGTGTGGAAGCAACAAGTAAAGGATATGTGAGTCACATTGATGCTCTAGCAATTGGTAATGTTGCAATGATGCTTGGAGCTGGAAGAAGTAAAATCGGAGAGAATATTGATCATGCAGTAGGTATTGTCTTAAATAAAAAGGTCAATGATTTGGTTTTAGAAAACGAAACTATTGCTTATATTTACTCAAATAAAGAGGATATTAAAGAAGAAATAATGGAATTACAAAAAGCATATTCTTATTCTAAAAATCCAGTGGATTCTAAATTGATTTTAAAAGTAATAAAGTAAGATACAGTGAAAGTCGAATTTTAACAGAAATTCGACTTTTTATAATCTCCTTTACAAAAATAAAGTTAAATTTAGATGTTTTTTTTAAAATGTATTGCGAAATGTAAGCGGTTGTAGTATAATTTTGAATTGTATTTTTGTGTTAATTAGGAGTTATATTTTTATGAAAAAATGGGTTTATTTATTTAAAGAGGGAAATGCTTCCATGAGAGAACTTTTGGGAGGCAAGGGAGCCAATTTGGCAGAAATGACAAACTTGGGTTTGCCTATCCCACAAGGATTTACAATCACAACAGAGGCTTGTATGGATTATTTTTCTTATCATAATAAAATTAGAGGAGAAATTTTGGATCAAACATATAAAGCTTTATCTATTGTTGAAAAGTCTCAAAATAAAAAATTTGGAGATATTACAAATCCTTTACTTGTATCCGTTCGAAGTGGAGCTAGAGCGTCTATGCCTGGAATGATGGACACGATTCTAAATCTCGGATTAAATGATGACTCTGTGTTAGGACTTTCTAAACAAAGCAATAATGAAAGATTTGCATATGATTCTTACCGAAGATTTATTCAAATGTTTTCTGATGTTGTAATGGGGCTAGATAAATCAAAATTTGAAACAGTTTTATCTAAAATGAAAAAATCTAAGGGATATACTTATGACTATGAGTTAGAAGTAGAAGATTTAAAGGAAGTTGTAGCAACATATAAAAAATTTTATTTGGATAATATTGGTAAAGAATTCCCTCAAGACCCAAAAGAGCAATTGGTATTAGCAATTGAAGCTGTATTTAAATCTTGGAATAATGATAGAGCAATCTATTATCGTCATCTAAATGATATTCCATCTGATTGGGGAACGGCAGTAAATATTCAATCTATGGTATTTGGAAATATGGGAGAAACATCTGGAACTGGTGTAGCTTTTACTAGAAATCCATCCACTGGTGCAAAGGAACTTTATGGAGAATATTTAATTAATGCACAAGGAGAAGATGTTGTTGCAGGAATAAGAAATCCTAATCATATATCAAAATTAAAGGAAGATTTGCCTGCATGCTATGAAGAATTTCAAAGAATTGCTCAAATTTTAGAGAATCATTATCATGATGTTCAGGATGTTGAATTTACTATAGAAAATGGAAAATTATATTTCTTGCAAACTAGAACTGGAAAAAGAACCGCACAAGCAGCTATAGAAATAGCTTGTCAGATGGTAGATGAGGGAATGATTACAAAAGAAGAAGCCTTACTTCGAATTGAGGCAAAATCACTAGATCAGGTTCTTCATTCAAAATTTGATGAGGAAGCTTTAGAAAAAAGTAAGGCAATAGGTAAGGGCTTGCCTGCATCTCCAGGTGCGGCCTGTGGAAAAGTATATTTTACTGCTCAGGATGCAAAAGAAGCTGTTGCTAATAGAAAAGAAAAGGTGATTTTAGTTCGTTCTGAAACATCTCCTGAAGATATTGAAGGAATGCATATTGCAGAAGGAACTTTGACTTGTCATGGTGGAATGACTTCTCATGCGGCTGTAGTAGCTAGAGGAATGGGAAAAGCATGTGTGAGTGGATGTTCTCTTTGTGAAATTGATGAAGAAAATAAAGTCATGTATTTTGGCTCAATTGAGATTCATGAAGGAGATTATATTTCTTTAAATGGATCTACAGGATATATTTATCTTGGACAAATCAAGACTACTCCTGCAACAATTGATGGAAATTTAAAGCGTGTTCTTGCTTGGACTGATTCATATAAACGACTTTCTGTTCGGACCAATGCAGATACCATTTCAGATGCACAAACTGCAAAAGATTTTGGGGCAGAAGGAATTGGCTTATGCCGTAGTGAGCATATGTTCTTTAGTAAAAATCGTATTTTGGAAATAAGAAAAATGATTCTTGCTAGAAATGATACAGAAAGAAAAAAAGCTTTAAAGAAACTAGAGGAATTCCAATTTGAGGACTATAAAGGATTATATAAAATTATGAAAGAATTGCCTGTTACAATTCGTTTACTTGATCCACCTCTTCATGAATTTTTACCTAAGGGCGAAGAATTGGTTTTACTTGCAGAGCAAATGAATCGTGATGTAGAAGAAATTGAACAACAATGTGATCAACTTTCTGAATTTAATCCTATGATGGGACATCGTGGATGCCGATTATGTGTAACATTCCCTGATATTGCTAGAATGCAAGCAAGGGCAATTATACGTGCTGCATTCACAGCATCTAAAGAACTAAGGATTCCAATTCAATCTGAAATCATGGTACCTTTGATTGATGATGCAAAAGAATTAAATTTTATTAAAAACATTTTAATAGAAGAAATTGAAAATATGTTTAATACTTATGGAGAGCGATTAGTTTATTCTATTGGTACAATGATTGAAACTCCAAGAGCTGCTGTCCTAGCAGATGAAATTGCAAAAGAAGCTGAATTTTTCTCCTTTGGTACAAACGATTTAACACAAATGACATTTGGTCTTTCAAGAGATGATGCTTCTAAATTTTTAAATGCATATTATGAAAATTCTATTTATGAAAATGACCCTTTTGCAAAATTAGATCAGCATGGTGTTGGAAAACTCATTTCTATGGCTGCAAGCGCTGGAAAAAAAGTTAGAAAAAATATTCATATGGGAATTTGTGGGGAGCATGGAGGAGAACCTTCTAGTATTGAATTTGTTAATGGATTAGGACTAGACTATGTTTCTTGTTCACCATATCGTGTTCCTATTGCAAAATTAGCTGCTGCACAGGCAGAAATAAAAAGAAAAATGAAATAATTTCAAGTTTATTTTGTTCATTGAATAATATCAAGTAAAAAAAACCAAAATATAGTTGCAAATCAATTTCCTAAATGGTATAATAAACAAGTAATATTTTGAAATCTTTTAAGGAGATATGACCTATGATTTGGATTGATTATATAGTTTTAGTACTTTCATTATTTTTAATTATCGTTGTTATGATGCAGAATTCAAAGGATGATATCAATGATGCTTTTAATGGAAGTAAGTCAGAATTATTCAAAAATCAAAAAACTCGTGGTGTTGAACTTATACTTCAACGTACAACATTAGTATTAGCTGTATTATTTATTGCAGCAGTTATTACATCAGTTGCATTACACTAATTAGGGATTTCAATAGAAATCTCTTTTTTCTTTTCCAAAATAGAGGAGGTGAGGATATGATAAAAGAGCAAATTATAGAGAAATTGAATATGGGAATTACATATTTAGGCCCACTTGCTAGTGCTTTAAAAATATCCAAAAAACAATTGCTTCCCATTTTAGAAGAAATGATATCTGAGCATTTTGTTTTTCAAGATGGCAAAAATACTTTTGGAATCATAAAAACAGGTGTCATAGACCGAAAAAATAGTGATTATGGATTTATTCGTGTAGAAAATGAAGAAAATGATTACTATGTACCTGAAGAAGATATGTATAATCTATATTCTGGAGACATTGTGGAGTTTTATCCTTATGATGCTTCCTATAGATTATTAAATGCACGTATCATACGTGTACTAGAACGCAAGAATCATTTTATTATTGGTCGATATGAACAAAGAGTTAAAAAGGGGAAAATAAAAGCTTATATTCATTCAACTAGTTCTCGTTTTAAAGTTACTGCGATAGTGAAACGAGATTTACCTAATATCACAAATGGTATGATTGTATATGCTAGTGTCTCTTATATAGGTACTGCAGTAGAAGCCTCTATTTTAGAAGTTCTTGGACATCCAGATGATCCAGGTATAGATATTACACAAATTGCCTTAGAATATGGTTTTTCTTTAGATTTTACTTTAGAAGTAGCAAAAGAAATTAATTTCATAAATGATGAAGTTAAGGAAGAAGAATTAAAGGGCAGAAGAGATTTTACAAATTTAAATATTTTTACAATTGATGGAGATGATTCTAAAGATTTTGATGATGCTGTAAGCATAGAATTAGACGCTTTAGGAAACTATCAATTAGGTGTTTATATTGCTGATGTTTCACATTATGTAAAAGAGGGAATGGCCTTAGATGAAGAAGCTTTAAAACGTGGTACATCCGTATATTTAGCAGATCGTGTAATTCCTATGATTCCGCATAAGCTATCTAATGGAATATGTTCTTTAAATGAAAATGTGATTCGATTAGTTTTAGCATGCATTATGAAAATTAGCCCAACAGGAAAATTATTAGATTATGAAATATGTGAGGGATTTATAAAATCAAAACATAGGATGACATACCACAAGGTAAATGAGATGCTACATGGTAATAAAGAAATAATAACACAATATGAAGACATTTATGAATCTATCATACAAATGCATAAATTATCTTTAATATTAAGAAACATTCGCCATAAAAAAGGAGCATTGGAATTTGAAACCAAAGAGTATAAATTCATATTGAACGAAGATTCTTCTCCAAAAGAAATTGTTGAGATAAAACGAGATGAAGCAGAAAAAATGATTGAAGATTTCATGTTAATGGCAAATGAGACTGTAGCATATAACATGTGTATTATGCATTTGCCATGCATGTATAGAGTTCATGAGCAACCTGATCAAGAAAAGTTATTGAATGCTTTTTCCCAAATTCAATCCATGGGAATTGATATTGATATACCAAAATCCACGATTTCTCCTAAGACAATACAAAAGGTTTTAGAAAAAGAGTATGATTCTACGATTTGGCCAATCATTAATAACTTTATGCTACGAAGTATGATGAAAGCAAAATATTCTAAAGAATGTTTAGGGCATTATGGATTAGCTATGAAATATTACTGTCATTTTACTTCCCCAATACGACGTTATCCAGATTTAATTGTTCATAGAATGATAAAAAAACTATTCCTACATCCAAATGATTTAGAGAAGGATATGCATCATTTCCAACAGATATTAGGAGAAGTTGCTTTAAAAAATTCAAAAAGTGAGCGAAATGCAATTGAATGTGAAAGAAGTGTCAATGATATGCTTTTTGCATGGTATATGAATTCTCATATTGATGAGGCATTCATTGGTTATATTACATCAATGACTTCTTTTGGTATCTTTGTTACATTACCTAATGGTGTAGAGGGTTTAATTTCAACAGATTCCATGAAAGGTTTTATTTCTTATAATGAAGAACGCAATAGCTATATAGTTGGGAATCGTCAATATAAACTAGGACAAGAAGTCAAAATTATCGTTGTGAGAGCAAACAAGCAATCAAGACGTGTTGATTTTATGTTTGAAAATGATTATAATAAGGTAGGAGGACAAAGAGATGAAAATCGTTTGTTCAAATAAAAAAGCTAGTTTTGAGTACTTTATTTTAGATCGTTATGAGGCAGGAATCAAATTAACTGGGACTGAAATAAAATCAGTTAGAGCAGGGAAATGCAATATCAATGATTCTTATGTTTTAATAAAAAATAACAAGCCTTATCTTGTGAACATGCATATTGCAAAATATGAAAATGGTAATATATTTAATCATGATGAGGTTAGGACTAGAGAACTTTTATTACATAAGCATGAGGCAATAAAACTTGCAACAAAGGTAAAATTAGAAGGATTAGCTATTGTTGCATTAAAAGCGTATTTTGAAGGCTCTTTACTAAAAATTGAAATTGCTCTTTGTCGAGGTAAAAAACTCAGCGATAAAAGAGAAGCTCTAAAGGAAAAGGACAGCAAAAGAAATATAGAAAAAGCTTTAAAAGATGCAAGAAAATATTAGTTCTTGTATCATATGGGGTCGTTTTTGGATTCGCCGTAGTAATAAAAGCTATATAAGCACGTAGCAGTAGTCTGCTTTATCAACGTCGAGGTTTAAATAACCGCAAACAATTCACATTTATTTGCACGCTCTAACAATATGAGCGCTGCATACGCTTGCTAATTTAACTCAAGCGGCTTTTCTTATTTGTTTCCTATAGCAATTAAGATAAAGTTTCAATTCATATAGGATATATAATTTTAATGCTACTCTAATTAGAATTACGAATTTAAATAGAGCGTAGTTAGTTTTTGGATTGTTTATTTTCTTAGAACTAATGAAATTTTTAAATAAACTAAACGTGTAGAAAGTATAGTGGATGTTGCTGCGTACGGGAGTTCGATTCTCCCCGGCTCCACCATTTAAGATTACTAATCTTGATACAATAAAAAGTATCAAGATTTTTTCTTTTTATAGGAGTCCAAGTTCCACCCTTAAGTTTTTTATTTGCCTTGTGCGGGCTTTTTTTTAAAAAAGGCACTGTTTTTCAAATCAAAATTAATAAGCGGATACGTTTGAAGTTTTAACTTTTTAACGATTTACATACTGATAGTATAAATTATGCTTTTATGATATAATTATGTAAAGGATTGATGGTTATTATGTGTTTATTCAAAAGAAAGGAAAATGAGCAAGTAATGATATCACGAATTAATGAGATTATAGCTGGTAGTGGCTATCCATTGGTCTTATATAAAAAGGATTATAAGCATTTTGGTAATTCTATTATTAAATTTGTTTGTTCTGATTAAGATAATTACTGATAGGCAAGATATTATATTTGATAATAAAATATATCCAATGTCATCTTTAGGTGATGTTACAAAAGTTGATAAAGATACACTTATTCTTAAGTTTATTGAAATAATTTATAATATAGTAAAATCTGATGATTGGAGACTTACAGGTCAAGAAAGATATTTATTATTTGCTAAATTAAAAGAAATGATACCTTTTGAATATATAAACGAATTAGATAATCCTGAAATGTTTCATGAACATTGCAGTTTTTGTTGGGATAAAGTAGAAGAAAGCCAAGATAAAAAGCATTATTGTATTTTAGATAACTATCATTGGATTTGCAATGAATGCTACAATGATTTTAACAAAATGTTTAAATTCAACATAAAGGAGTAAATAAAATGACATATGATGAGTTTATAGAAGGGATAAATA
>JAIDKZ010000028.1 GCA_029051735.1 Anaeroplasmataceae bacterium | reverse complement strand
CTATTAAATGTGATTTCAATTCCATCTTTTTTTATTTCATAACGATTTTTCATTTCTTGATTACCTGTAATTACAAATAATAAAGCACCAAAAAATGAAAAACAAATGACCCCCATAACTAAAGAACGAACTATTCCTACACAGCCACCAAGAAGTCTTCTTTTTTTGTAAGGAGTAGATCTTTCACCTTTTTGAAATTCTTTTTCACATGCTTTAACTTTTCTTCGCACAGGATAAAATATTAAATAAATTAAATAAAATAAGAAAATTAATAAGAAATATATTATAAATATACCAAATGCAACAAGAATTCTTACTATCATTTCTACAATTGCAAATATATAAGGAGCATCTTCTAAAATCAAATAGTAAGTAATTGTATCACTAGAAGACTGACTTGCAAGAAAAATAGCTAACATCTCTTTCAAAGTGGGATTTCCTTCAATGCCAAGAATTGCCTTACCACTAGCTAAAGTGGCTTCATCTATATCTAGTACTTCAACCAAATCCTTACCAAAAATATGTAAAGTTGAATTTGCTATTGAGGTGATTTGAGTATCAAAATTTTTACCATTTAAAAAAGTCAAAAAGAAAATCAAACAAATGATTCCTATAACGAGCATATGAATAAATAAAATTGTAGTTTTTCTAAAACCTCTTATTAATCCCCATATAAACCCATTGAAAACTATAAATAAAAACAAAAAAGTAGGTCCCCATGAAATTAAAAATTCAATCATACAACTACCTCCTAGCAATGACTACATTCTTATTATATCAAAAAATAATAAATTAAAGCAACAAAATAAGGCGATTTTTGTCTAGAATCCAATATAAAAATGTTTTCAAAAAAACAATATCAACTAAAATTATTATAGTACCATTTTTTACCATTTATTCTATAAATTAAAGAAAACAATTGCAAATTTTTTAATAATATGCTATACTCATAATCGTATTTAGGGGTATGGTGTCAATGGTAGCACGCGGGTCTCCAAAACCTTTAGTGTGGGTTCGAATCCTACTACCCCTGCCATCTTTGAAGATTAAAAGGAGAGTTTTTCTCCTTTTATTTATAATTTTAGGAGTACATTATGGATGAGAAGTTATTAGGAAAATGCGGTTTTTATTGTGGGAGTTGTCCTACATATTTGAAAGATGGATGTAAAGGATGTTTAGGAGAACACGAAAAAGGGGATTGTTTTACTCGAGATTGTGTTTTAGATAAAGGTGTTTCAGCTTGTGGTGCTTGTAAAGATTTCCCATGTGAAACCATTCTAACGCAACCCCATACTACTGTTTTAGACAAAGATTGGTTGAAATGGAAAAAAGAAAGTAATACAAATAGATAAATAAAGACTGAAAGGAGAGTGTGAGTTCTCCTTTTTTATTGCTATAGTTTTGATCTTGATTGTTTGAACTCTAGGAACTCCATGCAGTCCTTAATTGTTTCAAAGCCAAATTGTTTCATTTCTTGTTTGATTTTTTTAAACTCTTCTAGTTCTTTATTCACTGCTTCTTTAGGCTCTGCTTGGAATTGATTGTCTAATGTGCTTTCAGCTACATTATCTGAGGATTGAATGAAGTGAGAATAGATATCTGTAGTGGTTGAGGTCCTAGAATGTACTGCTTGACCTGATACAATTACTAAAGGTACACCCGTTGTAATTTGCAAGGTGATATTGATGTGTCTTAGACTGTGAATGGTAAATCTTTTTTAAGACTATTATCAGTCAGTTTAGGAAGATGCATGGTCTGATAATCATTCCATTGTCTCCTGTGAAGAGTCAATTCTCATTATGGTAGTAATCTCCTAATTGAGGGATTAGGAGGGAGGTCTTTATTCTGATATCAGGATAAGAGAGTAAGAAATCATAGAAAGTTCTTTATTACGTTTCATCCATTGCTGACATCTGATTTTCTTCTGCAAGACTAGATTTTTATAATGAATTTTTTTCATATTCTTCTTTAGAAATCTGATTCTTCCTTAGTGTATAGTCATAATATCTCTATGTCCTCATCTAAAGCACGACTTAAAAAGTATAATTCATTAGATTGATATCCATATATATTGGAAACTAAGACATTATAATTAGATGGTGTTACTATCAATTTAAAACTCATAGAATCATTATTTCCATTAAACTTAATAACTATTTCAATAGAACCTTTCACCATGTTTGTCATGATTATATTAAATCCTAAATATTCATAAGGAGCATCTTTTACTTGGCTTGAAGAATTAATACTAAAAAAATAAATACGCCAATTCTGATAATGAAAATACTCTTTCCTCAAAATCCAATTGAATATAATCTTGGCAATGAGAATCTTCTTCAACCTCATTGCCATAAAGTACAACATCTAAATATAAATTTAAAGTTACTGATTTAATGTCATTTCATTCATTTTGAATGAACTAAAATTGCGATTATCATCAAACTTTGAATTAGCTGAAGTTGAAATACTACAAAAAGATATCCCTAATATAAATAATTATAAACTAAATAATTTGTGATTTATTTTATGTTTCATAACTTTACTTTCCTAATTTTTAGATTTATAAAGGATTAATAAAGGATTAATGTTTCATTGGTTTTTTCATAAGTTATTTTACTTATACGAGTAAATCCTCTTCCATTAAAATCTGAAGTCGTACTATACATAAAAATATATATTTCTCCAGTAATATCTGTTTAACGTGCCTTTTTTGTAGGAAATTTTTCTTT
>JAIDKZ010000027.1 GCA_029051735.1 Anaeroplasmataceae bacterium | reverse complement strand
ATATTAAATATTCTAGTGATAAAAAAGATAGTATGGTAAAATCTAATTGTCTTTTATCCAAAAGGTTTTATGAACTATTAGATTATCAATTTTTAATAAGAGAAAAAGTGATTAATTTTGTTTCTAATAATATTGAAAAAAAGAAGCAGCATATTAATAAACTAATTATTCATATGCCGACTGGTACAGGAAAAACAAAGACATCAGTCCATACAATAATTGCATTATTTGAAAAATATGATAATAAAGGAAATATTGTCTGGTTGGCACACACAGAAGAATTACTTGATCAAGCAAGAAATGCCTTTATAAATGCTTGGAATGCTTTGGGAAATAGAGAAATTAAAGTTATAATTAATGATGTTACTCAACATTATGATAATAATGCTATTTATTTTATTAGTTATCAAAAATTAATATCTTATTATAAAAATGGTTTTGATATGTATAAAAAATTTAGAGAAAACATGTCTATTTGTGTTTGCGATGAAGCTCATAAATGCTTAGCCACAGAAACTTATTATGCATTAGATGATTTTATGATTTCATATAATGAAAATCATCCTAAAACATTGATTGGTTTGACAGCAACTCCTGGAAGAAAATATAAGGATTCTTTATTAGAAGGAGACAACCTTGATTTGGCCTTGATGTTTGACCAAAATATCTTTTCAATTAATACCAATGAATTAGAAGTATTTAGTAATTACCATAGAAATTATGATTTTGAAGGCTTTTCGTATAAAGGAATTTATAAAAAAGACGATGAAATAATAAAATATTTTCAAAACAGAAAAGTTTTGGCTAAAATTAAAAGATTTCCTCTTAAATATGATTATAGTAAGATAGATAATAGTGTTTTTATTAAGAAAAGAGCGAGTGACTATTCACAATCTGAATTAAAAATGATCGGTGAAAATAGATATAGAAATGAAGTGATCATTGAAAATCTAAAAAAAATAGCTGCTCGAGGATTGCCTACTATAGTATTTGCCTGTTCTAATCAACAGGGAAAAATATTATCTAATGTATTAACTTTAAACGGTATAAAAAATAATTGTATATTTGGAGATACACATGAAAGTTTAAGAAAAAAATATATTGAAGACTTTGAGAATGGAGAATACAACATTTTAATCAACAATGCTATTTTAACGACAGGGTTTGATTCGCCTAGGATAAAGTGTGTATTTATAACAAGACCTACAAACTCTATTGTATTATATAGTCAAATGTTAGGAAGAGGATTAAGAGGCAAAAAGATGGGTGGAAATGAAGAGTGTTTGTTGATTGATGTTGTAGATAATTTGAATAAATTTAATGATGAAAATTTTGCATTTAATTATTTTTCGGTATATTGGAGGTGAAACATATGCAAGATGAAAATTTTGAGACTATTAATCCTGATGGTGTCTATTATGTTGATATTAAGAATTTAATAAAGGTATTTTCCAGTACAGAGTATGATAGTTTAGAAAAAGCTGCTTCTGAAATTATTGATAATGCTATCGATGCTAATGCAAAAAATATAATTGTTTTTCTTAGAAGTACTTATGATTCTAAAAAGGGTAAGAATGTTTTAAGCGAAATAGCTTTTTTAGATGATGGTGAGGGCATGGCTCCTGGATTAATACAACACGTTGTGGGATTTGGAGCCTCAAGTAGAGGTAATGGTGGAAAAATAGGTAAGTTCGGTATAGGAATGAATCAGGCATCATTATTTGCATGTAAAAAATTTGATGTATACAGTTGGATTAATGAAAATGATATATATCTGGAGACTTTTGATTCAGAATATATAGTTCAAAATAATATCGAGAAAGCAGCACCACCAATAAAAACGGAATTGCCAAAATATGTCAGTGATTCTTCAATATATAAGGTGAATGCAAGGAAACACGGTACGTTAATCGTTTGGTCTAAATTTAAAGAAAATAAAATGGCAAAACCTATTACCATAGCTAAACGCATGAAGAATGAATTTGGCCGTGTTTATAGGAATTATTTAAATTCAGGTGAAGTACATATTTATACTGAAACCGAATCATCTGGTTTTTTAGATAATATTCATGCAATAGATCCTATGTTTTTACTTGAAAATACTGATGTTTTAGGTGATCCTAATGGACACTCAATTAAATGTTCAGAGGGTGAACCACTCTTTGAATTGTTTTCTAATGATATGCTTGAAAATGGTTGTAAGGCATATGATGTTCCTTATTATGATATTACAGGAAAGATAAAATATTCTAAGGTTATTTTAAGAGCATCAATAATAAAGGAAAAATTTTATTATAATGCTGCTTATAAAGATAAAATTAAGCAGCCTGGTGATACAGAAATTGGAGGATATGTAAAAGAATTTCAAAAGGGCATAACAGTAATTCGAAATAATAGAGAAATAGACTTTAATTACTTCGGATTCTATGATAGTACAAACCAACCTCAAGATCGTTGGTTTAAATTAGAAATTAAATTCACAGAAGAATTAGATGAGGCTTTCCACGTTTCAAACAATAAACAACATGTTGAATTGAAGAAAATTTCAGATTCTAAATTGCCTGATTTTAAAGAAGATGATCCAAACTATCCAATGTGGCTTAGATTGAAAAAAGATATTGACAAGTTATTAAGTGCAATGAGAAATAGAAACAGAGCTTTAGCTAAAAAAGCGAAGAATGCTTTTAAGAGCATTAGAAATGATTCGAGTGGCAATGAAAATGTTCAACATAATGAAGAAAGTTTAGATGATATTTTAAATTCATTTGTCATGAGTAAACCTAGTATTTCGAAAGAGCTTGTTGGAATAGATCAAATGGCAACACCATTAAATCAAGAACATCTTGATTGTGATCAAAACCCTATTAGTTTTGTTGAAAGTATAGTTTTAGAAAAAAAAGATTCTATCCAGTGTCATAAGAACGAACTATATTATGAAGAAAATTCAATCATTGTTTCATATGAGACAAAACTGAAAGAATGTGTTACATATGAGTATGACTTTCATTTGAAAAAATACATAATATGCTTTAATTTAGATTTAATTGATAAAAATAGGTTTGATTCAAATATTGAATACTTGGTTGTTTTGTTATGTGTGACTATTTGCGATGAAGGTAGTGAAAGCTCAATCGGGAAAAAATTTTTGAAATTATTGGGTAAATATTGTGCATACATTTGTGGAGGTAATTAGTATGGCAGAAAGTTCAGTTAAATTAGATTCATTACTTAACAGTATAGATGAAAAAAAGTTAGTATTACCAGATTTTCAAAGAGATTATGTGTGGATTAAAGAAGATGAGAAAATTGAAGATTTTATAACTTCTATATTATCTCAATTACCAATTGGTAGTATTATAACTTTTAAAGACAATTTTAAGAGTTTTGCGAACAAAGAAATAGGTTTTAATAAAAAAATAGAGTATAACGATGATTTTGATAAAGTAGAATTTTTATTAGATGGTCAGCAAAGAATAACGACTTTGTCATTAGTTTTTTCAGATAGAATTTTTAGTAAAGTGAAAAAAGATCCTGTCAATTATCCTGCGTCTAAACTTGTGCAAAGTGATAAAATAAAAAAGAGATATTTTTTGAAAATGCCTCGTTATGATTCTGATAACTGGGAAGATGATTTTTTCGGTCTTCAAGACCTTCATTTTCCATTTGAAGAGCCTGATAAAATCCCTTTCTGCTCAAATGATATCAAAGAATTAATACATACTAAAACTTTTACATTTAGTACTAATGATTCTAAAAAGGATGAATGGTATTATCCCACAGCAGAATCTTATAAAACACCTAAAATGACAAATAAAATTAAAGATAAGGCGATTGATGAAGGACTGATACCATTATATTTATTGACTGATAATAGCATTGTAATTAAACGCATTTTAACTTCTATGGCTGAAAATAGATGTGATTTCATTAAAGATACATATAAAAGAACAAAAATAGATGATATTAAAACTTATATATTAGAACATCCAGAAATATATAATATTTCTCTTTCTCAAGATGACGAAAGTATATATAACGAATTTATTCAAGTACTTGAAAATAATAAAAGTGAATGGGCAGATAATATGCATTCGTATTTAAATTCTTGTATTAAACAATTGAAAATAAATGCTATTGATGTCGATGATGAAAATACTTCTAGAGCTATTAATATGTATGAAGCATTAAATAAGGGCGGTGCAAAATTAACAACTTATGATTTGATTATTGCAAGAGCAGCTTGTCTTGGACAATACAATCAAAAGGGATATGCAGAATTGAATAAAGAAATAATTAGCGAATATTACAATAGTGATTTACTTAATATTTTAACAAGAGGATTTGCTCCAGAAATTACAACATGGAATTCAAAGGATTTTTTAAAAACAATTACATCTAACGGCGAAATTGTTCCAGTTGTTATAAATCAATTTTTAAATTTATTATGTTTTGTAGCATGTAATGCTAATCCTAAACCAGACTTCAAAATGAATGCGACAAAATTAACAAAGATTTCTAATGAATATTGTAAAGCAAAAAAGCAATTAGAATTAAAGGCAGACCAAATTGTAGACTATTCAGAACTTGCTTTAAAAAGCGTCATGGATGCTTTAATGGTTTTACAATTTAAGTGTGGTATATATAATATTTCTCAAATTGATTATAATTTAATATTATTACCATTATCATATATTATGTATTTATACGAAAGTAAAAGTGTTGATTCAGATAGATTAGGAGAATTGGTAGATAAATTATGTGGTATTTATTACTATTGCATTTTTACTGGTGAATATCAGTCTGATCAAAGTACTGTAGTAATGAAACATCTTGAATGGGTACACAATTGGATACTATGTGGCGAAAAACCAATACCTTTTACAGAGGAAAAAATAGTTGAATCAATCGATAACTCTGTTTTAAATATTTCTAAATATAACGATTTAGCTACTTTGTTATATGAGAATGATTCTGCTCCAAAGAAAGCAGTTAGAAACTCACTATTGCAATTTGTTTTATCTTTACAACCATTGGACTTTATCAAAAATGAGCAAAATCAAGTGATAAAATTAAATGCATGGAGTGAAGGAAGCGGCAAGAAATTTAATTTTGAAATCCATCACATGATACCTTTAGCTTCAGCTACATCTATTAAAGAATCAACCAAACAATTGCGTGATGAAAATATAATGATAAATTCTCCTTTAAATTTGGCTTTTATTTCAAAAGATGCTAATAGAGCAATATCTAATTATCAGATATCTCAATATAAGAGTTTATTAGATTCTACATTTTTAAATGGTTATAAATTGCCGCCTTCTGTACTGCATTTTAATTACAAGCGAACTAAAGAAAGTGAGTTAAAAGAGATTTTAAAATATAGATATGATGCACTAAAATCAGACATTATTACAAAGATTAGATATTATATATCATAAATTTAAGAAATAGATATTAAAATTAATATACTCTAAATTTATAGTTCTTTAAATTCTGAGGGGTGTGGGGAGAAATAAAGCTTTCCGTAATTCAGTATAGAGCTATAAATAAAAGAGTATAAGCTTTAAAGAAGAAACCAAAATAAGCCGTCAAAAATAGTACGAAAAAGGTACTAAAAAATGACGGCTTTTTTTATATGGGTCACAATAAATAGAAATATAGATAATACGCTTACGAGTTCTATGGAAATTAGAAAGCCATAACTATTATAAAATAATTGTTTAATCGTTTTGTTGGTTCTTTCCACATGACCATTATCAATTAATATAGATATATCAAAAGGTAACATGCATAAATAATCCTTTCTTATTAAAAATATCGCTAGTATTAATATTGAAATCCTATTCAAATAAAAAAGCAGAAAAGTTAGAGAAAATAATAAAGTATAATTAACAAAATTTATGTAATATTATGGCTTTATTTGCTGTTTTATGTTAAAATATTAACCAAATAGCTTATTGCATATTTCTAATCAATTAAATATCAAAAGAAGTGCAAAAGTGAGTAAGGGAGTTGATGTTTGTGAGAGAACGCGGACAAGCTTTATACGATTTAATGAAAAAGCATATGGAACAACTGGAGAGTAGTGGACTATCTATTATAGAGGCTGCAACAGCATATGGCAAAACAACGCAAGTAAAAAAATATATATTGAATAATTATAAAGATAAAAAGTTTATGCTTATAGCTCCTCAAAAAAAACTTTTCTTAAAATTTAAGGACGAGGAGTTGATTAATAATCAAGATTTAGAAATTATTTGTCTCTTACCAGTGGAAGATACTTTTAAAACTTTTTTCTCTCAAAATGATAATTTTAACCCTCCATTTGAATCTGAAATTTTTGGAAAAATAAAATCACTAATTAATAATATGAGCAAAAATTCAGTGGAAGTGAAGGAGCTATTATTAAAGGATTTCTTACTAAAGGAGAAAATTTTTCGTAATGAATTAAAAGCATACATTTCTCAAAAACCGATATTTGATAAAGAAAATAGAGATTTGAAAAAAATTAAATTATTTTTTGATAAAAATAAATGGATACAAGAACTTTATCCTTCAGTTATGATTCCTTTTGCTCAACTTCTTCAATTGACTGCAAGCAAGGTATATTACAGTGTTGATACAATATGGCAAGGCACTCATGAGATACATAATAGTTTTGATCCTTTTTTTAAAAATTATATTGTTTTTGTAGATGAAATAGATTCCACAAAGCAAGCAATTCAGCAAAGTATTATTAATGACATTTCAAGAAAACAACGTATTGATGTTTTTTCGGCAATACAGCACATATTCAAATCGCTCAAAAGTCTATTAAATAATGAAATAATTTTACCAGAAGATTTTTATGGTGGTATAGATGGTTATATACAAGGGCCATTAAATAAGTTTATAGAAACTTATGAAAAAGATTATTTGAAATATAATTTGAATTGTTCTACTAAATATGAACATGATACTAAAAAAGATAGGTTTCTCTTTAGAGATGATGAAACAATAGATATAAAATTGAATGGAGAAACTTTGTATATTCAATATGATGAAGAAAACCATATTAATGAAATAGTTTTGGGAAAAGATTTAGAAGATGCTTTTCAATTAAGTGAAGTATACAATTTTATTTCTAGATGTCTATTTGAATTTGTAAAACAGTTTTCTACCTTGTGTAATGAATATTATAAATATCATAATGAGAAGATAAAACCGTATGAAGAAGAAATATCATTATATGACGCAATAAAAACTATTATATATGAATTACGTCTTGGATCAGAAAACTGTGAATATTTTTCTAATTTGATTTTTTCAAGATTATCTATGCATCTTAAAAAAGATGACAGAGATGGTCATTTGAATTTTTTACAATCTGGTTTTGAATATAATTGTATGCTTAATGGACCTGATCATGATCTTAGCACAGTGCTTCACACAATATCATATCCGATTATACCAGAACATATTATAGCAAGAATTTGTCGTAACAATCTTATGATGGGATTTTCAGCAACAGCAAATATCCAAACCTATTATAGAAACTATGATTATCATTACTTAAATTCAATTTTAAAAAGCAAATTAGTAATTATAAATGAAGAAGAACAAAAATTATTGGAAGGAGATTTTCAAGAATCTAAGGAACATAAGGTTTCAATAGATATTATCAAATTTCCTGGAATTGAAAATTTTGATCAATTTTATGAACAAACAAATGAAATAAAAATTACAAAAGATATTCCTAAAGAAGCATGGCAGTATGTATTTCATTTTTCTTTGATATCTAGCCATAGATTTATGAGTTATTTGAAATTGATTGATGCGTTTGATCAATTTTGCCAAAAACGCTGCAGAGCATTTTTGAGTTTTATTAACTTTGATATTACTAAAGCTGGAGAAATAGATGAATCCTTACTTTTTAAACTTTTAGAAAAAAATGCTCTACTTAATTATGATGTTCAAGTAAAGATAAAAGTTTTAAAAAGCGCAGACTTTGATAACGATTATAAGAACATAAAAGGTATTCTTAAAAATACAGAGATTAATATTTTTATGATTTCTACATACAATACCATTTCTCTTGGTAAAAATCTCCAATATAAAGAAAAGTATTTTATAGGAGAAGAATGCATTGATAGAGAAGTTGATTTGGATGGAATTTATTTAGATACACCTACCTGTATTATTCCTCAAGTTTATAAACAGAACGAGGTATCATTAGCTAATTACCTATTTACTATAGAATATTTGAAATCAGAAAAAATAATTAAAACAAAGGCACAATTCTATAATTTACTTTCAAATGGTTTTTCTTACTTCTTTAAAGGATTTGGAACAGGAGAACGTCATATTTCGGAGTATACAGATAAAGCCATTTGCAAAATAATAATTCAATCTATAGGAAGGATATGTCGCACCAAAAATAAGAAAGACAATTTGATTTGTATAACTGATGAATTAAAAGATGTATTAGCAAGAAATTATGATTATCTTAGTAAACGTATGAATAATTATGAATTTGAAGTATTATTGGAACATTGCCGTTCAAATAAGAAAAAAATCCTCTCACCATCATATATTATAGAAAATTATTATAACTTGAGAGAAGGTAATTTTAGAATCACCTATTTATCCTTCCGATGGTGGAATGAATTAAAAAGAGAAGAATGGATTAATTTAAGAGATATGGTATTAAAAAATCCTACTACTTATGTAGTAAATGACGAGAACAAGAAGTATTACTTTTATTTTGAAGAGCCTCTTTCTGCTTATAATTATCATATTAAAAGTATGTCTGATAATTTGTTAGAGATATATAATTTTAATAGTAGTGAGTATTATGATAAATATTCTAGAACGGTCAGTATAGAGGCTAGTAGATTGCAATATCTTTTACAAATACCAGAAGTCAAAGATTATTTTGAAAAACATAATTATGCAACTAGTTTCGTTTCAAATAATTATATAATTAATTCTGGGACTTTTGAGCGTATATATAAAGGTGCAGTTGGTGAAGTTGCAGGAGTGGCTATTTTAAGAAAATTTGGTATTTATTTAGAACCTATTTCAGAATTAAAACATTTTGAAAGATTTGATTATAAATTGGGGAATATTTACTTTGACTTTAAGAATTGGTCTAATTCTTTTTCTCAATTAAAAAGTACAGTTTTACCAAAAATCATACGTAAAGCTAAAGAGGTTGGAGCTAAAAAAGTGTTTATAATCAATGTGTTAAAGAATGATTTTGATCAATCTCATAAAATTAATGTAAATGATTTAGATATAAAAATATATGAAATACCTTGGCTTTACGATCCTAAGACTAAAGAGTTTAATAATTGTGAAATAGCAAACATATTAATGGAGGTAAGTGATGAAGGAGATATTAACGAATAGAATTAAATTGACATTTAATAATAGTTCTAATTTTAAAGTTTATAAATTAGGTTTTCAAATAGATGATTATAATGATTTTGAGAAAAGAACTAAATTTTTTAGATTAATTAAAGAATTATATATCTCTATTGAAAATGATTTTTTTGTTTCTAAAGTTTTAAACAAGGCTACTTTTATTTTTCTTGTCCAAAATATCACTTTAAATAAATCCACTTTAAATGAACATTTAAATGAAAATATTTTAAAAGAGTTGTTAAGTTTATGTAGTAATCAATTTTTTTCTGAATTAGATGTAAACTCTGATAAAATACCTAATTTATTACTATTAGGAATGTCTATGAGAAAGAATATCAATAATAAGTATTCTGATTTTTATAGTGATTCTTCAGAATTATTAAGTTATGTTAAAACGAAAGGTAAAATGTGCATTTGCCTTGGTTTTAGCATTAAAGAAAACATCCTTTCCACTAAAGTTCGGACTTTCACTAAAGAGAAAAATAATCCGAAATATATTTTAAAAAATGGTTATATGG
>JAIDKZ010000026.1 GCA_029051735.1 Anaeroplasmataceae bacterium | reverse complement strand
AGAACAACCTGTAAACTTATTATACAAAGATTTATATTCTCCCATCTGTAAACAGGTTGCCACATGTATCCACAAAGCGTTAAGTCATGAAGCGTTTGATGTTCACTCTTATAAAGTTTAATAAAGCAAACGGACGTTCCAATTTGGAACGCCCGTTTTTTATTTTACATCAAAATGCTACGGGCGTTTTAAATTATGCGTTTGGAAGTGCGTAGAAATCTAACTTTCCTGTAGCAATTGTATAAACTACTTTATATCTTCCAGCAGTGGAGCAAGTAAAGTTGCTGCCAGCCTCAGGAACAAATTGATCATTTGCATCACCACTTGTTCCTATTGTTGAAACGCCTAAATAATCTCCATATCCTTGCTTTTCGCCCTTTGGATGTTTTTCACAACCAAATGATACTGCCTTACCTTCTTCTACAGTAAGAACATACTCATATTGTGTTTCATCTTCTGAAATTGTAAACAAATATTCAGTAGACCATCCATGACTCCAAGAATTAATATTTTCTCCCTTAATATAAATGTCTAAAGTGTCATTGCTTTCAATATGCTCTACCATAGTTATCATTTTTGCATAACTATCAAATGTAATATCATAATTTCCAGCAGTTAAGACTTTAATATTGTTATTGCCATTACCAACTGCTGAGAACGCAGTACCACCATTATATAAATAAGTATAATTATAACTTCCAAGACCATTATAGCCTTCTGTTCCCCATTCTCCACGTTCAGTTGAGCCCGCCTTGAATGCTTGGATTATAATTTCAGAATTTGCTTTTAAAGCAACATTCTTAATCTCATATACACCAGACCCAGCTTCTGTTTCAACTAGTTTGAATTCAGGTTTAAAACAATATCCACTCCAATCATCAACACCTTCAGCAAAAGTACCATCAATATAATAATCAGTTGCCACAGGAGTTTGATTTGCATCAAATACAGCAGATAAAACATCAGTAGCCTTTGTATAAGTAAAGGTATATGTTCCAGATGCCTTTGCTACCATATTAGCACTTGGTTTTTGATCTACAAATGCCTTACTTGCCTCATCAAGATTAGTTGCACGAAGATATTCTGTACCAGTAGCCACTTCTGTTCCAATTGTATTTAATGAAGTGAACATAAACTCTTCATTTTCTTTTAAATAAACTGATAAAGTATAAACGCCATTTGTATTTGTCATCTTTGTTGCAGCGTTATACATATCTTTCCAATTAGTGATTCCTGAACCCTTAATGTAATAATCGGTAACTACATCAACAGTTGCACTTACATCACCATTGCGAACCCAAGAAATAGTATCTAATGAATTGATATTGAATGCTTCTTTATTTGCCTCAGTATAACTTGGATGAGTTGTTTCGTATGTATCATCATCAGGGTGAGTAGTCAATGTGAAAGTATAATTTCCAGCAAATTCACACTTGATATTTAATCGATAAGCTGAATTGTCTCCAATTGTTCCAGCACCACTAAATGCTTCTGTTCCGTTTTCAAGTTTTGTAGAAGTTAAATAACCTACACCTCTTTGATTATGCCACTCTTCATTAATTGCGAATTGGAATAAATCTCCAACTTGTAAATCAGTTGTAAAAGTGTATTCATTCTTATCAGAAGCTTTTGTCATTTTCATGGTCTCGTCAATAACCTTGCCCCAATTACTATTCATTAATATTGGACTTGTACCACTACCAACAATGTAGTATTCTCTTGTATCTACACTTTGAGTTGCAGAAGCCCATTGAGCAAATGCAGACTTATTCTCTGTAATCACTTGATCAAATTCAAATAAGTGACCAAAATTTGGTGTTGCATACCAATCAACAAAAGTATACCCCTCTTTTGTAGGATTCCATTTTGTTGCTTTTTCACCCTCCTTAACGGTTTGAGTGTCTAATACTGTTGTACCATCATAAAAGGTTACAGTATATTCTTTTGCTTCGGGAGTTTTATTATCTTTACAAGCTGTAAGTAAAGTAAATGATACCATACAAACTACAGCTACAACAAATAAACCTACCCATTTGATAGCTTTTTTCATCGTTTCATCTCCTATAATTTTTTTTGTTTTTTGAAATACTTAACCGATTAAGTATATTATAGCATAGTTTAGTTTGCTTGACAATATTTTTTTATTTTTTTAAAAAATTCATTATAAAATTAAGTTTTCATGGTAAATAATTATGAAATACCATCTTGATTTATTACATTTGTCAATTAATTATTTATATTTATTTTCTATAAGCAATACTTTCTTCAATAATCTTAAATTCTCATGAAATCCACTATAAGATTCTCAAATTCATTTTTGTCTCATTTACTTCTGCTACACTTAAATGAAGAAGAGATGTCGCATAGACACTGCTGCTTTAAGTTCCCATCATAAATAGTAAACTAAAAATTGTTATTCTTATCTAAAAGTGAAAGATCTTCTAACTTCTTTCTCAATTCTTCTACTTTCATAGTTGTTACATCAAATTTTAAAGTTTTCCAAGTAGCTTTTGTAGCTCCAGTAATAACATCATTTTGATCATCAATTAGCAAAATTTGACTGGGAAGAAAAGAATATTTCTCTTCAAACTTTTTGAAACTTTCAGCATCTGGTTTGCAAACACCTTCTTCACAAGAAAAGAATAGCTGACATCTTGGTATTTCAGTAAAATAGTTTATCTTATAATGATTGGCATTTATGGAATCTAAATTAGACATAAAAATAATTTCATATCCGTTATTACCTAATTCTTTTAGAATTTCATAAATTTCTTTATTAGGAGTCCAAATTGTTTTCCAAATATCAATTATCTTCTTTTTTTCTGAAGCTTTTAATTTAATTTCTGCTTTTCTTTCTATCACTTTGGTTATATCAATTTTCCCTAAGGATAGCTCTTCATTTAAATTCACTTTTTCTTCAGCAATGTTTGGAACATTGATTTTCATTTCATCAGAAAGTCGCTTATAAAAATCATCTAATTTGCCATTAAAAGCAACTCCAGCAATATCCACTACTATACATTTTATAATAGGATTTTTAGCTTTAGAATGGACTTCTTTAATCAAATTTTTCAAAATATTTTCTATAGGACGATATTGAAAATCAATATTTTTAAAATTCTTTTTTTCCTTTGTCACAATTTTAATCTCTGTAGAATTTGATGTTTCTTTAATTTGTCCCAACATTTTTTTCAAATTTTCATATTTCTCATCCAATTTAGATGGAAAACATTTAATGTTGACTTTTAATTCTAACAAATCATTGTAAAGTTGAACCAACCTACAATATTTTTCAGACACTTCATCCCCGTTGCCTAGCTTAAAGTTTATTGGCTTAATTAATTCTTGACAAAGAATCGTGCATTCACCTTTTAAAGCCTTTATCTTTTTATATTGTTCTTCACAATTAGGATCTAATAAAAAATCTAAATCTTTTCCTATGATAATCAATGCTGTTGCATCTTTACTAAATTGATTAAATTCTTTACAAACATCTTTTTTCTTTAAGACAATTTCTTTATTTTCTAAGCGTTTTAATCCACCACAAATTAATAAAATAATAATAGATAAAATGATATTGGAAG
>JAIDKZ010000025.1 GCA_029051735.1 Anaeroplasmataceae bacterium | reverse complement strand
ATCCAGCATCTTCATTTATCTGAGAAGTAAAAATATCCTCAAAGTTTTTCGTGATGTTTGTAAAAGAATTTTTATCAATTTTTTCAATTTTAAAATGATTATAAATCCGATCAAATAACTCCTTACCTATTTTTGAGTATAAGTACAATCCTAATGTAGCATCTTTAATAAAATTTTTAGGAGTCAATGGGGGACACAATACATAAATCAATTTTTCTTCATTTGTGTAAGTATTTAATAATCCGATTCCTTCTAATTGATATCGTGCCTTTAAAAAACTTTTTTCATTTAAACTAAATAAATCAAAAAAATCTTGATGTGTGTATTCCTCACTCTTTAAATTACTGCGAACCAATAAAGCTTCAATAGCTAAATATAATCCTGTGGCAGAACTTCCAATCAAAGGTAAATATAATAGTGAGATGGTAGAAACATCATCACTGGATAAATTAAAGCTAGAGTATATTTGTAATTTTTTCTGTGCTAATGCTTCCATAACCTTCTCCTTTACTTGTGTAGTCCTAAGCCTTTAAGTTCAAATTCTTTTTCCAAGTTTGCATAAATCATAGTTAAAAAAGAATTAATTTTTTTTCTATTGCCAAATAAAAACTCAGAAGAAATATAAAAATCAATTGAAGTTTCTTTTGGGTTTTGTTCAATGATTTTTGCCTGAACAGATAGATGTGGTTGTTCTGCAAAAATTTCAGAATAAGAATCATCAATTGAAACAATTCTAAAATTATTTTCAGTTAATATATTCAAATACGCTTCTTTAAGTTTTTCATATGAAGTTTTATAATAATGACTTGCATATAAATTGATTGTATCTTTTTCACTTGTTTCTACTACTAACATTTTCTTAACTCCTTTATTTGATTTAAAAGTTTTATCACTTTTTGTTTTGTTTCTTCAAAATTACCACAAGTATCAATCACATAATCTGATAACTCCTTTTTCTTTTCTAAAGACAACTGAGCATCTATCTTTTCCTCTGCGTATTGATAAGAAATGCCATCTCTTTTAATTAATCGCTGGATTTGAAGTTTTCTATCTAAATACACACAGATGATTTTATTACATAGATACATCAGATTAGTTTCAAATAATAATGGTATATCTAAAAAAATAATTTCATTTTTTGAGGTTTCAATTCTTTTTTTAATTTCTTCAATAATAGCTGGATGACTTATGGAATTTAAAAGTTCTCTTTGTTTAGGATTATGAAAAATCAATTCTGCCAATTTTTCACGATTTAATTCTCCATTATCCTCAATATATTCTTTTCCAAAAATTTTAACGATATTATTATATATGGTTTTGTCTTTTTGTGTCAATTGTTTTGAGATAATATCTGCATCTATAATCTCATATCCTAAAGATTGTAAAACATATGTCACATTACTTTTTCCACAGGCAATTCCTCCTGTAATTCCTATAATTAACTTTTCCATATCTACCTCTGACATTTTGAACAGTAGTAGCTCGTTCTACCACCAATCTTTATTTTAGAAAGTAAGCCATCACATTTAGGACAATTGATCTTTGTATGAACTTGGAGGAAATTTTGAAATCCACCTTCAACTCCCAAAGATGAAGTATAGGTTCTTATAGTCGTTCCTTTTAACGCAATTGCCTTATTTAAAATTTCAGTTGATTTCTGCATAATATTAAATACATCCTCTTCTTGTAGCTCATTTCCTTTACGCAAAGGAGATATCCCACAGGCATATAACACTTCATCCACATAAATATTGCCGAGTCCTGAGATAATCGTTTGATCCAACAAAATTTCTTTAATTGAAATTTTTTTCTTTTGAATCTTTTGATGCAATTCCCTTAAATTATACAAAGAAGAATTGGCTTCAACTCCTATCTTTAAAATAGGAAGTGTGGTATAAACTTCAGATATCGGCTTATAAAGCATACGCCCAAACTTTCTTGTATCTTGATAAAATAACTTATATTGATTATCTAAATGAAAAACAACATGAACATGAGGCATAATGTCTTGTTCTTCTTTAACATAAAAATATTTTCCTTCCATCCTCAAATGAGAAATCATGGCGCCTGTATCAAAAATAAAAATTAAATATTTTGCATATCGTTTGATATCTGTAATTCTTTGATTTTCAAGATGAGTTATAAATTCAGATAATTCGTTTTCAATAATTGGAGGATAAAAGCATTCAATTTTTTGAATTCTTTTACCAACAATATTTTGGTGCAGTACTTGACGCACAACCTCAACTTCTGGTAATTCTGGCATCTCTAATACCTGTTATGATGTACAAATGATGAATTAAATTTCTTTTTATCATAAAATACATCATCCTCTACAGGATATCCTAAAGCAATTAAAGCAAAAGTATGAGCACCATTGTTTACATTTAATATTTGATCACATAAATCTATTCTATCTTCTAAAGGATGAATCCCTATATAGCAACTTCCAATCCCTAAACTTGTGGCAGCAATTAAAATATTTTCTACTGCACAAGACAAATCCTGAGATTGCATATGAGGAGTAGATAAATCTTCTTTTTTACAACCAACCAAAGCAATCACTGTATTACATTTGGTTAATACCATAGAGCCTTTAGACACAGTAGATAAATTATTTATAATGTTTTCATCATCAATGATAATGTATTCTCGACTTCTTTGATTTCTAGCAGAAGGTGCTGCTTCTCCATAGCTACATAGATCAACTAATGTCTCATAACTTATTTTTCTTGTTAAATCAAATTCACGTATGCTTCTTCTATTTCTTATTGCATCCATTTATTTCACCTCATACCAATTTTTACCAAAAGAATCTCCAACTACTAAAGGTACACCAAGCTGCAAAGCATTTTGCATATTTTTACGAACTAACTCAAGTATAATATCTTCTTCTCCATAAGCAACATCAAATACCAATTCATCATGTACCTGAATTAACATTTTACTTTTTAATTTCCTTTGTTCCATTTCTTTATCTACAAGAATCATTGCTATTTTAATAATATCAGCAGCAGTTCCCTGAATAGGAGCATTCATTGCCATTCTTTTACCAAATTCTCTTTGCATATAAATATTTGAATTGATTTCTGGTATATAACA
>JAIDKZ010000024.1 GCA_029051735.1 Anaeroplasmataceae bacterium | reverse complement strand
TCTGCATCTTTTAATGAAAGCCTTCGAACTTTATTTAAATTCACATTTTTTTCTTCTTTTTTTTCTACTGGTAATCGGTAAGAAAAAGATTCTTCAATTTTACGAAAACCATGATTTAATAAATAAGGAATTCCAATATTTTCCTTAGAACAACCAAAATAAAATTCATACCCTTTATATTGATGTGTAATCAAATTGATAAATTCTTCTAAAGCTTCATTATAATGTTCTTTTATACTGAAGCAGGTTGCCTGAATATACTTATCTTCTTCTATTACAAAATAATCAATCCAGCCATAACAAGTTTCTAAATAGTAATATAAATAAATCTGATGGTTTTTAAAATCAATTAAAGAAGATTGGATAAAATCCTCTTTGGTTTTAATCCCATCTGAATAAGAAGGATAACAAGATGTTTTTTTATCTAAAGATATTGTATAAACAAAGTCTAAATATTCTTTAAATGTTTTATCATTTGCTAAAACAATCATAACATTGATGCTCCTATTTTATTAACATTGCATCCCCAAAGGAGAAAAATCTATATTTTTCATTTACTGCCTTTTGATAAGCCTCTAAAACAAATTCTCTTCCTGCAAAAGCACTGATAAGCATAATTAAAGTTGATTTTGGTAGATGAAAATTTGTGATTTGGGCATCAATTGCCTTAAATTTATATCCAGGATATATAAAAATATTTGTTGATGCGCATACTGGCTTAAAACCATTATCATAGGCAGACTCTAGGGTTCTTGTTGAAGTTGTACCAACAGCTATAATCCTCTTCTTTGCTTTTTTTGCTTGATTTAAAGCATCACTTGCTTCCTTAGAAATTTCATAATATTCCTCATGCATTACATGATTTGTTAAATCCTCTTCTTCAACAGGGCGAAATGTTCCAAGCCCAACATGAAGTGTAATAAAGATGAGTTCCACTCCTTTTTCTTTCAGTCTAGATAATATTTGAGGAGTAAAATGAAGTCCAGCAGTTGGAGCAGCGGCTGAGCCTGGATGCTTAGCATACACTGTTTGGTAACGATTGGGATCCTTTAATTTTTCATGGATGTAGGGTGGAAGAGGCATTTGTCCTAGCTCATCTAATATTTCAACAAGAATACCAGTGTAAATGAGTTCAAATTCACATATGCCAGCGTCTTCTTTTTTGATACATTTTGCCTTTAATTTTCCATCACCAAAGGTAATTATACTTCCAATTTTAACTCTTCTTTGAGGTTTTGCAAGAGTTTCCCAAATGTTATTTCCTTTATCGTGAAGAAGTAAGATTTCAATGACCGCTTTTGTATCTTCTTTTTCACCAATTAATCTAGCAGGAATAACCTTAGTATCATTTAATACAAGCACATCATTTTCATTTAATTCATCCACAATATCTGAAAAATGTTTATGTTCTATTGTTTTGTTTTTTCTATCTAATACCATCAATCTTGATTCACTACGATTAAGTAAAGGAGTTTGAGCAATCAATTCTTCTGGTAAATTATAATCGTAATCCGGTGTTTTAATCATGAAAATAACCCCTTAAAATATGGTAAATTCAATTGTTTATATGCTTTTTCTGTAGCAATCCTACCTCGACTAGAACGTTTAATATAACCTTCTTGTAACAAATATGGTTCATAGACATCTTCTATTGTAGAAACCTCTTCTGAAATCGTTGCTGCAATACTTTCCACTCCAACAGGACCACCCTTAAAAGTTTGAATAATAGCCTTTAAATAGCGGTAATCTGTATAATCTAGACCATTTTTATCAATTCCCAATTTAGAAAGAGCTTCAATACAAATCTCTAATGTAATTAAACCCTCATTTTTAACATCTGCAAAATCTCTGACTCTTCTAAATAATCGATTTGCTATACGAGGTGTTCCACGACTTCTAGAGGCTAGTTCAATTAACGCATTTACATCAATCTGACTATTATAAACAGTAGCTGTTCTAGCAATAATTGATTTTAACTCATCAAGCTTATAATATTCTAATCGCAAAACTACACCAAAACGATCACGTAATGGAGCAGACAAATCTCCAAATCGAGTTGTAGCACCTACAAGGGTAAATGGAGGCAAGTCAACACGTATACTTTTTGCACTACTATCCTTACCAACCATAATATCTAACACATAATCCTCCATTGCACTATATAAGACCTCTTCTACATATCGAGGAAGACGATGAATCTCATCAATAAACAAAACATCTCCTTCATTTAAAGTAGATAAAACTGCAGCCAAATCACCACTTCTTTCTATAGAAGGACCAGAAATCACTTTCAAATTTGTACCAAGTTCATTTGCTATAATTTGAGCTAAAGTTGTTTTACCAAGTCCAGGAGGACCATAAAGCAAGACATGGTCTAAGGATTCATTTCTTTTTAGAGCAGCTTTTATATAGACATCTAGCATTTCTTTAGCAGATTGCTGACCAATATATTCACTTAGACTTTCAGGTCTTAAAGATAAATTATCCTCTTCTTCTAAAACCTCTGGACTTACAATTCTTCCATTTTCCAATCCATTCACCTACTTCACTAAAGCCTGAAGAGCTTGTTTAACTAAGATACCTTCATCTAATGTTCCATCAAGTTTTGGAAGAATCTTAGCAATTTCTTTTTTGTTGTATCCTAACGCAAGTAACGCTTGTTCTACATCTTCAAGTTTACTATTTTTAACAATAATTTCTTCTGCAAAATTTAATTTTCCAGCCAAATCTAATATAATTTGCTGACTTGCTTTAGCACCTATTCCTGGGAATTTTCTTAAATAAGAATCATTTCTTTCTTCAATTGCTTTTACAATTTCTTTAACAGTGCCTGTTGCTAAGATAGACAACGCACTTTTAGGACCTATTCCACTAACAGAAATCAATTTTAAAAATAAATCCTTTTCTTCCTCAAACAAAAATCCATATAAATCAATAACATCTTCCCGAACATACTGATATACATAAACTTTATAATCTTTATTTAAAGAGAAATTATAAGGATTACTTACAATCAATAAATAACCTATTCCATTATTTTCAATAATAATATTCTTAGGAGTAACTTTAGTGATTACTCCAGTAATATATCCATACATCTAAAATCACCTAGTATAATCATACCATAAAAACCTACAAATGAAAAGGTTGAATAAGAAAAAAACACTTCCTATTGAAAGTGCTAATTGCTTTTTTTATAAGGATGTTTAGGAGGTAAAATTCCAGGATAAGGAATCCCTTTAAAAGGTATATCTCTCTCTTGAGGTTTGGATACCTTTTGTTCTACAGGAACAGGTTTTTCTTCTTGAATCATCTCCTCTTTTTCTTCTATAATTTCATTAATTTTAGGAAAATAATGCTCCACAAAACTTTCTGTATTTTCTAAAATCTGTTCAACCTCTTTACTGATAACAGGAATCTTAATTTTCATTCCGCTGATTAGATTATAAAAATCTGTAATATGCTGATTGACAGACTGTATCTCATCTAATTCAAGATGATACATTTCTAAAATTTCTTGAATTCTTTCACCATTTTTTACAATATGCTCTAGCATAGAATCACCAAATTATTATATGCGTTCTAAAACAAAAATATTTCTATACTGATAGATTAATTTTAAGTTCCAATCCCAATAAAGAAATGTATCTTTACGTATGAAAGTTACATGGGTAATATCCCTTAAATACCACCAATCTAGTGTTTGATTATCATAGGCTTGTGTTAATATAATTAGTCGTCCACCCTTTTTTAAAAGTTTTAAAAGCATTTGAATATCTTCTTTTAGGTTTTTTAAATGCTCAAAGACTTCAATCATAACAATATTATCATAAAGCTCTCTTGGTATATTTGGATAATAGTATAAATCATAGGAGTTGCAAATCTTTCCATCTTGTAACATAATTTTTTCTAAAGTATTTGATTTTCCACAACCAAAATCTAAAGTGATTCCATCCTTTAAGTATGGCTTTATGATTTCATAATTTTCTTTCATATATTCCAAATAAGATGAATCTATAATATGATAATCATATCGCTCTTTCTCATCCTTAGCATTTGGTATATTCTTCTTCATTAGTAATCCACATTTTGGACATTGAATAAATATTTCTTTGTTAATTTCTATAGAATTCATTTCATTTTGGCAAAAACAAAGCATATCTTATCACCCTTTTTCTTTGACTATTCTATAAAATAATTATATAATATTAAAGATAGCATTACAATATTCAACAAAGGAGGGGTAGAATGGATATCAAGGATAAATTAATGG
>JAIDKZ010000023.1 GCA_029051735.1 Anaeroplasmataceae bacterium | reverse complement strand
ACTTCAAGTGAAATTAAGAATGTTGCATCATTTTATAAAAATAATAGAGTCTTTTATAATGAAACAATAGAAGAAACAATAGATGGTAAGTTGGAAGCTCCTGAAGAGGGTTTCTTTGGCATAGATAATAGCATTTGGATGAATCAAAAATATACAATTAAAACCTCTGGATTGTCTCAAATCATTAATACTTTTCATGCAAATATTTATAAAACAGATTTTGATTATTTAAATGAAAATATAGGAAAATATATTCATAATTTTATGAGAAATATGGATATTCCATTACCAGAACTTGATTCTTCATCAGTGTTAACCATTATGAATTTATTATTGTTAAAAGATGTTTGGTCTACTGGAGCATTAAAAGAAAGTGCAGATTCTTATGATTTTAATGATAAAAAAATGAAAATGCTGATAGGAAACTATGAAGATGGAATGGTTTATGAAGAAGAAAGCTTTAAATCATTTTACATAACTACTAAAAATGGTTATAAATTGACATTTGTTGTTCCTAAAGATTCACATCCATTAAATGAAGTATTTCATAAAGAGCTGTTGGAAAAAATAGTTTCTGCAACATACAAAACTTCAAATAATGATGTATATTACAAAACAAGATGTATTTTTCCGGAATTTAGAATTTCAAGTTCTGAATCTCTAAAAGATGTATGCAAGAGTATGGGCATAAGTGAGATTTTTTCACCTACTTCTGAGTATATAGTTTTTGACGATAAAGGAAATTTCATCAATGACATAAAACAAAATATTTACCTAGATGTCAATAAGAATGGTATTGATGCAGGTGCAATCACATATTCATCTATTTTTGGTAATCCATCTAAAAAAATAGAATATAATGATTTCATTATTGATCGTTCTTTTGGATTTATGATTACTGAATTAGAAACTAATATCCTTTTATTTTCTGGAACGATACATAATGTTTAATTAAAAAATATACCTTAAAATAAAATCTCCCCAAATGAACAATCATTTGGGGAGATTTTATTCTTTTTTCTTTTTCTTGAAACTATTTTCTGTTCCTAGAATTAATCTTTTATAATTTTTTATGTGTTTTATTAGAATTAAACCAGCTAAGATAGAATATAGTACAGCAAGCAAAGTAGAAGGCTTAGCAATAAAATATTCTCCTAAATGTGTTACATTTTTAACTCCAAAACCATAAAGTAGCCAAGTAGAAATAATAACAGTTATTGTAGCTCCTGTTGATGCGATAGATACATATCCAGTAGAATACAAGAAGATTAGAAAAACAATTAAGCATAATACAGCAGGGATTGGAGTTAAAACTAAAACAACACCAAGTGAGGTTGCTACAGCTTTTCCACCCTTAAAATTTAAAAATATAGAAAAACTATGGCCTAATATTGCAGAGGCTCCATAAAGAAATATATCTATTTCTTCAGGGTTAATCCAAATCTTAGTAGATGAAAGTATTTTGACAAGTATAATAACGATTGCTCCTTTGAGCACATCACAGAAGAAGACTAAAAAACCTACTTTTTTTCCTAATACTCGAATTGCATTGGTTGTTCCTATATTTTTGCTACCATATTCACGAATATCTTTTTTACAAATTAGCTTTCCTAAAATTACACCAAAAGGTATAGATCCTAAAAAATATGATAATATAATGAGTAATATCCCAATGGATATGTTAAGTGCTTCCATAAATGCTTTATCCCTCCTAAATCTAATTATATAATTAAAAGGAGAAATAGTCAAAGAAAAAGCATTTTCAATTCTTGAGAAAAAAGTATTTTTATGGTAATATAATATTGATTTTGTAAAAAAGGGTGATTCAAATGGCAAACAATACTTACAATGACGAGTCGATAACTGTCCTAGAAGGTCTAGAACATGTTCGTAAGCGTCCTGGTATGTATATCGGTTCAACCGATGAACGTGGTCTCCACCATTTAGTTTGGGAAATTGTTGATAATGCAATTGATGAGGCATTATCTGGGTATGGTAGAGAAATCACATTGACAATTAATCATGATAATTCTATAACGGTATCTGATCAAGGACGTGGAGTTCCTTGTGGTATGCATTCTACAGGAAAAAATACAATGGAAGTCATTTATACGAAGCTTAATGCAGGTGGTAAATTTGGTGGAAATGGATATAAGACTTCTGGAGGATTGCATGGTGTTGGTGGATCTGTAGTTAACGCGCTTTCTAGTTATATGGAAGTCACTTCAATGCGAGATGGTAAAATCCATAAAATTCGTTTTGAAAAGGGTGGCTCTATTATTGGAAAAGTAGAAATTTTAGGAGAGACAAGAAAAACGGGTACTATTGTTACTTTTAAACCTGATCCTGAGGTTTTTTCTACTACATTATACAATTATGAAACGATTAAAACTAGACTTAGAGAAAGTGCTTTTTTAATTAAAAATCTAAAAATGATTTTAAACGATAAACGTTCTGGAAAATCAGATACATTTATTTATGAAAATGGAATATCAGAATATGTTACATTCTTAGATACAGCAAAGCGTCCGATTCATCCAGTAGCTTATTTTGAAGGAAGTTATGAATCTATAGAGGTAGAAGTAGCTTTACAGTTTGTAGATACATATAGTGAAACGATTGTTTCATTTGTTAATAATGTTCGTACTGGTGATGGTGGTTCGCATGAAACAGGTTTTAAATCTGCACTTACGAGAGCTTTTAATGATTATGGTAAGAAGTTTAATCTGTTAAAAAGAGATATGACATTAGATGGAACAGATATCCGTGCTGGTATGACAGCAGTTGTTTCTGTTCGTATTACAGAAAATTTATTGGAGTTTGAAGGTCAAACAAAGGGCAAACTTGGTACGCCTTTAGCCAAGACGGCAGTAGATAATGTATTGTATGATAAATTGTCTTTTTATCTAATAGAGAATAAAAATCTTTCTGAAACGATTATTAAGAAGGCAATTCGTGAGGCAGAAGCTAGAGAAGAAGCAAGAAAAGCTAGAAATCAGGCTCGTTTAGAAAAGAAGGATAAGAAAGAAATGAATCTTTCTACTAAGCTGGCTCCAACCAGTGAAAAGAATAAAGAAATTAATGAACTTTATTTGGTTGAGGGAGATTCAGCTGGTGGTTCTGCAAAACAAGGAAGAGATCGTAGATATCAGGCAATATTACCACTTAGAGGTAAAGTGTTAAATACAGAGCGTGCATCTGCTGATGCTGTATTAAAAAATGAAGAAATCGCTACTATGATTTACACAATCGGTGCTGATTTTGGTTCAGGATTTGATTTAAAAAAATGTAATTATAAGAAAATTATAATTATGACTGATGCTGATGATGATGGTGCCCATATTCAGGTACTATTACTTACTTTTTTCTTCCGTTATATGAGACCATTGATTGAAGATGGACGAGTATACATCGCATGCCCACCATTATTCAAAATAACAAAACGTGGCAAAAAAGAAGAAATCATTTATGCATGGACAAATGAGGAAAAGGAAAAAATTTTATCCAAGTGTAATGTTCAAACTATTGTTCAGCGATATAAAGGTCTTGGTGAAATGGATGCTACTCAACTATGGGAGACAACCATGAACCCAGAGACACGTAATTTAATTCAGGTGAAAATAGATGATTTGGCTGATGCTGAATCAGAGATAGATATTTTAATGGGAAATGATGCTACTAGACGTAGAGATTGGTTAGAAAACCATGTATCATTTACATTAGAGGAAGAATAGGAGGGAAAGTATGGCTACAAATATTAAAAAGAAATTAGATATATTTTTAGCAGAAACCTTCCAAGAATCTAAACTTGAAGAGGTTGTAGGAGACCGCTTTGGTCGATATTCTAAATATATTATACAGGAACGTGCAATTCCAGATATTAGAGATGGTCTTAAGCCAGTTCAAAGACGTATATTATATGCAATGAATGAATTAAAAATAACTGCAAACGCTCCATATAAAAAGTCTGCTCGTATCACAGGTGAGGTTATGGGTAAGTACCATCCTCATGGCGATTCCTCTATTTATGAGGCTTTGGTGCGTATGAGTCAAAGCTGGAAGATGGGTGTGACTTTAATTGACATGCATGGAAATAATGGTAGTATGGATGGTGATGGTGCAGCAGCAATGCGTTATACTGAAGCACGTATGAGCAAAAATGCTGAATTTTTATTGAAGGATATTGATAAAAATACAGTACCATTTATTCCTAACTTTGATGAAGAAGAAATTGAACCAACTGTTTTACCTGCCAAATTTCCTAATTTATTAGTAAATGGGTGTATGGGTATTTCTTCAGGTTATGCTACTTATATTCCAACACATAACTTTAATGAGGTTATAAACGCAACAATTGCCAAACTTCAAAATCCTGAATTAACTATGGATGAATTATTAGAAATTATGCCTGGTCCTGATTTTCCAACTGGTGGAATTATTTTAGGAACAGAAGGAATTAGAGAAGCCTTTTTAACAGGAGCAGGAGCTGTTATTGTTCGCTCTAAATATGAATTTGAAGAAATGCAAAATGGGGCAAAGCGAATTGTTGTTACTGAGATTCCATATGATACTGTGAAATCCAAAACTGTAGAAAAAATTGAACAACTCCGAATGGATGGAAAGATTCCTGATGTTGCTGAGGTAAGAGATGAGTCTGGTAGAGATGGACTTAGAATTGCAATTGATTTAAAGAAAAATGCAAATGCCTCTGCAATAATGGCATATTTATTTAAGAATACAGACTTGCAAGTTTCTGTAAATTATAATATGGTATCTATTTGTAATCGTCGTCCAATGCGTTTAGGAGTATTGCCAATCTTAGATGCTTACATTGACCATTATAAGCAAGTAGTTACAAATCGTACCAATTACGATTTAATTAAGGCAAAGAAGCGTCTTCATATTGTTGAGGGATTAGTGAAGATGATTTCTATTGTAGATGAGGTAATCAAAACAATCCGTGCCAGCAAAAACAAGGCAGATTCTAAGCAAAATTTAATTGCTCAGTTTGATTTTACAGATGAACAAGCAGAAGCAATTGTAATGATGCAATTATATCGTTTATCCAACCAAGATATTACGATATTAATGGAAGAAGATCAGCAATTAACTGAAAATATTGCTATTTATGATCAAATTTTAAATTCTGAAAAAGAATTAATTAAAGTTATTATAAAAGAATTAACAGAAGTAGGAAATGCTGTTCATGTTGAAAGAAAAACATCTATAGATAAAGAAGCATCTGCTACAATTAAATTTGATGAAGCAGATTTAATTTCTAAAGAACAAGTTATGGTGTCTATATCTAGAGATGGATATATGAAAAGAACAACAATTAAATCTTTTAATTCTTCAAAAGTTAATGGTCTTAAAGAAAATGATTCAGTGTTATTTTTAGGAGAAGTGTCAACATTAGATACATTACTAATTTTTACAACTTTAGGAAATTTCATTTATTTACCAGTTCATAAAATTGCAGAATGCAAATTTAAAGACGTAGGAACTTTTATGAATAGCGTTGTTGCGATTGCACCAAAGGAAAAATTAATTAATTGTTTTGTTGTTCCAAATTTTAACTCAGGAGATACTGTATTACTAGCTACAAATAAGGGAGCAATGAAGCAAACCTTATTATCAGATTTTAATATTAATCGATATACAAAACCAGTTCGTGCTATGAAACTTGGTGCTGATGAGGTTCTTGTAGGGGCAGATATTATTGCAAATCCATTAGAAATTATGGTTTTTACAAAGAATTGTGAAGCATTACGATTTAGAGCAAGCGATATTTCTCTTTATGGTTGTAATGCTGGTGGAGTTCGTTCTATAAACTTAAAGCCAAAGGATACGGTTGTTTCATGTTTTTATACAAATAAAGAAGATGATTTCTTACTTTTAACAAATCGTTCAACTTTAAAACGCATGCGAGTTACAGATGTTGTATTAACAAAACGATCTAGAGCAGGTTCTACTGTGATTAAGCCAGTAAAAACCAACCCTATATTTTTAACTGCTGCTGCGAAAATGACACCAAATCAATTTAAAGAAAATGTATTGATTGATATTCGGTATAAAGATGGAAATGATCAGGTAGAAACTAAATCTTTAAAATATAATGTTTCAGATACTGGAAGAAGTATTTTAAACGAATCCTTCCATGAACCTCAAGGACTATCTTTACCAAAGCCAAGTCATCCAGATGCAATTGTGTCAGGAGATTATTTAATTGAAGTAAGAGAAACATTATTTAATTTGGATGATAACTCTGAAATTGAAAAGCCAATTACTATTTCTAAAAAGCAAGATAATATTTTAGATGAACTTGATAGAATATTAGCTCTTGAACAGAAAAAAGAACAAAAACAAGAGGAAAATCATTCTTTTCTATCAGAAATGCCAAACCAAAATTTTGAAAAATCTATAGAAAAAAATAAAGGCATAAATTCTTATCCTATAAAAGATTTATTCTCTTCTGAGATTTTATCTGATTCTAAAGAAGAAACTAAAGAATATATGGATACAAAACCATGGGAGAAAAATATAAATATAGTTACAAATCCTAAAGAAATTATAGAAGAAAACAAAGAATATCCAAAGGAAAATGAAACACCATCTTTAGATAGATTGTATGATAAAGAAGAAACTGAGGAATCTATGGATATGAATTCATGGGAGAAAAATACAAATATAGTTTTACCTCCTAAAGAATTAGAAACTTCTAAAGAAGAGAATTTATCATCTTCAGATACTTTATCTAATAAAAAAGAAGATAGGGAAGAATTGACAGATAAAAATCTATGGGAACCTAGTAAAAAAGAGGTAAAGATAACAGAAGGTGAAAGATTCATTGTTAAAGAAACAAAATCTTCTCTTTTTATTAAAGCTAAGGATCCAATTATGAAAGTTGATGAATCAGAAGATGAAGAAAAGGATATAAAATATACAAGAGTTTCTTTATTTGAGGATGAAGAATAAGTTAAATAAGTATGTCTACTGGACATACTTATTTTTTTTAACTTTTAATTCTTTTATATTTTTCTTTTCATTCGCATATAATTATGATATAATTAAAACAAAGAAAGCGTTTACAATGAAAGGAAAAAGAATATGAGTGCAAGTAAAATACGAAATGTCGTTGTTTTAGGACACCAAGGAAGTGGCAAAACTACTTTGGTTGAATCTTTATATGCAACATTTTCAAATAAGACAAAAGGAAGTGTTGAAAGAAAAAATACCATTAGTGATTATCTAGTAGAAGAGCAAACTAGGCTCAGTTCTGTGAGACTATCCATTGTACCAATGGAGGTTGATGCGCATAATATCAATTTGATTGATATTCCAGGAAATGATGATTTTATTGGAGAGGCCATTTCTGCTGTATCTGTAGTTAAGGGAGCAATCCTTGTAATTGATGCAGCTAGTGGTGTTGAGGTTGAGACAGTTAAGCACTGGAATTTGTTAAGAAAGAAGAATATTCCTACTATCATTTATGTGAATAAGATGGATAAGGAAAATATCGTATTTGAAGAAGTGCTAACAGAGATAAGAACAAAGTTAGGAAAAAATGCCATTCCTTTTTGTTATCCTATGGGGCATAATGATGGCTTTGATGGTTTTGTTAACGTTGTTACCTTAAAGGCTAGGAAATATAATGGTCATACCTGTGAGGATGCAGAAATTTATGATGACAAAAAAATTAAAGTTTTTGAACTTCATAATACTATGGTTGAAGCAGTAGCTCAAACATCAGAAGAACTATTAGATAAATTCTTTAGTGGAGAAAACCTATCCCATGAAGAAATTCAAGAAGGATTACGCTTGGGAGTTTTAAATGGAGACTTAATTCCAGTTTTGGTTGGCTCAGCGGTTAAAAATATTGGTATTCATACCTTACTTCGTATGCTGATTGACTATTTACCTAATCCTACAGATTTAAATCCAATTATAGGATATGATAAGTCAGGAAAAGAGGTTGCTAGAAAAACATTAAATGAAGAAGCTTTTTCCGCTTTTGTTTTTAAAACCTATGTTGATTCATATTCAGGTATTAGTAGTATTTTTAAGGTGAATTCAGGTATGATTCGAACTGGCGAAGAGGTTATGATAGCCAACACAAATAAAACTTTTGTGGTGAATCAGTTATTTAAAATTTGTGGAAATAAGCAAAGTGCAGTTAGCAAACTAGAAGCAGGAGATATTGGCTTAGTCAATAAAGTTGAAGGACTAGAAACATCTATGACCTTATGTAATCCAAAAAATTTCATTCAATATCCTATGATTGAATTTCCAGGAGCAGTGTATTTTAAAGCATTGACCACCAAGAGTAAAACAGATGATGATAAACTAGGAACAGTATTAACTAAAATTATGTTAGAAGATCGATCTATATCAGTTTCTAGAGCAATGGAAACCAATCAACTTTTAATTGGTTCTTTAGGATTAGGGCATTTAAATTATATTTTGGAACGTATGAAGAATTCATACAAGTTAGATGTCAATGTAGAGGACTATAGAGTCATATATCGTGAGACTATTAAAACATCAGCTAGTGGTTCAGGGCGCTACATTAAACAAAGTGGTGGTTCTGGTTTTTATGGAGTTGTAGAAATGGAATTTTCTCCAGCTAAGGAAAATGTATTTACAGAAGAGGTATTTGGTGGAGCAGTTCCTAAAAATTATTTTCCTGCTGTTGAGAAGGGGTTCTATGAGGCTGTGGAAAAAGGATTACTTGCAGGCTTCCCTGTAATTGGAGTAAAAGCTTGTTTAAAGGATGGAAAATATCATGCCGTTGATTCTAACGAATTATCTTTTAAAATGGCATCCATCCTCGCATTTAAGGATGCCTACATGAAATGTAAACCAGTTATTTTAGAACCAATCATAAAGATTATTGTTACAGTTCATAGCGATGATGTTGGAACAATTTTATCTGATTTAAATTCAAGAAGAAGCAAGATTATTGGAATGGATATCAATTCTGTTAAGGATCAAAAGATTACAGCTTTAGTACCAGAAAGAGAAATTTTAGAATATGTAAATGATTTGAAATCTATGACACAGGGTAGTGGATATTTCAATCGTGAATTTTATAATTATGAAGAAGTGCCACAATTTATTCAAGCAAAAATTTTAGAAGAAATTAAATAATTGTGTAAAAAGAATAGTCATAAGCCACTATTCTTTTTATTTTTGAAAAAATTAAATTATGTATTTCTTTTTTTTATAATTTAAAGTATAATAAACGCAGTTAAGAATAACACTATGATAAAATATGACAATTATATCTAAAT
>JAIDKZ010000022.1 GCA_029051735.1 Anaeroplasmataceae bacterium | reverse complement strand
GCATATATCCTATAATTTTTTCTTCATATTTTGCTAAAATAACTTGCGCTCTTTTTTTAACAAAAATGGATTCAATTAAGCTTTCTTTAGTAGCAATAACTTCATCTTCCATTTTTTCATATTTTGCAATCTCTTTAATTAAATTTAAAATATCTTCTACATATTCTTCAGTAGCATCCAATATCTCTAATTTTTTTATTTTAGTTTCATATCTCATAATACAACAATAATTTCTCCTGGATTTTTATGTAAAAAACACTCCTTATCCAGAAATTCCTTTCCTTTAAAATTTTGATATTTGACATTAAAAATATCAATATCAGTTCCTAAAATATAATCTTTTATCTGGTGCTTAATTAATAAACTTTCTAATTCATCAAGAATAGCTGTTTTTATTTTATGACTTCCTCCTGTACTTCCATACCCAACAATCAAGCAAAGCACTTTTTCTTTTGTTTTGCGAGATAGTTGAATTGCTTGAATTAAATTATATTTTGCATGTTCAACAGTTTCATTTTTTAAATGTAAGTCCACTGTATACATAGTTCCCTCCTAACAATAAAAAACACATAGAATAGATAATTACTCTATGTATTTATATTTTTCTTCAAGATCCTTTTCTAATGACAAAACGTAAGATACGACTCTATCATCTATAGGAATATCTCGTTTTATTTTAAAAGATTTGGGTGTTCCAGATAAATGAAATAATCCAGATGGACAAACCCAACTTCCAACTTCCTCTTTGGTATTCATTGCAGACACCAATACTTCTGCAGCAGCTTCATTTGAATTCCCAAAATAAGAAATCCAAAAACGAACAAAAAGATTGTGCAAAGAATAAGAAATGCTTGATTTTGTAATCCCTGGATGAGCAAAAATATATTTATTTTTTTCATCCATTTTCTGTAAATATTTAAAAAGCATATGCTCCATATATTTTGTATTACGATAAATATGCTTCCAATGTCTTGGATTCAAATCCGCTTGTCCTTTTAAAATACTTATAGAAGATGTCAAAATAACAGTACAATTCTCTTGATATTCTGTAATTTTTTTCACAATATAATAAGGAGAAAAACTATTGATCATAAAGTTTTTCTCAATACCATCTTTCGTATAGTCTTTTTCTAAACAAGCACCACTATTCACAAAAATATAATCAAACTTAATCAATCTTAAGTGCCTAATAAATTCTAAAATGCTTTTAAAATCTGCTAAATCTAAAAAAAACAAATTAGGCTCATTTAATTTATTTCTATTGGTCAAATAAAGATTTTCATTTTTTAA
>JAIDKZ010000021.1 GCA_029051735.1 Anaeroplasmataceae bacterium | reverse complement strand
GTATAGTACTGGTTTTAAAAAAAATAGAAGAAATACTAGGGATGAACTAGTATTTTTTTCATTTTTCATTCATAGAATTAACTGGTGATTATATGCAATTAAATATTGAAAAGCATGACTTCCATAAATTAGAAGGAATTGCAAGTATTAAAAATCATTTAGAAAAATTAAGCAATGTTGAACTCAATCAATCAAAAGCAAAAGGAACAGTAGAAATTAATGTTTCTTATCATGACTTTGAAGGAATGGAATGTTTTAAGGTTCTTGAATTTTCCTTTGACTTGGATTTAGATGGACTTAAAATATTGGAAGTAAATGTTGCAAAAGTAAATTTGTTTGTAGTTGAGGGACAGGGATTAGATGTCACATATGAACTTATTATTAATTATCAGGTAGTAGAAGAAAATGCAAAAGAAATTGAATTGATTAAAGAAGATGACATTATTGTTAAAACAGAAAAACCAGTAAAAGAAGATCCTATTGAGCAAATCAAGGAAGATATGAAAGAATATTATGAAGATAAGCTTGCAACAAATTTAGGGACAAAAGAGGATCGTATTTTAATTACAAAGACCAATATGGATACTGATTCTTTTTTAAATTTTTTTGATCAAAAACAAGCATTTTATAAATTGAAATGCCTCTATGTTGAAAAGGAAGAACAACTTGAAAAAATTGCGAAGGAATATAATGTCAAGTTAGAAAAACTTCTTGCAGGTTATGATAAACAATCCAACAAAGTCATTTTCTCCCTTGAATAAAATTCATATAGGAGAATATATTTTAGAAACAAATTCCCAAGGGCAAACTTATTTAAAAAAAGTAGCAAGCAAGAAGGAATATGATATATATCTTGATCAGCTTCAGTATTCTAAGCACTTAAAGAAAACAATCTTTGAACAAAATAATAACAAAGAGATAATTCTATTTTTTCCTTATGAGGATAAAACAGAAGCAACTGTTCAAAATCAAAAAATTATTAATATATTAAAAGAAATTCATGAAAAATCAAGTTATGAAATTACATTAAAAAAAGAGCATTTTTCTAATTTAAATAATCTTTATAAAATATTAGATAATAAGTTTAGTTATTTTGAAATGCGAATTAGAGAAATAGAACTTAGCCCATACAAAAATGATGTGAGCTGGATATTATTATCCAAGTATAATGCAATATTAGATGCGAAATTATATCTTTATGATTTGCAAACAGATATTTTTAAATCAATTGATAAAAATCAAATTGTGCAGTATGGACTGATTCCTAAAACAATACATAAAAATTATTACAATAGACAGGGATTACTGCCATGTTTTAGACTCTATTATGGTCCTAAATCAATGCTTTATACACGAATATATTTGTCCTTAGATAAAGTAGAACTTATAGAAGAAATCAAAAAACTTGATGCATTCAATCAAAAATATTTTTGTTTTATGGTTCTCTACATTTTAATATTAAGTCTAAATTTAGATATTATATCTTCTAATCATTCTATTTCAAATTATCTTTTAATAACAAATAAAATAAGAAGCTTCATTCATACATACAAGCAATATTTTTAAACCATAGATTATAGACTAGGTAACTATAGTTTTGTATTTTTTATAGAAACAAAAGAATAATAAAAAGTAAGAGAACTATACAATCATAGTTCTCTTACTTTCTTAAAATTTTTATAAAAGTATTAAATTATTTTTTAAAAAAATCAGTTATATTATCCTTAAAGGTATAGAAAAGCGTATATCCACAAACGACTAATGTGATTGCAGCTAAAATGACTAAATTGGTTGTTGAGAATGAAAAAATTGTGAGTAATAATTGATAGATTAAAATTGTTCCAATAATGGTCTTTATATTTTCTTTTATGAAATTAAATAGATTTGACATTATATCACCACTATAATATATGCAAAGCAAATAAATAAATGTCAAAAAATAGAAAAAATATTTTTAAATGAGTTGAGAAAAAGACTTGTAAATTTTACAAAAGAATGCTAGAATAATATAATGGAATTAAATCGTTGGAGGGGATATTGTGGAAAATATTTCATTGGAAAAATTAGTAGCATTCCTAAAGGAACAAGGTTTTGTTTTTCAGGGGAGTGAAATTTATGGTGGACTTGCAAATGCATGGGATTACGGTCCACTAGGTGTTGAATTAATGAATAATATCAAAAATGCATGGTGGAAGGTTTTTGTTAAGAACAATCGATACAATGTAGGGATGGATTCTGCTATCTTAATGAATAAAGAAGTATGGGTAGCAACTGGACATATAGGTTCATTTAGTGATCCATTAATTGATTGCAAAAAATGCCGTTCAAGATATCGTGCAGATAAGTTAATTGAAGATTTTACAGATGGAAAAGTAACTGGAGATGGAATGTCTAATGAGGACTTATTAGATTTTATTTATAAAAATCAAATTAAGTGTCCATCTTGTGGTGCATTAGAGTATACTGATATTCGTAAATTTAATTTAATGTTTAAAACACATCAAGGTGTTATAGAGGATAACAAAAGTGAGGTTTATTTACGACCTGAGACTGCACAAGGAATCTTTGTCAACTTTAAAAATGTTTTAAGAACAATAAGAAAGAAACTGCCTTTTGGTATTGGACAAATTGGTAAGAGTTTTAGAAATGAAATTACTCCTGGAAATTTTATATTTAGAACTCGTGAATTTGAACAAATGGAATTAGAATTCTTCTGTAAGCCTGGAACAGAATTAGAATGGTTTTCATACTGGAGAAGTGCATGTATGAACTTTTTAGTTCAGCTTGGTGTGACAGAATCAAAACTTAGATATCGTGATCATGAAAAAGAAGAATTATCTTTTTATTCTAATGCAACTACTGATATTGAGTTCTTATTTCCATGGGGATTTGGAGAATTATGGGGGATAGCTTCTAGAACGAATTATGATCTAAATGCCCATCAGACACATTCTAAGCAAAGTATGGAATATCTTGATCCAGAAACAAATGAAAGATATTTGCCATATGTAGTTGAACCTTCTGTAGGTGTAGGACGTTTGTTGCTTGCAGTATTATTTAGTGCATATGATGAAGAGACCAATGAGCGAGGAGATGTTCGTACTGTTTTACGATTAGCACCAAGCATAGCTCCTTATCAAGTTGCAATTCTTCCTTTAATTAAAAAGGAACATTCTGAAAAAGCATTAGAAATATTTGAAAAGTTTCAAGAGCATTTGAGTGCAACTTATGATGAAACTGCATCTATTGGTAAAAGATATAGAAGACAGGATGCTATTGGTACTCCATTTTGTTTAACTGTAGATGGAGAAACTTTAGAAAAAAATTTAGTCACTTTACGTAATCGAGATACAATGGAACAAATCCAATTGTCTATTGATGATGCTTTGAAATATTTAGAGGAGCAAACAAAGCTTTATAAATAAATGATAGAGAGGGGAATCTAAATGGCTACTTCCGAAGAAATTGAGAATGTAATTCAAACAACAGATATGGTAGATTTAGTTTCTCCTTTTGTTAAATTAGTGAAAAGTGGGAAAAACTATAAAGGGCTTTGCCCATTTCATGATGAAAAAACGCCATCCTTTACAGTTTCACAGGAAAAGCATTTAGCACACTGTTTTAGTTGTGGTAAAGGAGGAAATCCAATTCAATTTTTAATGGATATCAAGCAGATTTCTTTTGTGGAAGCTTTACATGAGTTGGCAGAAAAAAACGGGGTAGCTATTTCAGGAGCTTATAAAAAAAGTGGGCCAGATTACTCAAAATATTATGAAATGATGGATGTGGCTTCTAAATTTTTTCAACAAAATCTGAATATGACAAAGTCTGGAAAAGAAGCAAAGGCCTATTTAGCACAAAGAGGTATTTCAGAAGAGATGATTCACACTTTTGAAATTGGTCTTGCTCCAGCAGGATATGACTTATTATATAAGGTGTTAAAGGAATCGAATTATTTAGAACTTGATATGCTAGATTTAGGATTAATTTCTAAAAATGATAAGGGATATTATGATTTATTTACTAGAAGAATCACTTTTCCAATTAAAGATGAGCAAGGTCATACGATAGGTTTTAGTGCTCGAATTTTTGATAATAAAGATCCAAATCAGCCTAAATATGTAAATACAAAAGATACCTTTCTTTATCATAAAGGAAACGTATTATATCATTTGGATTTAGCTAAATCAGAAATTCTAAAGAAAAAAAGAGTGATTTTGCATGAAGGACAAATGGATGTCATTGCTGCAACGCAAGCAGGATTTAAAGAAACGATTTGTACTATGGGAACTGCTTTGACATTAGATCAAGCTTATATTTTAAAAAAATATACCAATCATGCAATTATCTGTTATGATGGAGATAAAGCAGGAATTAAGGCAAGCAAAAAAGCAATTCAAATTTTTAAACAAGCAGGAATGCAAGTCCATTTGGTTTTGCTTCCAAATGGAATGGATCCAGATGAATTTGTTTTGAAAAATGGTAAAGAAGCTTATCTTACCTTTTTTGATCATCATATTTTAGATGAGGTAGAATATCTATTTGAAACATCTTTTTTGAATCAAAATTTAGAAGATTATGTAACCGTTGAAACAATAAAAAAGGACATTTTTCAACTTTTAATTAAACTCCCAAGTCAAACGATAAAAAATCGATATCTTGAAAAACTTGCCAATAAATTAAATACAAAATTATCTTTGCTTGAAATGGATTACAATTCCTATTGTACAACGATTCCTAAGACAAAACCTGTCGAAGAAAGTTTTGAAGATGATTTTTATAATTTCCCTAGTCTTAATGAAACTACCAAGATTAAAAAAGAAAAAAAGAATTATGAATTACGCCTATTTTTATATGCTAGAAATTCTAGACAAAGGGCATTAGATATAGATAAAAAAATTTGTGAGTGCATGGATGTGTTTGAACCTATACATCAAGATATATGGAGTGCATTAGTTGATATATATTATAATAAGTATGAAACTTTTGATGATTCTTTGTTTTGTTCAATTCTAACAGAACAACAAAAAGAAGTTTATCTAGAAAACCTTGAAAGACTACGAGGAGCTATTGAGGTATATAATGATGAAGATTTGGCATTGATTATTGAGAAAATGCGTGCTGAACATATGAAACTAGTTAACAAGGGAATTGATGATGTCATATTAAAAACAGATGATTATCAACTAAAATTAAAAAAGATAGAAGAGAAATTTGAAAATAAAAAGAAGTATATGCCAAACAGGAGGAAGCAGTAATGGAATATGAACAAATTTTAAATGAACTAATGGAACAAGGAAAAAAGAATGGTTCTGTTTCATCTAAGGATATTATTAAGTATTATTCTATAGAATCAGAGGAGTATGATAATATCGTTAAAGCATTAACAAAAGAAGAAATCAATATTGATGAAGATCTTGTATATGATGATTTAGAAATGAAAGAGCCAACTTCATTAAATGATATAGAAGAGGTAGATATTTCTACTTTTGATCAGTTACCAGCTTCTGTTAAAGTAGATGATCCTGTTCGTATGTATTTAAAGGATATTGGTAAAATTCCTTTATTATCATTAGAAGAAGAAACGATACTTGCTAAGCAAGTAGTAGATGGAAGAGAAGCCAAGGCAAGATTAGAAGAAATAGAGGCAGATGACCAAAACACAGTTTCAGTAGAAGAATATGAGAGTCTTTTAGAAATTAGTGAAGCTGCTGATTTAGCTAAAGATAAATTGGTAAATGCCAATTTAAGATTAGTTGTATCTATTGCTAAGCGTTATTTAGGAAGAGGATTACAGTTTTTAGATTTAATACAAGAAGGAAATATGGGGTTGATTAAAGCGGTAGATAAATTTGATCACCAAAAAGGCTTTAAATTTTCTACTTATGCAACATGGTGGATTCGTCAAGCAATTACTCGTGCAGTTGCAGATCAGGCTCGTACAATACGTATACCAGTTCATATGGTAGAAACAATTAATAAACTTGTGCGAATTCAGCGTCAGCTTGTTCAAGAATTATCTCGTGAACCAAGTCCACAAGAAGTAGCAGAACGAATGGATATATCTGTAGAAAAAGTACAGCAAATTCAAAAAATTGCTCAAGAACCTATTCCTCTAGAATCTCCAGTAGGAGAAGAAGAAGATTCGACTTTAGGAGATTTTGTTGCTGATCCTCATACCTTAGATCCTTATGAATATACAGCAAAGATGAAACTACGTCAGGAATTAGATGATGTATTAGGAACTCTTACAGAACGTGAAGAACGTGTCTTACGTTTACGGTTTGGTTTAGTTGATGGAAGACAAAGAACATTAGAAGAAGTCGGTAAAGAATTTAATGTAACTAGAGAGCGTATTCGTCAGATAGAAGCAAAAGCTCTTAGAAAATTAAAACATCCATCTAGAAGCCGTAAATTAAAAGATTTTATGACAAAGCATTAATATGAATAGAATTGAATGTATAGCGTATTTTGCTAAGGATAGTAAATACCTTTGTGATATAGGGTGTGATCATGCCTATGCTTTAGTAAAAGCAATTAAAGAATATGATGTTTTGGGTGGTATTGCTGCTGATATAGCTTCAGGACCAATTCAAAATGCTAAAAAAACAATTGAACAATATCATTTAGAGGACAAGATTAAAACCATCGTTTCCGATGGTTTTAATTCCATTTCTAAGGATAGCTTTGATTCTGCAATCCTTTCTGGTATGGGTGGGATACTGATTACTTCTATACTATCAAATGCTATAGATAAGATTAGAAATAAAAATTTGATTATAGAAGCAAACTGTGATGGATGGAAGGTCAGAGAATTTCTATTTTCAAATGATTTTCAAATTATAAAAGAAGAAGCTATTTATGACCAAGGAAAGTATTATGAGATAATGTTAGCTGTGCCTGGAAAAAAGAAATATGATTCCTATGATATTACGTTTGGCCCAATTTTAAGAAGAAAATTATCACAAACTTTTGTGAAATATTATTTAGATAAAATAAATCTTTTTGAAACGATTCTACCAAAAATCATAAATCCATCACAAAAAGAAGAAAAAAGAGAAGAAATCAAAGAAATAAGAAGTATTTTAATGGGGAAAAATATGGAAAAATATTTTATTAATCAAACAAAAAATTATTATAAAACGTTTTTTATTGATGAAAAAAGACGCCCTACAATATTTGTTTCACCGGGTGGGGGATATCAATATACTTCCCCTAGAGAATCAGAACCAGTGGTAGAAGCATTTCAAAAAAGGGGATATCATGTGGTCGTTATAAATTATAGAGAAACTAAAGAGGATCAATACCCCCTTCCTGGAATTTATTTAACAACAGCAATTAAAGAAGTATGTATGGATAAAAGAGTGGGAGAAAGAATCGGTCTTGGATTTTCAGCTGGTGGACACTGCTTATTGGAAGCTTGTCTCCATCATGAAAAATATAATTTTAGTTCAGTATTGGATTTACTGATATTAGGATATCCTGTAATCACAAGTGACGCTTTATATGCACATCAAGGATCTTTTCAGAATTTGTTAAAAGAAAAGAGTTCTAATGTAGAATTCCTTGAATATCTTTCATTGGAAAAAGAAGTGAATAAGCAAAATGCATTGGATTTATTTTTATGGGGAACCATTACAGATGAATCTGTTTCTGTAATGAATTCACTGAAATTGTTAGAAGCATATCATGCTGTTGGTGCAAACGCAGAATATCATATGTTTCCTCTTGGAGGACATGGACTGTCTGTGGCAGATTCTACTTCAAGTGATGGAAATAAAGAAAAGGAAATTCCATATATATCTAGATGGGTAGATTTTGCTTGTGCGTGGCTTGATTTAAAATTAAAAAAATAATCCCAAAAGTTTAAACTTTTGGGACTTTTTTTATGCATTTTTTAAGAAAGTTTTATAGGCTAAATAAGCTTCATAAACATCTACTTTTGAAACGATTTCCATAGGAGCATGCATAGAAAGCACTGGAACACCTGCATCAATTACATTCATATTATAGTTTGCAAGAATGTAGGCAATTGTGCCACCACCACCTTGATCTACTTTCCCTAGTTCAGATGTTTGATAGTGAATACCATCATTATCCATCATACTTCTTAACTTAGCAATAAATTCTGGTTGAGCATCATTACAGCCACTTTTTCCACGAGAACCTGTATATTTATTAAAGCAGATTCCCTTTCCTAAAAAGGCTACATTTCTACGTTCAGAAACAGAAGGGTATAAAGGATCTAATCCTGCAGAAACATCACTTGAAAGCATTACAGAATTTGTTAGTGCTTTTCTTAATTTCAAATCTGAATACTCCATAGATAAATCGATAATTTCAGCAATGCAATTTTCAAACCACAAAGAAGAAGCACCTGTAGCTCCAACAGATCCAATTTCTTCCTTATCTACTAGTACTGCGCATATTGTTTTTTCACATTTTGGTGCATCTAATAATGCTCTTAAAGAAGTATAGGCACAAACTCTATCATCATGACCATATCCTGCAACCATAGAACAATCTAATCCAAAATCTCTTGCTGGACCAGCAGGTACAATTTCTAGTTCTGCTGAAACAAAATCTTCTTCCTCAATATTATATTTGTCTTTTAAAAGCTTTAAAATCATTTTTTTGGAAGGATCTTTTTCCTCGTTTTCCAAAGGCATAGAACCAATTAAAATATCTAGTCCTTCACCCTCAATAACTTTAGCTGCTGTTTTTTGCATTTTTTCAGCAGCAAGATGAGGTAAAAGATCAGTAATTCCTAAAACTGGATCTTGTGGATGATCTCCAATTTCTATATCTACAGTTGTACCATCCTTTTTTACAACAACACCATACATTGCAAGTGGAATCGTAACCCATTGATATTTTATGATACCTCCATAATAATGTGTGTCTAAGTATACAAATGTATCTGCTTCATATAAAGGATTTTGTTTTAAATCGATTCTTGGAGAATCAATATGGGCACCTAATATAGCAAGTCCATTTGTTAATGGAGCTTCTCCAATAACAAATGCAGCAATATTTTTGTTTTTATTTACTGCATAAACCTTATCTCCAGCATTTAATGTTGTACATTCCTTAATATTTTTAAAGCCAGCACTCTCACATAAAGCAATTGCTTGTTGAACACATAATCTTTCTGTTTTGCCTTTTGTTAAGAAAGATTTATATTCTTCATTAAATTTTGTAACTTCTGATAAATTTTTATCATTATATTTTTTCCATGCATATTCTTGATACATAATTTTTCCTCCTTAAATGGTATTATTTTACCACATTTTTTTCTAATTTAAAATAATTCATAATTAAATTTCTAATTTCATATACTTGTTTAGGTGAATTACTATGATCAATATCATCTTTATTTTTATTTTTCTTGTAGGTTTAATTTATGGTGCATTCACAGGAAGAGCAGATGCAGTAGTAGAAGTATTATTATCTTCTCCTAAAAATGCATTGATTTTATTTGTTGATATTTACGCATTACTGATATTTTGGGGTGGAATTTTAGAAGTGTGTAAGAAAAGTGGTATGCTTGCAATAATGACTAACTATATTTCTTACATAATTCATCCATTATTTAAAAGCTTAGATCGTAAAAGTGAAGCCATGCAATATATTTGTTTAAATTTTGTAGCAAATATGCTTTCTATGGGCTCTGCAGCCACCCCCTTTGGATTAAAGGCCATGAAGGAACTAGATGAACTAAATGGACATAGTAAAACAGCTTCAAATGAGATGATCACATTTTTATTAATTAATACCTCAGGTTTATGTATAATACCAACAATATTAATATCTTTACGTAAGCAATATGGCAGTCAAAATCCTGTTGGTATTATTCCATACATCATTTTAATTTCTAGTATAACAACCTTTGTATCAATATTTTTAGATTGGATGGTGCGAAAATTTGGAAAACATTAGTTACTATTTTATTATTGTATTTATATTGATTATATTAGGTCATGGTGTGTACAAGAAAATAAATGTTTATGATTCCTTTATAGAAGGTGCTAAGTATCAAATGAAAGAAGGAATCACAATTTTTCCATTTCTTATGTGTATGTTAGTAGCTGTAAGTGTATTTAAATCTAGTGGAATATTAAATGATTTAATTGCATTTTCTAAAATTCCAAAGGAATTGATGATGCAAGGTTTTTTTAGACCAGCATCTTCACATGCAAGCTTATCTTTGATGCTACAAATATTTAAAGATTATGGGGTTGATAGTAAAGCAGGTATAACTTCTGCAATATTACAAGGAGGAAGTGATACCACTGTTTATGTTATGGGACTTTATTTTGGAAGCATTGGAATCAAAAAAACACGCTATGCATATACAATTGGTCTAATTTCAGATGCAGTTTGTTTTTTGCTATGTCTTATCTTTTTCCTTTATTTTTTATAAGAAATAGTAGCAAAACATTGTCATATGTTGTAGAATATTAGTATACAAAGAAAAAGGGGAAAAGAGTATGAAAAAAGTTTTTTGGATTTTTTTATTTGCTATATCATTTTTATTCGTTGGTTGTGATTCTGAATGTAAGCTAGAATATACCAATGCACAAGGTGAAAAAGAGCAGATGATTGTATCTAAGACACAAGATGCAGAAACAATTGCTCAAGTGCTTGGCGTATTAGTAGAAAATGCAAATCAGTCTGATGATTTTGAAGCAGTAAAAATGAATTTAAAGATGAATGTTGATTTTGCTGCAAAAGATTCTAATGGCAACTCAGGTTCTTTAACAATGAATGCAAATTCTGTTTTTGAATTAAATTTTGTGAATTATGATTTTTATGCATCAGCAAATTTTAGTTTTGCTTTAAAGGATTTAGACACAACAACTACCATGAAAGCTAATGGGAAAGTGTATAAAGAAAGTCAAAACATTTACCTAGATGCTTCTTATCAAGAAGGAAGTAGTAAATCTGTTGTTTTAAAGTATAAAATGACATTATGGCAGTTATTAGATATGATTGAGGAAATTGCTGGACCTGATGACATTTTTCCAGAGCTTGGAGATGTGCTTCCAGATTTATCTACTGATGAAGCTGTTTTAGAAGCTATAAAAGAATATAATGTTGCTATAACTTCTACAAGTAATAGTACAATCACTTTTAAGATTGAACTTCCTATTGATGAATCTCTTCCTGAACTTAAAGCAAATTTATATATTGTTTGGGATACTAAGATTGGAAGCTTAAAATCAATGAAAATTGAAGATGATACTATTTTGAAAACACTTGTTATAGGAAAGAATGAGGGTGTAAAAGTTTCTAAATCAAAACTTTTATTTGAATTGAATTTTAATTATGGTAATTTTAAAATTACAACTTTAAACGATAGTGAAAAAGAAAACTTTTCAACATTACCAGAATTTTCTTTTCCTAGTTATCAATAATTATTTTATGGAAAGAAAGTGTTTATTGACCTAATGATTGTCAATAAACGCTTTTTTCTTTTTTATGAATTTAATCCTGAAAAGATTGTAAGAATTAGTTGTATTTAAAGTCTTTTTTTGGTAAAATTAAAAATGGTGATTGTCGTGGATGATAATAAAGAAAGATTGCAAAAGGTGATGGCTGCCAGTGGTGTAGCATCACGTAGAAAATGTGAAGAGATTATTTTGGCAGGCAGAGTGCGTGTAAATGGGAAAACCGTTACAGAACTTGGAACGAAAGTATCTAAGAAGGATATTGTTGAAGTAGATGGAACTGCTTTGACAAAAGAGTCTTTGGTATATTATGTATTATATAAGCCTACAGGATATTTAACAGCAGTAAGTGATAAATTAGGTAGAAGAACAGTTATGGACTTAATTCCAGAGGCAATTCTTAAGGAAAATCGTATTTTTCCAATAGGAAGATTAGACTATGATACTTCAGGAGTTTTATTGATTACAAATGATGGGGATTTGTCTTATCGTTTAACACGTTCTGCTAAAGAGATTGAAAAAATATATCAAGTTCGAGTAGATGGTATCATCCAACAAGAAGCGATTAATCAATTGATTAAAGGAATTATGCTAGATGGTCGTTTGACAAAACGGGCCAAGGTAGATGTTCTTTCTTTAGATAAAAAGAACAATTCAACCTTACTCCTTCTAACAATAACAGAGGGAAGAAACCGTCAGGTGAGAAGAATGTGTGAAGCTATTGGTTATCCAGTGAAAAAGTTGAAACGAGTTTCTTTTGGTGGCGTGACGCTTGATGGTCTATCAGTTGGAGAACTAAGAAGCTTAAAACCACATGAAATCAAAGTTCTTTATAGTTTATAGTTTGAAATTGATTAAAAGTTGTGATATAATATCATAGAATATTTTTAAGAGGGATAAAATGGAAAATTTTGTAGTTGCCTTAGATGGTCCTGCTGGAAGTGGTAAATCTTCTATTTCTAAGCTGGTAGCAAAAAAATTAGGATTTACGCATATTGATACAGGAGCTATGTATCGTGCTGTGACATTAGAAGCATTGCGTAGAAAAGTTGATATTGAAAATGAAGCTTCATATCAATTTTTAAAGGATACCAAAATTATCTATAAAAATAATAAAATATATTTAAATGATGTGGATGTTTCTGAAGAAATTAGAACAAGTGAGGTAACAAACAATGTTTCAACTTGTTGTAAGTTTGCTTATGTAAGAGACTTAATGGTTGTTTATCAAAGAGAATCTGCTAAGCATGGCAAAGTACTTATGGATGGAAGAGATATTGGAACGGTTGTTTTACCTGATGCAGATTTGAAGATATTTTTAACTGCTTCTCCTGAAATTCGTGCTAAAAGAAGATATGAAGAAATTACTATTAAAGGGATAGAAGCAAAGTATGAAACAATTTTAGAAGAAATAAAGTTAAGAGATTATAAAGATTCTCATCGTGAAATTGCCCCACTTAAGCAAGCAGAGGATGCAATTTTAATTGATACGAGTAATCTTGATATGGAACAAGTTTCTAATAAAATTATAGAATTAATAAATGAGAGGTTAAGAAGTATGGAAAATTATATGGATTACGAATTAAAGAAATTAAGAGTAAAAGATCAAGTGAAAGGAACAGTTGTTCAAGTTAAGGACAAAGAAATTCTTTTAGATATCCAACAGGAAACTGAAGGAAGTATGTATTTAGATCATTATACAAATGATAAATCAGTTACTAGTTTTGAAGGTCTTGTTCAAGTTGGAGATGAGATAGAATGTGAGGTTGCTAGAATTTCAAATGAAGATAATGATGGTCATCGTCATATTTATTTATCTCGTTTGCACCAACTATCTAAAATTGCATTTCAAGAAGTTCTTACAGCAAAGGAAAAGAATGAGGATATTTCAGTTGTAGTTACAGGATTAATTCCAAATAAAGGATATACTGTAGAATACAAAGGAAATCGTTTATTCATGCCTTTAAGCCAGGCACCACAGGATGTAAAAATTAAGTCTTCATTAGTTGTTCGTATTATGGATGTTAATGAAACAAGAAAAAATGCAGTTGTTTCACGTCGAGTAATTGAACAAGAAATTTATCAAGAAGAAAAATCTAAAGAACTAGATGAAATTCATGTGGGAGATGTTCTTACTGGAAAAGTAGTTAAGGTAGAGAATTTTGGATTGTTTATTCGTTTTAATTACAATCAAGGATTATTGAGACTAAATCAATATGCACATACTTTCACAAAAGATATCACTAAGCTTGTTGCAGTTGGTGATGAAATTGAAGTTAAGGTTGTTGGAAAAGAAAATGGAAAACTCACCTTATCTAGAAAAGCTTTATTAGATACACCATATGAGGCCTATGCAAAAACGGTTAAAGTAGGACAAACTGTAAAGGGGAAAGTTGCTAATAAATTGCCTTTTGGATTATTATTAGCGTTGACAGAGGATGTAAAAGGACTATTACATCAGTCAGAGTATTCTCATAATCCTAATGATAATTTTAATGATTTTGTTAAAATTGGTGATGAAGTAGAATGTGCTATTTTAAAACTAGATGCTGAAAATGAGAAAATTTCATTATCAAGAAAAGCATTGATGGATAATCCTTGGACACGAGTTCATGCTAAAAATGGTGATATTGTAGATGCAGTAGTGACAGAAGTAACAGAAAATGGTCTTCTTGTAGAAGCATTAGGTGTTGATGGATTTGTTCCTGCAAATGAGGCTTTAACTGAAAATCAAAATGGAACTGCTAAAGATTATTATAACAAAGGGGATCAAGTTTCCTGTGAGGTAATTGATGTTAAGCCTAGTGAATGGCGACTTCGTCTTTCTATAAAAAGAATTAAAGAAAAAGAAGAAAGAAAATCTTATGAAAAATATCTTGAATCAGAGGAAACAACAGTAACTTTAGGAGATATGTTTAAGGATTCTTTAAAATAAAATATTATTGTATTGGTGGTGAATAATATGTTACCAAAGGTAGCTATTGTTGGTCGGCCGAATGTTGGCAAATCAACATTATTCAATCGTATTATTGGGGAGCGTTTATCCATTACTGATGATGAACCAGGGGTAACTCGTGATCGTATATATGCTAAAGGCAGCTGGCTATCAAAAGAATTTTTCTTAATTGATACTGGTGGAATCGAATTGGGAGATGCCCCTTTTTTGACGGAAATTAAGGCTCAAGCGGAAATAGCTATGGAAGAAGCAGATGTAATTATTTTTGTTACAGATTGTAGAAGTGGAGTTACAGAAGATGACTCCTATGTTGCAAAATTATTATATAGAACGGATAAACCTGTTGTTTTAGCAGTTAATAAAGTAGATGATCAAAAATTTAAAGATAATATATATGAGTTTTATGCTTTGGGATTTGGTGATCCAATTCCTGTTTCCTCTTCTCATGGTATAGGAACAGGAAATCTATTAGATTTAGTAATTGAAAAATTTCCAACAAAAACTCTAGAAGAAAAGGATGATGCGATAAGATTTTCCTTAATAGGAAGACCAAATGTTGGTAAATCAAGTTTAACTAATTGTCTTTTAAATGATAATCGTGTGATTGTATCTCCAATTGCAGGAACAACAAGAGATACAATTGATACAAGATTTAAAGTAGATGGCAAAGAATATGTTGTTATTGATACTGCTGGTCTTAGAAAACGAGGAAAGATATATGAGAATGTTGAAAAATATTCCATTATCCGAAGTATGGATGCTATTGGTAGAAGCGACGTTGTTTTGCTTGTATTGGATGCAGATGCTGGAATTATTGATCAAGATTTGCATGTAGGTCAGTATATAGAAGAATATAGAAGACCTTGTATTATCGTTGTAAATAAATGGGATTTAATTCAAAAGGATTCTAAAACAATGCAGAAGTTTATTGATGATATTCGCAAATCTTTTAAATATTTAGATTATGCTCCTATTGTCTTTTTATCTGCATTAGAAAATAAGAGAGTGCATACACTATTTCCAGAAATATTAAAAACATATGAAGCAAATCATAGAAGAATTTCTACATCAATTTTAAATGATGTAATTAGTGATGCAGTAGCTATGTTTCCACCAAGTGAGTTTAATGGTGGCAAGATAAAGCTTTACTATGCATCACAGGTTGGAGTTGAGCCACCAACGTTCAGTTTCTTTGTGAATGAACCAAAATATTTACATTTTTCTTATTATCGTTATTTAGAAAATCAAATTCGTAAAAATTTTGATTTTTATGGTACTCCTATAAAATTTGAATTTAGAAAGAGAGATTGATTATGAAGATTTCATGTATTGGTGGCGGAGCCTGGGGAACAACTTTAGCCCAAGTTTTATCAGATAATCATCATGAGGTATTAATACGAGATATTAATCCTGTGTTTGTTGAAAAAATAAATATGACTCATACACATCCTTTTTTTGATACAACAATTCCATCTGATATTCATGCAACACTTTCTTTAGAAGAAGCAATTGAATTTGCAGATGTTTTGATTTTGGGAGTTCCAACTGTAGTAATGCGTAGTGTATTAAAAGAAATTAATCCTTTCCTTCATTCCAAGAAGCTTTTCATAAATGTTAGTAAAGGTATTGAGCCTGAAACCTCATATTGTGTTAGTCAAATTGTAGAAGAAGAAATCTCTTCACAATATTTAAAGGGATATGTTAATCTTTCAGGTCCATCTCATGCAGAAGAGCTGATTTTAAGAAAGTTGACTTCTTTAGTAGCAGCATCTAGAAATCCTTTAGATGCAATCTTTGTTCAAAATCTATTTTCTAATGATCGCTATTTACGCGTTTATACTTCTAGTGATGTCATAGGTGTAGAGACTGCAGGAGCTATCAAAAATGCAATAGCAATTGTATCAGGTGTGGCATCTGGCATGGGATTAGGCGAGAATGCTCGTGCTTTTCTTATAAGCAGAGGAGTAAGAGAAATTGTAATGATTGTTACCTCTTTAGGGGGAAAAGCAGAAACTGCATATGGACTTGCAGGAATTGGCGATTTAATTGTAACTGCTTCATCAAAAAACTCAAGAAACTTCCAATGTGGTTATAAAATTGGGCAAGGAATGAGTGTGGAAGCTGCGATTTTAAGCATTAAGCAGACTGTTGAAGGAATTAAAACAATTAAAGCAGCATATCAAATTGGAAAAAAATTTAATTTAGAATTGCCAATTATCCAAGTTGCTTATGAAGTAGTATGTGGAAATAAATCTTCTAAGGACGCTTTATCTGAGCTTTTAGGGAGAAGTTTAAAGGAAGAAAGAATAATAGTAAACTAAACGAATGTCCTCTCATATATTAATTTTGGGAGGATTTTAAAATGGATTTTAAAAGTATAATTGATTTGATCTCCAAATCAAACATCAATCAAGAAGCAATGTATGAACTGGTAAGTGAAGCATCTACTCTTGATTTAAATGATGAAGAAAACTTAAGAAGAATTATTCGTAAAGGATGTGGTCTTGCTAATCGTAGTTTATCTATAGAACAGGAAGACCGTATTGTAAAATTATTAAAAGATAAAGGGATTACTCCTGATTTATTTAAACTATTAAAAAAATAATAAAATCCTAACAAAAGTTAGGATTTTACTTTCTTTAAAGAAAAAAATGGAGTATAATGAAACTATGCCGAAATAGCTCAGTTGGTAGAGCAATTCCCTCGTAAAGAATAGGTCGTAGGTTCGAGTCCTATTTTCGGCACCATTTATTACAATAATGAATCATACAATTTCATTTAAAATAGAAAAAGAATGATAAGAGTAGAATTAAGACATATAATTCTACTCTTAATTCAATATTTTATAAATCTAGTATTGCGGTCATGGCGGAACTGGTAGACGCGTACGTTTGAGGGGCGTATGGGATTTCCCGTGTGAGTTCGATTCTCATTGGCCGCACCATCTTAAGAGTACACAGATAATACGTTGGTATTATCTGTTTTTATGCCTAATTTTACTTAAATTTATCAAATCAAACTGAATCATGTAAAATTATATTGATGATGAAATTATAGAGAAAAGTGAGATTTTAATTGTTTTCAGAAAAGAATATATTATTTAGTAAAAAAAAGAGGTCGTTTAAGACATCATAGACTGATGACAAAGTATAACTTGTCATCAGTTTTTTTATTGTTTCATTTTATTTAATTGAAAAAGATGCGATTGATTATTGAACACTATTATTATCATTCCATAAAGTAGGGATGCCATCTACATAGTGCCAATAATTTTCACCTAAATTTGTTTCTGAATAATAATAAATATTATTACGCCTTATATATCCTCCTATTCCTGAAATATTACTCCAGTCTCCTTCTAGACCTTCATAATATATATTTGTTATAGGAACAGTCTGATTAAATGAAGTATCAGTAAAAGTAATTAGACTTTTAGGAACTATAATTGATTTTAAGGCGCTACATCCTATAAATGCGCCACCTAAAATTGTTGTAGTCTCCTTTGAAATTGTTACTGACTCTAAAGAAGTACAATTATGAAATGCATAGATTCCAATCGTTGATAGCTCAGCTTCTAAAATAATTTCTTTAATGTAGGTTAACCCATAAAAGCACTCTTGAGGAATCGCGCCTCCACCAGAAATGATAATAGTAGTTAAGGAATTTGGAACATAAGTTGAGTTTTCTGTATATGTTGATGCTCCAAAAATATATCCAAATGGTAATGTTGTTGTGCTTGATGAAGCATAGCTTTCTCCAATGAATGGTAATGTTAATTTTTCTAATTGAGTTGCATTGGATAACGCGCCTTGTTTTATTTTAACAGGATACAATTGATTCTCAAAAATCACCTGATTAGGAATTGTAAGTTCTGTTGGATTATCATAAGTATAACCCTCAAACCAAACACCATTTTCTTTTACTGCATAATATAGATTATCTAATTCAAGAACTCCTAAAATGTCATAATAGGCATTACTAAAATCTATGCCATTATTCCATTCTGTAGGAGTTTGACTATGCTCCATATAAATTGTTAAATTTGTACAACCATCAAACAATTGAGTTCCAATCGTTTCTATATTCTTAGATAAATATATATATCGCAATGCAGTACACTTATAAAAAGCTTGATCTTTAATCGTTTTTAATGTGCTTGGAAGACTGATTGTTTTTAAAGAAGAACAACCATAGAACGCATGATCTCCAATTGCTTCTAATTGAGCAGGGAGAGTAATTGTGGTTAAAGAAGTACAATTATAGAAAGAGTATGATGGAATCTCCTTAATCGTTTCTGGTAGAATAACTTCTTTTAAGTTATCATACCCCCTAAAAGCATTATTTGGTAAAACATCACATGGATGAATTGTTGCTTTTTCTATTGAGTAAGGAAGATATGGTATTAAGTTTTCTGGAATGGTTACTTCCTTCAATTTACAACCACTAAAAATTGCTTTTGCATTACTACTTATCTCTACACCTGGATAAACTTCAATCGTTTCTATCATAGAACAACCATAGAATGTTCCATATTCTAACCTGCCACCACGCACAATTACCGTTTTTAAGGATGCTGGAATAAAATAAGATGTACGTTGCGTACTACTATAATATTGCGTTGCAAGTAATCCACCTGTATATGAATATGCACCAAATAAATAGCCAAATAGTGTTTTTGTTGAAGCAGTAGAAGTAGTTCTTGTTTCACCTACAAACGGAACAGACAGATACCTTAAATTACTACATCCTCTTAGTATGAAATATCCTATTTCTGTAAGGCTATTTGGTAATGTAAGATTGCTTAAAGAAGTACAATAATCAAAGGCTCCTTTACCCAAAGTCTCTAATCTAGATAAAGAAGGAAAAGAGATATAGATTAAATTAGAATTATTCGCAAAGGCATAGTCTCCAATATAAGTAACTCTATAAGGAATACTCATGGATAAAAGCTGTTCACAATTCTCAAATGCGCTATCTCCTATATATGAAAGATTGCTAAAAATAACGCTTACTTCCTCTAATAATCTACAATCCATGAAAGCTTCTTCATAAATATATACGGTATCAGAAGGAATTGTTGCTTTTACTATGGTCTTATCTAATGCTCTTATCAAGAATAGGTAAGGATTATCCTCACTTCCTAAATAAGCTATATCATCTTCTATATTGTATTCTAAATTGACGCAAGCACCTACAATACCACTTCCAATAGAAGAGATTTCGTTAGTCAATAATACTTTTTTCAAATTAGGATAAGCTGCCAAATTGATAGAACCTTCACCTTTTAGTAAAATAAGCTCTTCTAAACTATCATTTAATATTGATATAGCTTCTAAAGATAAGCTTGCTGTTTTAATATTAGTTTTTCCAAATGCTGTACTAGAAATATTTGTTAGGTCAGCAGGAAGTATTATTTCTTCTAAATTAGCACAATCATAGAAGGTCTGAGCCTTTAGTTCCTTCACACCTTCTGGAATAACTATACTTTGTAATGCTGAGGAGTAGAAGGCATTTTCCTCAATTTCAATTAATCCATTAGGGAGTTCTAATTGTGTTATATTTGCATTTTTAAAAGCCTCATCATAAATAAACTTTGTATTATGATGTAAAATAAAACTTGAAACATCTTTATCTTTCATTTCTACAAAAATGAGATAAGGATTATCCTTTCCACCTAAGTAATATCCATTCTCATACTCTAAAAGCGCTACATTGGTACAACCATAAAGAATCTTAGATCCTAATTCGATAAGAGAACTAGGTAAGGTGAGTTTCATTAAATATTTTGCACCATAAAAAGCATAATTACCTAAATGAGTTGCTTTAGTTATATTTACTTCTTTAAGAGTTTCAGGAACTGAGTATTCACCCACATAAGGATAAGGCGCTGCGCCAAAATAGTAACCAATATAAGAATTCATTGAATGTAAAAATGGAACAGTTAATTTAACAATGTTAGTACCTGCTAAAATTCCTTTTCCAAAAGATATTAAACTATCTGGAATTACAATTTCTTTAATTTTGGTACAAGCTGCAAAAGCATAATCATATATATATTTTAAGGTAGAAGGTAACTTGATTTCTTCAATATGAACAAAACCATAAAATTGATATGGATTTATGCTTTCAATCTCACTAGAAATATCAATAACTATGGTTTCCTCCCAATAGGTTTTTCCTCTTTGATAAAAATAAGAAGCCTGATACATTGGGTTAGAATTCATATCTTCAAATAAGATATTACACCAATCCTCTATTGAACCATCATAATACACATCTAACAATTGTGTAAAGGATGAAAATACATTAGATTCTATTTTTTGAATACTCCTTGGGATTGTGAGAGAATAGATATCCTTCCCATTAAAATCAGAAGCATGAATTTCTGTAACAGGTAAATCTAAATAGGTATCTAATATAAGAATGCTATTGCCAGTATATTCAGGATTAAATGTAACTATATAACCATCTTGAGTTTCATTCAAATTATACAATATAGCTTCATCCTCTATTACCTCATAGCCACAAGCCTCACAAACACCATTCACTAGAATATGATCCTCTACTTTATTTTTTAAAGTTGAATGCTCACATATTGCTTGATTCCAATGCTTACTTGAATCCCATGCTTTCTCATATGTATGCCCTGTAGCAGGAAGAGTGATTTCAAAAGTAAAAATTTGACCATCCTTAAGTATAGTATATACTTCCTTACCATCCTCTAGACAAGAAGGAGAAGTTAAAGTAAACGTATAATTTGTATCATTTAGAGTAGGTAAATCAAACCAATCTGTATGCTCTTCATTGATGCTACATTCTCTCTTAAGCTTCCCTATAGAATCCTTAGTAGGGTTTTGAGCAACCTCCCACTTCCCATAAACACAATCTGATAAAGGTAAATTCAATTCAAATTCAAAGGACTGTTTATCAATTGTATAAGTATATAAAGCCTTTCCTCGTGTTGTACAAGAAGATGTGACAGCAACAGAATACATATAATCTCTTAAATTCAACTTAGGTAATATCATTTCTTCTGTGTGCTCTTTATCTATACCACATACTCTTACAAGTAAACCTGTCTTTTCTTCAGTTGGAGTTTCTGCAATCTCCCACATTCCATATTCATGAATATGCTCTATAATTACAGTACGGTTTTCTTTGTATTTACAGATTAGACAAGCTCTTTCCTCTATTGTTTCATCCTCTGTAGAAACAGTCCATTGTCCAAAATCATGAGGTTCCATATTACTTGTTAATTCTTGATGCTCACAAGTAGAATTATGCCAATGTCTCTTTACATCAAAATCCCAATTTGTATCAAAGGTATGTTTGTGTACCTCACCGCCTGTGGGATTATTGCTTTCTTTATTACAGGAAGCAAGACATACCAACAAAAAAAGAATTGGTATTATTACAACTAGTTTTTTATAAATTTTCATCTATTTCTCCTTTCCTATCCTAAGATAAATTTATATTTCTATGATATTATAACAAACCTTGTGTTAAAAAAGTGTTAAAAGGATGTTAAGAAACTAAAACATCTTTGAGCACTTTTTCACCAAGAAATATACTTCTTGAGATTACTATCTTAATTAAGAGAAGAGAGCATATATGAAATTGAAAAGAGGAAGAAATTAAAGGGACAATGACTTACTATAACAAATTCATTTATTAGCAATCTATTTTATCAAATAAAGGAAAAACACCAAATGCCAAGAGTGGTTGATACCTATACCGTTCAATAAGTTTTATGTGCTCAATTTATGTGGATTATATTGATAATTTTTGTTACGTTTTCTGTATATGTAGAATGAAAATCTTACTTATTTTATTGTATATTTGACATTATAAATGGAAATTGATATAATTATTGAGTAATTACTCAATAATTATATCAATTTTTATGGAGAATATTTGAGAAAATGAGGAGAAACTGAAGTGAATAGATTGGAAAAAAAGGAAAAAAGACGTCAAGAAATACTGAATGTGGCTTTAGACCTATTCATTAGTAAAGGGTATGCTGCTACAAGAACAGCAGATATAGCTCATATCATTGGCATGAGTGAAGGTTTGCTTTTTCATTACTTTGAAACAAAAGAAAAATTATATTTAACTTTGCTTAATATCGCCATTCAAGGCAAGGAGAATGTTTTTGAATTAAAAAATATTTCTCCTATATGTTTTTTTATACAAACAGCAAAAATGATATTAGACTATATAACTCATGAGCCTTTTGCAGCCAAACTGTTTGTTTTAATGAACAGGGCACAATATGATGTGGCCTTGCCAAAACCAACATGCAATTATATATTACGTAAAAAAGATTTTGACTATTCTGTTGAATTGATTATACAAGGTCAAAAAGAAGGAAGTATTAAGGAAGGAAATCCTATCGCACTTGCAATAGCATTTTTTATGGCCATTCAAGGAATTGCAGAAAACATTGCTAGAAATCCTGATATGCCAGTTCCAGATTCAGAATGGATAGTAGATATAATAAGGAGAAAATAATGGAAAACAAAGGATTAAGAAAAAAAATAAGAATCCCATTTTTACTGCCTATACGGTGTATCCTTTTTATCGTTAGTTTTATTTTATTGTTCATCATTTCTAAAAAGCAATTTACAGAAATTAGTAAATGGTGGACAACTGTGGCAATTATTTGTAATGTAATAACGATTATAATTTTATTCATGTTTATAAAGAGAAAAAATATGAACTATAAAGAATTAATTCACTTTGAAAAGAGACAAACCAAGGTGTCTACCACTATTTTAATGATTTGTATTATCATTGTTGTTGGTATGGTTGGACTTAATCTTGCAGGTTTAATTTGTTATAAAAAATTTCCTTATCTTGATAAAACTTTGGTAGAGCCTATTCCATTTTGGCTTTCTATCATTGTTTTGCTGTTATTACCTATATCCACAACTATAGCAGAAGATGGTCTATATTTAGGATATGCGATTCATTTGTCTTCAAAAAAACAAAGATTTTATAGCTTTCTTGCATCTGTTTTTTATGCTTTGCAACATAGTTTTATCCCTTTTTTACCTGATGCTCAGTTTATTCTATATAGATTTCTTTCATTCTTGCCACTTACAGTTTTAATATGCTTTTGGTATCAAAAAAAACGAGATCCACTCCCTTTTATAATAGGACATTTTCTTTTAAATGTTGCTACAGCAGTGCAAATTTTAATTATGAGTGTATTCCCTGAATTATATAATGTAATTTAATTAAAAAAGGAAAGAATCAATTTATATTCTTTATTTCCATTGAATGTGTATTAAATCAAACGCTAGAATTTACTTTCAATTTTTTTTAAAAATAACTACATTTAATAAATTATTTCAATATTTATTGAATTTTTAGCTTATCTATGAATAAGATTTAAACCATTGACTTTTTATGAACAGGGTATATAATAAAGTTGTAATTAAAGCAAATTTAAAAAACTGAATATTTTTTTAGAAATACACATATGGTATTGTTTGCCAAAACATAAAAGAATTACTTATAACATATAAGTAT
>JAIDKZ010000020.1 GCA_029051735.1 Anaeroplasmataceae bacterium | reverse complement strand
AAAAAAATATTATTTTATAAATCCCATCTTTTAGATGGGGTTATTTTTTTATATGAAATAGAAAATAGGAAACGTTTACTTGTTTAAATTTGTAAAAATTTATATATAATATAACTGAAAGATTGGTTATTTAAAAAAAGTTTATACGGAGGTTATTATGGAAGAAAAAGTATTAACTCCTCAAGAAGAGGTAAACCAACTATGCGAAAAAGCGCAAAGGGCTTTAGATGCTTATGCATCATATACGCAAGAACAAATTGATTATATTGTTGCTAAATGTTCAGTTGCAGCATTAGATAAGCATGGTGAGCTAGCAAAATTAGCGATTGAGGAAACAAAAAGAGGTGTCTTTGAGGATAAGGCTACTAAGAATTTGTTTGCTTGTGAATATGTTACTCACAATATGAAAAGGACAAAAACTGTTGGTGTGATTAATGAAGATCCTGTAACTGGAGTTACAGAACTTGCTGAACCAGTAGGAGTTGTTGCAGGTATTACTCCTGTTACAAATCCAACATCAACAGCTATATTCAAAGCATTAATCTGTTTAAAGACAAGAAATCCTATTATCTTTGCTTTCCATCCAAGTGCACAACAATGTTCTGTTGCTGCTGCAAAAGTTGTTTATGATGCTGCAGTAGAGGCTGGTGCTCCTGAGGATTGTATTCAGTGGATTGAACATCCTAGTATGGATGCGACAAGTGCATTGATGAATCATCCTACTGTTGCTACAATTTTAGCTACTGGTGGAAATGCTATGGTTAAGGCGGCATATTCTTGTGGAAAACCTGCATTAGGTGTAGGAGCTGGTAATGTACCTGCTTATATGGAAAAAACATGTAATATTCGTCAAGCAGTAAATGATATTGTAATGTCAAAATCTTTTGATAATGGTATGATTTGTGCATCTGAACAGGCTGTAATTATAGATAAAGAAATTTATGATGAAGCAGTGGCTGAATTTAAATCTTTTGGAGTATATTTTGTTTCTCCTAGTGAAAAGAAGAAACTTGAAAAATATATGTTTGGAGTAGAAAAGGATGAAGATAAGCCTTTGGCTAAGTTGAATCCTGTCATTGTTGGTAAGAGTGCAAGCTTTATTGCAAATGAAGCAGGCTTTTCTGTGCCAGAAAATACAGTTATTTTATGTGTGAATTGTAAGAAAGTAGGAGTAGAAGAACCATTAACTCGTGAGAAACTATCACCAGTTCTTGCTGTTTTAAAATCTAATTCTACAGAAGAAGGTATTCTTCTTGCTAAGCAAATGGTTGAATTTAATGGTTTAGGACATTCAGCAGCAATTCATACAGCAGATGAAGCTTTAACAAAGCGTTTTGGAGATATTATTCCAGCAATTCGTATAATTGCAAATTCTCCATCTACTTTTGGTGGTATTGGTAATGTATATAATTCCTTCATCCCTTCCTTAACTTTAGGTTGTGGTTCCTACGGACATAATTCAGTAGCTGGTAATGTATCTGCAATTAATTTATTAAATGTTAAGAAAGTAGGTCAAAGAAGAAATAATATGCAATGGTTTAAGGTTCCTGCTAAAATATATTTTGAAAGAAATTCAATTGAATATTTGCATCAGATGAAGGAAATGAACAAGGTAATTATCGTTACAGACCGCTCTATGGTGGATTTAGGATATGTAAACAGAGTGACTGATCAGTTGAAACTTAGAAGTCCTGAAGTTCAGCATCAGTTGTTCTGTGATGTAGAACCAGATCCATCTATTCAGACAGTTTTAAAGGGTGTTCAGTTAATGCGTTCCTTTGAACCAGATACAATTATTGCATTAGGTGGCGGTTCTTCTATGGATGCAGCAAAAGGTATGTGGCTATTCTATGAACATCCAGAAGTTAATTTTAATGATTTGAAACAAAAGTTTATGGATATTCGTAAGCGTGCTTTCCAGTATCCAGAATTAGGTAAAAAAGCAAATTTGGTTTGTATTCCAACTACTTCAGGAACAGGTTCTGAGGTAACTCCATTTGCAGTTATTACAGACAAAGTAGAACATAAGAAATATCCATTAACAGATTATTCTTTAACTCCAACTGTAGCAATAATAGATCCAGCTCTTACTATGTCTTTGCCTAAGTCTATTACAGCAGATACTGGAATGGATGTATTAACTCATGCTACAGAAGCGTTTGTTTCTACATTGGCATCTGATTATACAGATGGTTTAGCTATACAAGCAATCAAGATGGTATTTGCTTATCTAGAAAGAGCATACAAAAATGGTGCTAATGATCCAGAGGCACGTGAAAAAATGCATAATGCATCTGCACTTGCGGGTATGGCATTCGCCAATGCATTTTTAGGTATGAATCATTCTATGGCTCATAAAATTGGTGGTGAGTTCCATGTTCCACATGGTCGTGCTAATGCAATTTTATTACCATTTACAATTCGTTACAATGGTAAAAAGCCACAAAAACTTTCTACATGGCCAAAATACAACTATTATAAGGCTGATGAAAAATATGCTGAGTTGGCTAGGATTTTAGGTTTACCTGCTTCAACTGTTGAAGAAGGTGTTGAATCTTATGCAAAAGCATGTGGTGAATTGGGTATGAAATGTGGTATTAAAATGAACTTTAAGAGTCAAAATATTGATGAACAAACATATTTAAGCCAAATTGAAAAATTATCTTATTTAGCATATGAGGATCAATGTTCTCCTGCAAATCCTAGGGTTCCAATGGTAGAAGATATGCAAAAGATTTTAAAAGATGCATATTATACAGAAGAATTCTTTGAAAAGGCAGAGTAATTTAAACGTGTTAACACCAAAACAAAAAGCATATTTAAAATCATTAGCTCATCCACTTAAGCCTTGTTTTCAAATTGGAAAAGAAGGCTTGAGTGAAAATCTAAGAATTGATTTATTAAATTATTTAAAAAAGCATGAGCTTATGAAGGTCAGCATATTAAATAACTCTAGTGTTACTCTAGAAGAAGTAGAACCATTTTTGAGTCAAGTGGGAATTCACTTGGTTCAAAGTATTGGACATACTTTAGTTTTGTATAAACATTCTGAGGATACTAAAAGCCCTATTGTGTTACCTATTAAAAAATAAGGACAGTAATAAAGTAAGAAACCAAGAGTTTCTTACTTTTTTTGTTTGAAAAAACTTGTAAAATGGAGTAGCATTATAGCGAAAATGTGCTATAATACTTAAGTAAGTTTTTTTATAAATTTTTTAAAGGAGAGGAAATAATATGCCAGAAACAAAATCTGCGTCAGCAAATAAAGCTTCGACGGCGAAAAGTAGTACTTCAAAAGCAAGTAGTTCTGCTAAAACTGCAAGCAGTAAAACTACAGCTAAAAGTGCGAATCAAAAAACTTCAACACAAAAAACAAATAGTAATGCAGTTAAAACTTCAACTGCAAAAAGTACAAGTACAGTTAAGAAAGAAGAACAGCCTAAGGCAAAATCTTCAACTGCAACAAAAAGTACGAGTGCTGCGAAAAAAGAACCAGCATCTAGTTCTACTGCTAAAACTTCAGCTAGTTCAAGTAAAACTGCTGTAAAAGCTAAAGCAGAAAGTAGTAAGGAAGCAGTTCCTACGAAAAAAGTACAATCTACAAGAAAAAGTGAACCTGAAAAGGAGAGCCTTGTAGAAGAGAAGACTGCAGTTACAAAAAACAACAAAGCAGTTAAGAAAGAAGAACAACCAGTAAGAAAGGAACCAAAGAAACCTTCTGCTAAGAAAAATCAAAATGACTCAAATAAAAAAGTTAAATTTATTGCGATTTTATCTGCTGTTTGTTTTGCAGTTTTATTCATAATTGTATTAATAAGTATTTTATCTGTAAAATCATGTTCTTCTAAAAAGAAAGAATATACAAATGAATATAAGACATCTACAAGAGTAGGATATGAAGCAGAACAAATTGGCACTGTGAAAAGAAATATACCTACAGAAGAAAAAGATGAAGGAATGTCTCCTGTTGGATATCCAAAATATGGTTATACATTAAAAGACTGTATTGGTAGTGATCCAGACAAAGTTGCATTAAGAAATAAAATTATTGCTGAATCTAGTTACTTAACTACAGTTAATACATGGAATGGTGGTGGAGGTCAATATAATCGTTTTGATTCTGAAGGTAATTTATATTTAAACGATGAACCTGCATTAGATAGCAATGGACAACAAAGAAAATTATATAGACATACAGCATCTGTAGGTTTATATGGCGGCGATGTTTCAGACGATGAACCAGGTGTAGTAAAACGTATTACAATGTCTCCAAGAGGGTATGATAGAGGTTATGGTGTAACAGGTCTATATGCTCCTGCTGGTGAAATTGTTAAGCTTGAAATATCTGGTGCAGATATGGAAGCTACTGGTGGAATTGTTGTTCATATTGGACAGGCTTTATTTAATGGTAAGGCTAACAACATTTGGGCAGCTAAAAATCAAATGAATCGTTTCCCTGTTATTTTAAATACTTTAAATATAACAAAGGACCTTGCAGAATATGATGAGGAAAAAGATATATATACAGCATATCTTGGTTCTTTTGTTGGTGGACCAGTTTATATAAGAAATGAAAGAGTTACATTCACTGTTACAATATCTGGTGCTGTAAATTACTCACATTTTATACTAGGTTATACTACAAAAGAGGAATTTGAACAAAATGCAAAATCTTCTGCCCCTTATTTTGATTTAGAAGTATGGGAATATGGTGTATTACATTCAGGTCCAAATCAATATGCTAAACCTTTTAGTTATGATGATTTATATGATGCAGCAATCTTATGGGATAAAATTGCATTAGTCTCAACACAATTAAATAAACAAGGTATTGTATTCTTGTATGATCCATTTGTTGCTGCTGGAGCAGCAGTAGCATTCCCAGGGCAAGGATCTGTGAATTGTCCTTCTGGATGGATGTCAGGATCATTGAATTATAAATCTTTCGTTAATGGTGGCGCATGGGGAAATATGCATGAGTACAATCACAATTTCCAAGGATTTGGATTAGGAAATGGTGGAGAGGTAACTAACAACTCTTTAAATTTAGTATCTTATAGCTTGTTTACTCGAATATCTTCTAATCGCCAAATTGGTACTGTAAATGAGGGCTTAGGTGGATGGAATAGTTATACTAATGCTTCATGGGCTTTACGAGAGATTACAGAAAATCATTATAGTAATGGAAGATATGGATTAGCAATTTATGCAAATATGCTTCATAATTTTGGACAAGAAATCTATATAAATTCAGCAAAAACATCTGGCGGTCAATCTGTAGATAAGTGGTTTTTAGCCACAATGAATGCATCTAAACACGATATGACTTATTTTTATAAGGATTTAATTGGTTATGAAGTATCTGATTCTGTGTTAAATCAAGCCAAAGAAAAGAACTATCCAATGTTTGTGCCAGTAGCATCTATTTATCAAACAGGTAGAAGTTTTAATTATGGTGAAGAAAAAAGATATACAGAAACAATGCAACCATATGTTATTCCTTATGGTGAGGAATATACACTTGATTTAAATAAACTAGTGTTTGAAAATAACATTTATCAAGGGGGAAGCATCGTAATACCTGATGGGTTCAGTTATAAGATTAAAAGTGTAAGTCAGCCAGAAAATGGTAAAATAGAAGATTTAGGTGATAATAATTATAAATTTACTCCAAATGAATCTATGTATTCTGGTAAGATTTATGTTACTTTAGAAATTACTAAAAATGATAATGCATTTAAAGTAGATGATGTTGAACTAGTCATGGAATTTGAACAGTCTCATGAAATGAATAAGACAATGTTAGAAAGAACAACATATACTTATAGTTCAGATAAGATGTACACAAGTGCAACTGAAGCATTTGAAGCAAACTATGCAAATTATTCTGAAAAAGTAGAAGGAGACAACCAAAATCCAATTTTAAATGGCAAGGTTGTTCAAAATGGAAATGCAGAAGTTTGGTTTACAGAAAAACCTACTACAAATCAAGTCATTGAAGTCAAAGGGAAAATGCATGTAGATGAATTAGGCAAGTATCGACTTTCATTAAGAGGACGATATAATTGTGCATTATATGCATCTTTAGATAATGGAAAAACTTATGAACTTGCTGCTACATACATACAAGATAAAACTTCAAGTCCAAATTTCCCTAATACAGAAGGAACATATAAAGATTATGAATTAGAAGCAGACACTTGGTTATATTTTAAAGCAGTTTTAATCGTTCAACCAGATAGTTCAAAGAATGCAGCTTTTATTGGAGTAGGATGGGGAAAATTTACACCTGCAGCATCAATTCTTGATGAGGACGGAAATGAGATTGGATTAATTCCTGAAAGTGTAAAAGTTTCCTATGCTTCTGCTTATAGAGAATCTTATGAATTTTCAACATCAAAATTTGAATCAGATTATTTCTATAAGAGAACATATACATATTCATATAACAATAATATTACATATAATCAGCAACAATCTATAGTTTCTCAGTATGGATATACACCTTGGAGTGCTGAAGATCACAAATTAGAGAATTTAGTTGATGGAAAAACTAATACCTATATACATACAAATTATACTGCTTCAGAACAAAAGCCTTTAATTTTAAATGTAGATATGGGAGAAACTATTAAAGCAAATCGTATGGTATTATATACGCAAAGTAGATCTGATCCACATTGTCCAAAGGAATTTACTCTTCAAGGTAGTTTAGATGGTGAAACCTTCTTTGATATTGGAACATTCAAGGATACAACACTATCTAATGCAAGAGTAACTGTTGATTTTGAAGAAAAAGAATTCCGTTATTATAGACTCACAGTGACAAAGTCTACAGGAAGATATCTCATCATAAGTAAGATTGAATTTGCTAATATATTTGAATTACCAAATGCAAATCATATTTCTTTAGATAATAAAGATGTGATTCTAAAAGGTGAATGGAGTCCTGAATCTGTATTATCCTCTTTTGGACATGTCTATGTAGGAAAGAAAAATGCTTCTTTAGAATTTGAATTTGAAGGTACACGTTTTGGCGTTCTTTCTTCAAAATCTTTTGGAGATAAGTTTGAAGTTTATATTGATGGTAAGAAAGTTTCTTCCATTGATTTGAAAAAAGTTGAAAATGGAACCTATGCTTCATTTATCTCTGATGAATTATCAGAAGGTAAACATAAGGTCACAATTAAATGTACTGGTAAAGCTAATATAGATTCTATTCTTTATTGGTAAGAAAAGAAGGGATTGCAAAAATGCAATCTCTTTTTTAATTCTTGTTATTTTTGTTTTATTTTATGTAATATTTTGTTATAATAATAGAGATTAGGATGTGATTAATTTGAAAAGAATGATATTGGTAGATGGCAATTCTTTAATGTATCGAGCTTATTATGGAATGGCTGCAGTAGGAAATTTAACGCAAAATTCTAAAGGGTTATATACAAATGCCATTTATGCATTTGTGCGGATGATGAATCATTTGATTCATAGTAATTATGATGCTATATTAGTTGCATTTGATGCAGGAAAGAAAACGATACGCCATGAGTGGATGACAGAATATAAGGCAGGTCGAGCTCCAATGCCAGATGAATTTCGGATGCAGATTGCTTACATAAAACAATTTTTAGAAATCATGCGGATAAAGCAATATGAACAAAGTTTATATGAGGCAGATGATATCATTGGTACAATGGCTAAAAGAGGAGAAGAAGCTGGATATCATGTGGATATATATTCCTCAGATAAGGATTTGCTTCAGTTAATCACACCAAATACTACCGTGCATTTAACTAAAAAAGGAATGACAGATTTAGAGGATTATACCCCAGAAACTTTTTTTGAAAAATATCAAATTAAGTACACCCAATTTGTTGATTTAAAGGCAATGATGGGAGATAAAAGTGATAACCTGCCTGGCATTCCAGGTATAGGTGAAAAAAAGGCTGTTAAATTTTTACAAACTTATGGTAGTCTTGATGAACTTATATCTCATAAAGAAGAAATTAAAGGGGCAGATGGAATAAAAGTTTGTACATATTATGAACAGGCTTTACTATGTAGAAAAATGGCTACAATTTTAAGAGATTTTGATCTTAAGATTACAGTTGCAGATACTTTAAAAAAAGAATATGATCGAGATAAATTAATTAGTTTTTATCAAGAGTTAGAGTTCAAATCCCTTTTAAAAGAAGTGAACTATTCAAGTGGAGAAATAAGTGAAAATACAAAGAAAACAGAATATGAAGTGGTGAATGATATTTTGAGATTTAAAGAAATTTTACTTCCATATTCTGCATTGATTTTTGAAACCTTTGATTACAATTATCATAAGAGTCCTTTATTAGCTATTGGAGTAAAAAACAAGTTAGGTACATTTATTATTGAACCTGATATGCTTTATAGTAGCATTGATCTTCAGTTATTTTTAGAAGAAGAAAATCACAAGTCGATTTATGATTATAAAAGAGCATTTGTTTTAATGCGCCGGCTAGGTTTTGAATTAAAGGGTATTGATTTTGATTTATTATTGGCTAGTTATGTTTTAAATCCCTCTTTAGGAAAAGAAGAATTTAAAGTTGTTAGTGAACATTTTGATTATAGTGATGTTTTATATGATGAGCAGGTCTATGGTAAGGGAGCTAAAAAGACTATGCCAGATAAAGAACTTCTTTATCAGCATATTGCTAAAAAAGCAAATTGCGTTTACTTTTTGAAAAGCAATTGTTTGGCTAAGTTAAAAGAATCTAATCAACTAGAACTTCTCACAGATATAGAAATTCCATTATCTCGTGTTTTAGGAAAAATGGAATTTACAGGTATAAAGGTTGATCTGCAAGAATTGGAGCATCAAAAAAATTTATTAGAGTTAGATATTGATGAACTTACAAATAAGATCTATGCACTGAGTGGTGAGGTTTTTAATATAGCCTCTCCAAAACAATTAGGGAGTATTTTATTTGAGAAATTAGACATTCCTTACCCTAAGAAAAAAGCAACAAGTTTTTCAACAGATATTGAGATACTACAACTTGTCAGGGAATATCATCCAATTATTGATTTGATTATTGAATATCGTGCAAAAACAAAATTGTATTCAACATATATTGTGGGACTTAAAGAACAAATTCATCCAGATCAAAAAGTGCATACAATTTTTCAGCAGGCACTGACTACTACAGGAAGGCTATCTAGTGTGGAACCAAATTTACAAAATATTCCTATTCGTACAGAAGAAGGGCATTTGATTCGTAAAATGTTTGTTCCTGAAAATGAAAGTAATATATTATATTCTGCTGATTATTCTCAAATAGAACTTCGTGTGTTAGCTCATATGGCAAATGTCACAAAATTAAAGGCTGCTTTTATTGCAGGAGAGGATATTCATGCAAAAACAGCAAAAGAGGTATTTGGTAAAGAAGAAATTACAAAAGAAGATCGTCATAGAGCAAAGGCAGTTAATTTTGGAATTGTTTATGGTATTTCTGCTTATGGATTGGCAACGGATTTAGGAATTACCAATATTGAAGCATCCAATTTTATTAAACGTTATTATGAGGTATATCCTGAAATCAAGCAATATATGGATGAAACCATTGAGTTTTGTAAACAGAACGGATTTGTGAAAACAATGAAAAATAGAATCCGTTATATACCAGAAATC
>JAIDKZ010000002.1 GCA_029051735.1 Anaeroplasmataceae bacterium | reverse complement strand
CTTGGAATTTATATTATGGAAGAGCCAGAGTTTCTTCAAAAAATAAAAGAATAAAAATAATGGTGATCATATGGATGAAATTATAATTAAAGGAGCTAGAGAAAATAATTTAAAAAATGTTTCTTTAACTTTACCAAAAAATAAATTTATAGTTATGACTGGGTTGTCTGGAAGCGGAAAATCTAGCTTGGCATTTGACACAATCTACCAAGAGGGACAAAGAAGATTTGTTGAATCTTTGTCTAGTTATGCTCGGCAATTTATTGGGTCTATGGATAAACCAGATGTGGATAGCATTGAAGGGTTATCTCCTGCTATCTCAATTGATCAAAAATCTGCAAGTCATAATCCACGTTCTACTGTTGGAACTGTGACAGAAATCTATGATTATTTACGTGTTCTTTTTGCAAGAATTGGAACTCCTTATTGTCCAACACATCATATTCCTATCTCTTCTTTTTCAAATGAGCAAATTGTAAATAAAATTTTAGAAATGCCAATGGGGTCAAAGCTATATATAACTTCACCTGTCATTTTTAGAGAAAAAGGAGAGCATAAAGGTATTTTTGCAAAATATTTACAAGAAGGTTTTGTAAGAGCAATAGTAGATGGTGAAATGGTTGAGTTAGATAGTGAGATTCAACTTGAAAAGAATAAAAAACATACAATTGATATTGTTGTAGAGCGTTTGGTTTTAAAAGAGGGCGTTCGAAGTAGAATTGCAGAGGCAGTAGAATTAGCTGTTAAATTTTCTAAAGGATATGTAGAAGTTCTCTGTGATGATAAGACAACCTTTTTTTCAACTGTACATGCTTGCCCAGAATGTGGATATAGTTTGGCATCTCTTGAACCACGGTTGTTTTCTTTTAATAACCCATTAGGCGCTTGTCCTGATTGTAATGGGTTAGGAAAAAAACTTACAGTTTCAAAGGATTTGGTTATTGATGATACCAAGTCTTTGAGTGGAGGATGCATTATACCTTATCGCAATCAAGAAAAAGAAAATTTAACAAATTTAACAATTGAACAAACCTGTCAATTTTATGGGATAGACATGAAAGTACCTTTTAAAGATTTGTCAGAAGAGCATAAGCGTACAATTCTTTATGGTTCTAAAGATCAAATTGATTTTAAAATGCGTTCTACTAGTGGAAGAGTTCATGAGAAGAAAGATTTTTTTGAAGGAGTCATTACTAATTTTCAAAGAAGATATATTGAAACCAATAGTGATTGGATTAGAGATTGGATTGAAGGATACATGGTAGAAAATGAATGTGAAACCTGTAAAGGAGCACGTTTAAATAAAAGTGTGTTAAATATCTTTATTCAAGATAAGAATATGAATGATATCTGCCAAATGTCAATAGATGAAGTATGGGATTGGTTTATGAAGCTAGAACTTAGTGAAGAAAAACAAATGATATCTAAGTTGGCAATAAAAGAGATAACTGATCGTTTAGCATTTTTAAAAAATGTGGGATTAGAATATTTGACTTTGAGTAGAAGTGCAGATACATTAAGTGGAGGAGAAGCTCAAAGAATTCGCCTTGCTACTCAAATCGGATCTCGGTTAACTGGAGTGCTATACGTATTAGATGAACCTTCCATAGGATTACATCAACGAGATAATGATCGACTCATTCAAACATTAAAAGAAATGAGAGACTTAGGGAATACATTAATTGTTGTGGAACATGATGATGAAACAATGCGCGCATGTGATTATTTGGTAGATATTGGTCCTAAAGCTGGTATTCATGGTGGACAGATTATTGCGATGGGAACTCCAGAGGAGGTTACAAAAAATCCAAATAGTATTACTGGATTGTATTTGTCTGGAAAGATGAAAATTGATGTACCTTCTTCTAGAAGGATTGGAACAAAGAAATCCATAAAAATTATTGGGGCTTCTGAAAATAATTTGAAAAATATTAATGTTACCTTTCCATTAGGGAAAATAACTTGTGTTACAGGAGTATCTGGTTCTGGTAAGTCAACTTTAGTCAATGAAGTTTTATATAAAAATGCTTATGTACGCCTGTATCAAGCAAAAAAGGTTTCTCCAGGTAAAGTGAAAAAAATTGAAGGTTTAGAAAATATTGAACGCATTGTTCATATATCGCAACAACCAATTGGAAGAACACCGAGAAGTAATCCAGCAACTTATACTGGAGTATTTGATGATATCCGTGAGCTATTTAGTCAGACAACAGATGCTAAAGTGAAAGGTTATGATAAATCACGCTTTTCTTTTAATGTTAGAGGAGGAAGATGCGAAGCTTGTTCTGGTGATGGGGTGAAGCGTATTTCTATGCATTTTTTACCTGATGTTTATGTTCCATGTGAAGTGTGTCATGGTACAAGATATCAGCAAGAGACATTAGACATCAAATTTAAAGGGAAAAGTATTGCAGATGTACTTAATATGACTGTAGAGGATGCTGTGGAATTTTTTGATGCTTTTCCAAAAATTAAGTCCAAATTGCAAACCATATATGATGTGGGATTGGGATATATTAAACTTGGTCAATCATCAACAACCTTAAGTGGAGGAGAAGCCCAAAGAGTAAAATTGGCATATGAACTTCATTCAAAAATCACTGAAAAAACTTTATATATTTTAGATGAGCCAACCACTGGACTTCATGTAGATGATATTAAGCGGTTAATGGATGTGATTGCTAGAATAGCTGATGCGAATGCAACAGTGATTATCATTGAACACAATTTGGATGTCATTAAGCTGGCGGATTATATTATAGACTTAGGTCCTGAAGGTGGAAATCGTGGTGGTACTGTATTGTTTGAAGGAACTCCTGAGGAGCTTGTAAAAAAAGATAACTCTTATACAGCTAAGTATTTAAGACCACTTTTAAAAATGTGATATTATCGTATTTATTAAATTATTCTTGTATAA
>JAIDKZ010000019.1 GCA_029051735.1 Anaeroplasmataceae bacterium | reverse complement strand
CTTCTAAATTCAACAATTTCTTCTATATTATAATCCTTTAATGTTTTTCTTAATCTCCATACAGCATCCCGATATAAACTTTTTGCTAAATCAAGAGATTTATCTGGCCAAAGATGGCAAATGGCATCTGACATGGTTAAGGATTTTCCATTATATGTAATCAGTAGTGCCAAAAGTTCTTTAGACTTAAAAGAAGAAAATCTGACAACATTTCGCTTCACAAAAACATCAAATGAACCAAAAGTGATAACTTTAATCTTGTTATCCTTTTCATTTTCATACATTTGTTCAATATAGCAATTCACATCATAAGCTAAAAAAGGCTTATAACAAAATCCTAATAAATTTATTCCCAACATTTCTTTTATAGCTACCTCATCATGTGTATAAGCGGTTATAAAAACAATTTTCAATTTAGTGGCTGCCAAAATTAATTTTTTTGCTAAAGCAACACCATTGATTTTTGGCATATTGATATCTAAAAAAGCTCCTACTACATCATTATTCTTCACATACTCAATTGTATCTAATGGATTTTCTAAAAAAAATTTATATTCAATTTTAATATCATTGACCACCTCAACTAAAAAATCAGCTAAGGCAATGATTTCATCATCTACTACTATAATTTTCATATTTTCTCCTGGAAGGTAATGGTAATCCTTGTCCCTTCTTCTAATTTACTTTTTATAACCACATCCGCATTAAGCATCAAATTAAATCGCTCTTTCAAATTAGAAATTCCCTTTGAAACAGGATCTATTTTTTCTATCTCAAATCCTATACCGTTATCTGATACTATAATATAAATTAAATCTTCTTTTTTATAAGCTATTACTTGTATATATCCATCTTCTTTTTCATTAACTCTACTATATTTTATCGCATTTTCAACCAAAGGTTGTAAAGAAAGAACTGGAACTAAAAAATCTTGATATTGAATATCTAATAATAAAGTAAATGGCTTATCAAGTCTCACGTTTTCTAATTCAACATAATTGATTATATTCACTAGTTCATCTTCAAAAGGAATCATATCATGGTCTAATGCATCTACATTTGTTCTTAAATGCTTAGAAAAACGAATCATTGCCTCATCTCCAGCATCTACATCTTTATGGTAAAGATTTTTAATTGCATTTAGAGAATTAAAAATAAAATGTGGCTTGATTTGTCCCCTTAAAATCTCCTGTTTAAATAAAATATGCTCTACCTCACCTTTGTTTAAATCCTTTATTCTTGAAAAATATAAAAAGAACACAATAGACATGAGGATAGTACAAAAGATTGCCTCATATCCATAAGAACTATAAATGATCATTTCAGAGATATCCATCATTTCTACAATTCCCATATCTAAAATTACAGAAAATAAAATAAAAAAATATGGGCTCTGTTTTCTGTGATGTATCACACCTACTGCTAAACCAATATAATAAGGTAAAGTAAATAAAAATAACAATATCCAAGAAATCCATTGAACATTTGTACCAATTAAAGCTACATCTAATATAAATATGGAAATTCCTATAAAGGAATAGAGTTTATGATATCGTTTTAGATGCTCTACTTCTTTTATTCTAAAAACATATCCTGCCAGCTGTCTTAACAAAAGAATATAAGATATAAAAGACAAGCATTGAAACAAATAAAAATTCGTGCGAATATTTAGATTTCTAAATAGATTTATCATATCTATAGAAAAAAGATAGTGAATCAATAGCAAAAACATCATACTAAAAATAGATAATCGATCACTTAAAGTACGATAAGAATAATTGATACAAACTCCTATAAGAGCAGAAAAAAATATGAGACCTAAAACAAAACTTGGAAAAAAACTGACAAAGGTTTGATAATATCCACTATACCCATCTGTGATCACACCAGGCATCTGAGTTATCCCACCATGATGATTCATCCCAACTTCTATAACTACCTCTACTACTCCATCATCAGGAACTTCATAATATGAATCAAAATCCATCTTAAATCCATTTTTTGTTTCTTTTATTTCTTTTGATGCAGTACCTGTATATCCTACTAAAGTTTTATTATAATAGACACGATAAGCTGAATCCCCACCTCCGCTTTGATAGGTGGGACAAAGTCGTGTTCCTTTTGGAATATGAATTAATGTAGTTTTATAAGAAGCATATCCTTTTTTTCCTAAAGTAGTATCATTTATTTTTAATCCTGTCCATTTGCCAGGAATTTGAATATAGGCATCCATTGGTCCTTCATCATGATCTGTTATAATCCATCGATTATAATAAAACTCCCATTCTCCTGTCATATTCATAGAATGGGAACGTTTTTGATTTAAATCATATCCTGCAAAATCAATACATCCATAGACATTTGCAGGATAGTAGTATAATTCATGATTAAAAACTGAAATCCATAAAGCTATAGAAAATCCAAGACATAAACAAAAAAAAGAAACTATAAATACTACAATCACTTTTAGTCTTTTCATTTCAATTCACCTCAAATCAATTATACTATGCTTCTAAGAAAAAGGCTAGGAGTTCAATTGATATTTTCTTTTCATTTTAATAGTATCTAATTCTAACTGAAATTCAATGGACCAATCATAGCTAGGCAAAAAAACTCCATTATAACAAAAATTTGTATTTTTTAGGTATTCCCAATAATCACACTCTATATTTTCTTTATGTAAAAATAATTGGGCTCTTTTATACTCAATCAGATGAGAAATGCTATATTCTGTCATTGTTTTTCTCAGTTTCCATACAGCATCTCTATATAATCTTTTTGCAAGTTCAATATCTTTATCTGGCCAAAGATGACATATTGCATCAGACATATATAAAGACTTCCCATTATATGTAATTAACAAAGCCAAAAGTTCCTTTGATTTAGCCGACTTGAATTTGACAATCTTTTGATTGATAAAAACATCAAATACGCCAAAAGTATGAACAAATATTTTTCTTTTTTTGAAAATTTGCATTGATTTTAAAAAGTGTTCTATTTGACTTGAAATCAAAGGTTTATCACAAACTCCTAATACATTTTTCTTTATTTCTTCTTTCATTTTTAATTCTATATTCTCACCAATAAAAACAACTTTTAAATCTTTCCTAATTTCAATCAATTTTTCAGATAAATCAAATCCACTAACCGTAGAAAGATTCGTGCTAATAAAAGCTCCATCAATGTCATTATCTTTGACGTAGGTTAATGTGTCCAAAGGATGCTCTTTAAAAAATTTATATTCAATTGTATATTCATTTACAAAAGACTGTAAAAAATAAGACAAAGATGCCAAATCATCATCAATAATTAAGACCTTCATGTTCAACAACTCCTACAATTTTAATTGTTAATATTCTAGCATTTAGAGTGCTAAAAAAGTGCCAAAGAAAAAAGGATAATAGACTTATCTATTACCCTTCTTTTAGTTACCATATTACTGGTTGATTCTCAACATAATGCCAATAATTTCCAGAAGATGTAGGACTAGTTTCTGAATAATAATAGGTTATTGAAGATACATTAGAATCAAAGCCAATTCTAATATTTTCCCATTGATTGGAAGTGCCTGTATAAAAGACTTTTTTCAAATTTTTATGAAAAGCGCCTTCTCCAATGCTTTCAACACTATGATGCATGATGATAGTTGATAAACTACTACACCTAGAAAAAGCATATTCATTGATATATCTTGTATTTGTCTGGATTTCAATGCTTGTTATAGAATAATTCTCTACCCCTACAAAATACAAATATGGATTTTCTTCATTTCCTAAATATAATCCATTATCATAAAGATTATATTCCAGTGCAATTGAATTATAATTATCTAGAATGAATATCTTTTCACCAACACTTTTCAAACTATTTGGAAGATTTATATTTTTTAAGTTATAACAATCTCTAAAAGCTCTATCTCCAATCACCTCTACTCCTTCATTAATATATACTTGAGTAAGGCTCAGACAAGAACTAAATGCGCCTTCTCCTATTTCTTTTACAGTTGCAGGAATTTCAATTTCTTTTAGTGCGCTTCCTGCAAATGCACTTGCTCCTAAAGTTCTTACTGTGCTTGGAATAATAATGTTTGAGAAATTAGCTGTAGCATTTGAAATAATTTTTGTAGACTCATGAATAATCATTTCTGTTGCTTTTCTATCTTTGGCTTTAATTAAAGCTATATATGGATTATCCTCATTTCCTAAATAGCATCCATTGTCATACAGATTATATTCTAGATTACTACAATCATTAAAAGCAAGATAAGGAATAGATTCTATTTCATTTGAAATATAAATATGTTTGATATTAGTGCAATCTTGAAACGCACGACTTGGAATGGTTTTTCCAGTAATGGTAATTGTAGAAAGACTTGAAGGAATATGATATGTAGTTACTCCGTTAATTGTAGTTGATCCAAAATAATCTCTAAAGTATTCACTTATGCTACCATCAAACATATCAACTTTTATAAAAGGAATTGTTAAATTTGTTAGACCCTTACAATATAATGCTCTTTGTCCAATAGATGTTATTGTATCAGGCAAAATGATTTCTTGGATATAATCACAAGTATCAAAAGCCCAACAATACACCTCTGTTCCACCTGTAATAACAACTTTTCTCAATGTTAAAGGCACATTTTTATTTATATAATAAGGTCCTTCTTCAGAAGTTTTCGTACTAAAAAGGAAACCCAAATACTTGCTATCAGATGATGGATTACTTTCTCCACCAAAAGCAAATGGCAAGCTTAATTCCTCAATGTTTCTTACATTGCTTAAAGCTCCTTTATTTAAGATTTCTACACTACTAGGTATCTCTATTATTTTTAATGTAGATAATGCATAAATGAATTCTGTTTTAGTTTTATTATATATGACTCCTTTATAAACACTATACTTCTGATTATAATCTGAAATAATTATTTCATTTAATTTAGGACACCAATTGAATGCATGCATATCAATTTCAATTATATCTTCTGGCAAACTCAAACTTTCTAAATTTTCAAATGAATCAAATGTATTTGCATCAATCTTCATTCCACTAGTAATTATTAAATTTTTTATGTTTTTCACTGGAAGTTGATCAAGAAGATAAAGAGAGATTTGAACTTTTTCCAAAGAGTTACATGCATGAAAAGCATTTTGATCAATTGCCTTACACTCTTGACGAACTTCTAGCTCAGTTAAATTATTATTTTCTAGAGCCGCTAAAAGAAGGTATTGATTTTGCGCATTTCCTAAATATTTAACACCATTATATGTATAGTAGTTTAGATATTGACAATCATCAAAAACATGTTCACCAATGCTTTGTAAACAATCAGGTAAGTTTATTTCTACAAGATGCGTACAGCCTTTAAATGTTTGATCGGCTAAAGTTGTCGCGTTAGTTATTGTAATTCGTTCTATAGTTTCAGAAACATTTTCACCAACAATCATAGAAAACATAGTTGGGGTTTCTTGATTTGTTCCTATAAATGGCAACTGAATATATTTAAGATTTTTGCAGTTATCAAAAATATTATCCCCTAAAGTTTTTATAGTATTTGGAAGAATTATGCTTTCTAAATGAATACAATTTTTAAATGCCCCTGGAGCAATTTCTGTAACCATTGCTCCTTCTATATAATCTTCTATGATGACTTCTCTTTCAACCCCTGTATAAGCTAGTAAACAAGCTGTATTGGCGTTTGTTAAAAGATACTGATAATCTCCATTTTTTATTGTTTCTTTATAATTATATACAAAGGTTACATTAGCAAAGTCACAATCATTCCATGAACTAGGCATTTGCAATAACTCTGTATAGATTATTATATTCTTACAATTTGTAAAAGCATTTCCATCAATTCTTAATACATTAGAGGAAAGAAAAACATCTGTTATTGTCTTTGTAACTACAATGATTCGATCTTTTTCTTTTGTATATAATATTTGATCTTGAATAATAAAATATTGGTTTTCTGTGTCTATTTCTAGTTCTTCTAATGATTCTGTAAAAGCATTATTTTTTATAGTTGCTATATTTTTTCCTATTTTTAATGTCTTTATCAAATCTAGATGTTCTATTGTAGTCACCAAATACATTTTACCATATAATTTTATTGAATCTGGAATAATTCCTGTAAACTCGTTTGTTGTGCCTGTAACAACTAATTCATTGTTGCTTATTTTATATGTTACCCCATCAATTACGATTGGTGCTGCCACACCATATACTGTATGAAATGCCTTAGTTGTTCCAGCTATAGAATTCCATTTATAAGGAAATGCAGATGTTACAGATTTATCAAATGCACAATGTATGGTCAAATCAGATGGTAATACATCTAGTGGATTTCCACCAAAAGCAAACTCATTCATGGATGTAATCGTGGATGGTAACCATATATCTTTTATTTTATAACAATAATTAAATTTGGCCACAAATTCTGTAGCACCTTCAGCAATATAAATTGTGGTTGCTTCTGAAGAAAAGAAATTTGCTGCTAAAACTTTTTTTCCTACTAATACACTTGGTATAGTAACTTCATCTGTAATTTGATTCCCACTTGTTGATAAAGTTATTCCATACTCACTTTCTATAATATTAAATGTTTTTCCACATTCCTTATATTCTAAACTATCTTGATGTACATCGTTTTCATCATAAAAATAAATTGACACTTTAATCTTGTTATTATGATCTGGAGTAAAAGAATTCCATAAAGTCAAAGTATGATCTTCTCTTTCCCATATATTATAACTATCATCTCTGCCTAGTTTTCCTGTTTCTACATTTTCATATAAAATATCTAAAGGAATGATATCATTTTCTACAAATGTTAATGCATTTCCCAATTTTTCTTTTTCATAGGTACGATACCCATTCATATCCATATTTAATTCAACTGCGTAACGTTCTAATTCTACTGTATATAATCCATAAACATTTAAATTATAATCAAAAAAGTTGCCGTTGGAATCTAGAATACGAACATAATACATATTATCTCCATGATTGATTTGTGGATATCCCATTAAAAGATTTGTTGAATCCCATATATCTTTACTATCTGCATTTTGACGTCCCTCAGCACTTTTGTAAAATACTGCTGTATATCCAGAGGATAGTGTTAGATAGTTTTTAATTTTAAATGTCATTGGTTTATTATCTTTTAATACACATTCATACAAATAATATTTTTCTTTTGTTTGGCTATCTATTCTAGGCTCACTATAAAATCCTTTTAGAGTAATATAGTCATCCATATATTTTAATCTTTCTAAAGAATATGTATTATTTATTTTTGTAATTCTAAACTCATCTGTTGCACTAGAAATAGGTACATCCTGATATTGTGTTTCATTTCCTACTTTAATTTCAACCTTCTCATATGCTGTTAAAGTTACCATCGTTTTTCCAACAGGGATACTTTCTAAAGAATAGGATCCTTGTGTTTTATCAAGTTCAATGGTTTTATTTTCATATAGCGCATTAGATAGATTTAAAACATATTTACTTGCACATTTTAGTCTACTAAATGACAATAATCCACTATTTGAAATTGTTATGGATACGAACTCTTTTCCATCTACAATTTCTGTATTTGCTGGATCGATTTCCTTGCAACGTGTACAATAACCATCTTTAAAATTATGGTTTAATGCAGGAATCTGTTCTGTTTCTTTTTCATCACAACTATTACACTTTCGCATTTTTTCTCCTGGTTCTGTACAATTGGCTTTCTTCTGCTCTATCCAACTTCCCCAAGAATGCGTGTGTTCTGTCACAGGAGGATTTATACCTGATGGATCATCCTCTTGTGGTTTATTTTTACCACCACAACTGAAAAGAAGACATAAAGCAAAACTTATAATTCCTATAAAAAATAATCTTTTTTTCATACATTACTCCTCCTAAAAAAATATAGGAGAATTATATCATTCCTAGTGCTAAAAAAGTGCCAAAGAATTTTAGGCTTATTTTTTATAAAACAATATGAAATTTTTTCATCTCATCCATTAAAAGAATAATTTTCCTAATTTTCTTAGACATAAAAAAACAAGCTACAATTAGCTTGCAAGTCTAAATATTAATATCCGAATGGAACATTACCCATAGGTGGAACAAATCCTTGTGGATTAAAGTTAGGTGTTTGTTGTACAAATGGCTCTGTACCAACATTTCCCTGATATTGTCCCTGCATCATTGGTTGTTGTGGATATTGTGGATATAGCATTGGTTGCTGATACATTGGCTGTCCTTGAACATATTCATTAATCATAACATTTTCTGCTGACGTAGAATATGTTGGTATATTGATATGACGTTTTACACAATTATTGACTACATGTGGGTGATTTAAAATAGCCTACATATCATAATTGTAAAGCGTATTTCATACTAGCAGAACTTTTGGCTTGTCTTATTTTTTAGATATTAATAATATTCTCATTTCTCATCGTTTTTGAATTTCATTAATGCAGATGCATAAAGATGATCTTCTACATAGTATGCGCGGCGATTGTTAATCCAAAATGCCCAAACTAGACATACAATGGATATGATAACACATAATTCTTTACAAAAAATTGCACTTATAATAGCAAATGAAAACATCAGCATCATCTCTACTATCAATTCAAGCAAATGGTCGTTTAACCATTTTTTTTCATAAAAAGCTTTTTTATCTTTAAGAGTAAATGTACTACTTTCTAAAGCAACTGCAATGTTTTCTTCTGCTTTTGTTTTGTAATCTTTACTATCAAGACGCTCTCCAGACAATATTTCATTTATACTAACTTCATATTTGTTACTCAATATTTGAAGCATTTCAACAGGTGGTAAATAATTCCCATTTTCCCATCGAGAAATAGTCTTATTGGTAACGCCGATTTGCTCACCCAATTCTTCTTGTGTAAGATTATGTTCCTTACGTAAATCAGCTAAAAACGCACCAATTTTCTGCATGTCCATAACTGAAATCCCTCCTTATTTGATGTAGTTATTATAGCATTCAAACATCAAAGAGTTATACCCATAAACCGCGAATTTCCAAAAAAATGAAAGATATGTTTGAATGTTTAGCCAATAGAAGTAATGTTGCATACCTACCACCATATCTAATTTTCTGCTGAACAATCACAAACATATGTGATCAGTAAGGTTGAAGTAAAATAATTAGATGCTTCTAAAAACGCTAATTCAATTCATTATTTTTTTATCAACACCTATTTGTTTCATAAACTAATTTCTTTTATTCTGTATAGGCTTCATATTTTTCTTTAAGCAGTTAATAACATTTTTTTCTAATAATTAGAATCATTAGGGTTTAATTGATGAGCAGCATTGTTAAGATTATGCTGATTGGCATAATAATCTCTTTGCTGTTTTGTATGTGTATATGATGATACACCTTGATTGTTCTTTGGTATAAATTTTTGTTCTTTCATTACTAATGCTATCTAATAGATTTATTTCTATGTTTTAAGAAAGATAAAGGTTCTTCCATCATTTAGTGGAACAGGAATTGTTCTTATTACTCGCCTATTATGTATGTTATTTTTGTCTCTTAAGAAATGTTTGATTTTATTCCCTTGATTATATCCATGTATAATTTCAATACAATTGCACTTAGGATTAGCAATTATAGTACGTTGAATTTCATATAATGCTTGAGGAATAGTGAAGCCATGCAAATCCAGTTCTAACGCCATAGTTAAATTCCTTTTGCATGATTTAGATGTTTTAAACATTCTTCAAAGTTGTAACTCAACAATGAATTATTATTTAAATGAAGATTATTCTTAGTTAAATTCCCAAATGAGTCAATTATAATATAATTTTCCCTCATATAGTCATTATCTTCATAAATCACGTTTAAATCCTTATATATCATTTGAATTCCTTGCCATTCTTTATCAGAAATAAGTAAATTACTTAATTCACTATTTTCACATAATATTCTTAATATTTTAAATCTGTTAGGCTG
>JAIDKZ010000018.1 GCA_029051735.1 Anaeroplasmataceae bacterium | reverse complement strand
GATATAAGGAGTTAATGCATCATATGTAGCTGAAGTAATCATAGTTTTAACAGTCATCAAGTCTCCCACAAAGAATGTGGATGCTAAAGATGTCTCCTTAATTAATGCAACAAATTCATTTGCCAAAGAAGGCAAAATGTTTTTTATCGCCTGAGGTAATATAACCTTTATCATAGCAATTGGATAGGAAAGTCCTAAACTTCTTGCTGCTTCCATTTGTCCACGATCTACTGATTGAATACCAGAGCGGAAAATTTCTGCTTGATATGCTGCACTATTAATCACCAAAGCGATAACACAGGTTATAAACTTTGGCATTCCTTTAGGCATGACAAGGAAAATAACAGTAAGTTGTAAAAGAAGTGGAATTCCACGTATAACTTCTATGTATATATTAGAAATAGCACGAAGTACTTTAAATCTTGATAAATTCATAAGACATAAAGCAATCCCAAAAACTGCCGCTAATAAAACACCACATAATGATAAAGCAAGTGTTATACCTAAACCTTTCATAAATTCACCAAAATTATCTACAAACATATCAATTATTTTAGTAAGAAAATTAGAATGTGTTGTTAAATCTTCTTCAAGGGCATTGTCGCCTAAAGATGCTGCTAATTTTTTTGCATCCTCAAGCCAGGTTTGGTATAATTTTTGATTTTGAACCTCTTCTATTGTTTGATTCACTATTTTTATTATTTCTTGATTTCCTTTTTTGGCTAATACAAATAATCCTTCTTTTCCAGTCACATCAAAGGATTCCTCACAAATTACGATTTCCGGATTAGAAATCATAGCTGCCTCTGCAGCATTTGATGCAATAGCTAAAGCATCAATTTTACCATTTTTTAGGTATAAAATTCCATCTGGAATTGTAGATATAATTTCTATTTTTGCATTAGGTAATTGTTCTTCTACATAATCATATTGTACAGAACCACTTTGTGCACCAATTACAACAGAAGATTTGTTCAATGATTCTAAAGTACTATAAGCAAAAGCATTCTCCTTTAAAGTAACCAAAACTTGACTTCCATCTCCATCATCATAATAGCTATTAGACATCTCATAATTCATGGCTCTTTCTTTTTTATAAGTAAAGCCAGATATCGCAATATCAACTTTTCCATTTTGTACTGCATTTAAAGTCTCATTAAATCCCATTGCATCAATATATAATTCTTTCCCCATATCTGCAGCAATCTTTTTAGCAAGTTCTATGTCCGCCCCTACATATCTTTTTTGCCCTTTTTCATTTCCATTAATGAACTCATGTGGCATATAATCAGGAGATGTTGCTACATATAACTTATCTTTACTACTACATGAAGATAATAAAAATAATGAAAAAATACTAATAATTAAGCAAATACTTCCTAAAATTTTTTTCATAAATCTCTACTCCTTTTTCCTTTAATAGCAAAATAAAAGGACCACTTGGCATGGTCCTAAATAAAAAATTCAAATAAAAAATTAAAGGACCAATAATTATGTTAGCCATAATGGTCCTTCATAATTATACTCAAGTTTATCTAATATTAAACTATCTTTACACATCAAATAAAAAAACCTACATGAAGTAGGTAAAAGACATCTTTGGTATACTCACACCAATACTTAGTGATCTTTACTACTTTCATTTGATGCTTACATTATACATCAAATGAAAGATAAGTCAACAGAAAAATATATTTTTTTTATTCTTCTTCTACAGTTTCATTCTTATCTTCCATATTTTGTTCTTTTTTGATTTGAATGAAATATTGTACAACTGCGATTAATGCAATGACAAAAATAATGATATTAGAAATCACCATTGAATAATTTTTTAAAAATAAACCATAAATCGTCCAACACACGCAAGATACAGCCATGGAAGCCTTTATAAAAGGAACTTTTATATTAGGAAACAAAATTATGATAGAGTATTGAAAAGAAGCAAAAACTGGTAAAAATCCAATTCCCATTAAAAAAGCATTCTTTAAATTTAAAACCACATTTAAAACTGTTCCTAAAATTAATCCTAAAGCAATGAAAAACCAATTTAAAATTTTATTATTCTTTTTAAATAAAATACATATATTTCTTATAATACTAACTGCATCTTGAATTGACCCTGAATATTGTTTTAAACAAATTTGACCAATACAACTTAAAGTATGATTTCCTGTCTGTAATAATACTATTTTTTGTTTACTTTTAAAAAACGAACTCAAGAAAAATAAAAACATTCCAATACCTGTTAATATATTTCCTGCAATTTGCGCTCCTGTCATATAAATCTCCTTTACAAATGAAACACCAAATCTATTTTTTATGTCTAATATTTTTTAATGGTTCAAAAG
>JAIDKZ010000174.1 GCA_029051735.1 Anaeroplasmataceae bacterium | reverse complement strand
GTATATACCATACCCTTTTTTACTATTGCTTACTAAGACATGTGTTACTGCACCAATGATTTTATTATCCTGTACAATTGGTGATCCTGACATACCTTGAATGATTCCACCAGTTGCAGAAAGCAATCGCTCATCTGTAACTTCAAAAGTAATTCCTTTTATACTTTTTGTTTTTTGTTTTGCTAGACTTGTAATATTGATCTTATATTTTTCTACTTTTTTCCCACTAATACAAGTCCAAATTTCTGCTTCTCCTAAATGAATCTCATCTCTTGTTTTCATTTCTAAGGCTTCCATATTAGAACTATCAAAATTCTCATTTGTATACCCATGAACTCCAGTAGTTGTATTCTTCTCTATTGTTCCGATTGCCTTACCATCAATAGTAGCTCTTTTTTCTCCTGCTTCAGTTCTTGTTGGCTTAATAATCTGATTCACTTTAGCCTCATAGATTTCACCACTATAAAAATCATTTTGAGTAATTGGATGTCCTAAACTTCCATAAGCATTTATTTCTTTAATATAGTATGTAAGTGTTCCAACTCCTAAAATAGAATCCTTAACATACAATCCTAAGGAATAGGTCTCCTCTGTTAATACTGGTTGGATTTTAGTATTATACTTTTTACCATTGCGTATATATTCTAAACTACATTCCTGACCTTTAGAAGACGTAAGTGCTTTTAAAAGACTTTTTATATCTGTAATTTCCTTTTGATTTAAAGTAATGATTTGATCTCCTTCAGTTAATCCAGCATCTTGCCATGGCTTATAGACCTTACCTTCTTCTAATATACCATAAGTTCCTATTACGATAACTCCAGAATTAAGTTTGATACCAATGGATTGCCCTCCAACATATATTTTATCGTTTTTATTCATTTCATAGGCACTTGCAGTGAAAAAGCCTAAACATGTAAATAAAAGGATAATAAAAGTTATTATTTTCTTCATTTTCACACCTCCACAACCATAGTATGAACAGAATTCCTTGAAAAAATATACCCAATTTTTGCCAACTATGTTATAATGGTTTAGGTTATAGAAAGGATAACTTAGGAAACCTTATGATTAAACTATGTACAATTGATTTAGATGGAACACTATTTGATAATCAAAAAAAAATCTCACAAGAAAATAAAATTGCTATTGAAAATGCTAAAAAATTAGGATGTAAGATTGTTATAGCAACAGGTAGACCAATGAGTGGTGTACTCCCTGTTCTTCAAGAACTATATCTTTTAAATGAAGATGATTATGTTATATGCTATAATGGTGCGAAAATTTTAAAAGTGCAATCAAATGAAGTCATCTTTGCATCAACTCTTGATGGAAAATCTGCTAAAGAATTATACGCTCTTTCAAAAAAATTAAAAACAAATTATCATGCCTTTCGATTAAATGAAGAATTAATTACAGATATGCATAATCCCTATACTGATAAGGAAGCAAGTCTAAATAAGATAAATGATATTATAGTTGATTTTAAAAATATAAAGGATTCTGACTTATTTATAAAATGTATGATGGTAGGAAGCAGTGATACACTTGATACTGCCTTTAATCAATTACCAAGTGACATACTGAAAACTTATTCCGTTGTGCGTTCAAGTCCTATATTCTTAGAGTTTTTAAATAAAAACAGTCATAAAGGTGCTGCATTAGAGATTCTTGCCAACCATTTAGGCATTTCCATGAATGAAACTATGGCAATTGGAGATGCAGGAAATGATTTAGAAATGATTCGGCGTGCTGGAATTGGTGTAGCTATGAAAAATTCTTTTAAAGAAATTCTTTATGAGGCAGATTTTATTACTACTTCTAACGAAGAAAGTGGAGTAGCATTTGCATTGAATCATTTTTTAAATAAATAAAACGGGAAAATTTCCCGTTTTATTTATTACAATTTTCTTCTAATAAAGCCTTTGCATGCTCTAAAGCATACAAACTCATCTTATCACCTGAAAGCATAAGAGCAACTTCTTCTACTCTTTCATCAAAATTCAAATATTTAAAATGCGTGGTTGTCCGTCCATGAATTAATTCTTTAAATATATGAATATGTGCATCTCCCATAGAAGCAACTTGAGGTAAATGAGTAATACATAACACCTGACAAATCTTAGAAATTTCAGCCATTTTTTTGGCTATTTTTTTTGCGGTTGCTCCTGATACTCCAGTATCAATTTCATCAAATACCATTAAAGAATACAAAGAACGATTTGCAAAATAGCTTTTAAAAGCTAACATGATTCTTGACATTTCTCCACCAGAAGCAACCTTGTGAAGACTTCTTAATGGCTCTCCTTGATTAAAACTAATTAAAAAATCAACTTCATCTATTCCTGTTTCCTTAAATACTTCTTTATTCAATGGTTCTAGTTCCTTTGGTGTATGAAAGATGATTTGGAATTGTGTATCCTCTAAATCTAATTCTTTACATTCTTTTATGATGTTTTTTTCTAATGAAACAGCAATTGTTTTTCTATAGTTAGATAATTCGAATGCATGCTCCTTAAGTTTAAAAAACTCATTTTCTAAGTCTATATAGGTACTTTTTAATATTTCATCATAATTTTTAACCATTTCAATATCTAGAGTGATTTTTTCAAGATAGGACATCAATTCCTCAATGTTCATTTTATATTTCTCTTTAATCTTCTCAATTTCATGGAGTCGCTCAATTTTTTGATTTTACTGTTCGTGATCAAAATCAAAATAATCTAATTATTTTGCAAAATTAATTTTTATTTCTTCTTAAATATTATATTAATCGAAAACTTTAAGATAGTTTTGTTGGG
>JAIDKZ010000173.1 GCA_029051735.1 Anaeroplasmataceae bacterium | reverse complement strand
GTTTAAGATAAAATAAATCGATAAAAAATGGTAAATTTTACCAATTTATGCTATAATAAATTGATTTTTTAAAAGGAGTAAGCGTATGAAGAAGAAATACTTAGATATTGATGTTTATGAAAACCTTTTAAACCGTTTAAAATTTATATTTGAAGAATTTGAAAATATCTTTGTATCTTTTTCAGGAGGAAAGGATAGTGGCCTATTATTAGAATTGGTATTGGATTATCAGAAGAAATATTATCCAACACGTAAAATAGGTGTATTTCATCAAGACTTTGAAGCCCAGTATTCTTATACGACAAAGTATGTAGAAGAAACTTTTGAGCGCATAAAAAATGATGCTGAATTATATTGGGTTTGTTTGCCGATGGCAACTAGAACAGCATTAAGTAATTATGAGATGTTTTGGTATCCATGGGATGATAAGGCAAAGGATATTTGGGTTAGACCCATTCCCAATCATGACTATGTAATTACATTAGAAAACAATCCAATAACAACATATAAATATCGGATGCATCAAGAGGATTTGGCAAAGCAGTTTGGGAGATGGTATAAATTATCACATGGAGATACTTCTACAATATGCTTACTAGGAATTCGTGCAGATGAATCTTTACAACGATATAATGGTTTTCTAAACAAGAAAAGAGGATATAAGCATAATTGCTATATCACACAGCAGTTTAAAAATGTTTGGTGTGCTTCACCGTTATATGACTGGAGTGTACAAGATGTGTGGCATGCGATTGCTCAACATGGATATCAGTATAATCAGTTATATGATATGCTTTATCAAGCAGGTGTTAAGCCTACACAAATGAGAGTTGCATCTCCTTTTAATGATTATGCAAAAGATTGTTTGAATTTATATCGTGTCATTGAACCAGAAACATGGACTAGATTATTGGGTAGAGTAAAGGGGGTAAACTTTGCATGTATTTATGGTAGAACAAAAGCATTAGGATATAGAAATATCACTTTACCTGAGGGTCATACTTGGGAATCTTATACAAAATTTTTGCTTGCGACTTTACCAAGAAGAATTAGGAATAATTATATAAAAAAGTTTAAGACATCAATTGATTTTTGGCATACTGTTGGTGGAGGTCTTGAAGAAGAAACTATAAAAGAATTAGAAGAACATGGGTATCCTATTCGTAGAAACGGAGTATCTAACTATACCATTTTTAAAAATTCTAGAATTATTTTTTTAAGTAAGATTCCTGATCATACAGATGATATTAAATCTACAAAGGATATTCCAAGTTGGAAAAGAATGTGTTATTGTATTTTAAAAAATGATCATATCTGTCGTTCTATGGGTTTTGGACTAACTCGTGATCAGCAAAGTAAAATTAAAATGATTAAAGAAAAATATGAGGGATTGGAGGAGTTATAATGAGTTATAAAAGTCCTGTATATAATATAAAATCAGTACCAATTGATAAAATAGATCCTAATGACTATAATCCAAATTCTGTTGCTCCACCAGAAATGAAACTTTTATATGATAGTATAAAAGAAGATGGTTATACTATGCCAATTGTATGTTATTATAATAAATCTCTAGATCGCTATATAATTGTTGATGGATTTCATAGATATAGAGTAATGTTGGAGTATAAAGATATTTATGAAAGAGAAAATGGTTTACTTCCAGTATCTGTTATTGATAAGCCTTTAGAAAAAAGAATGGCAAGTACAATTCGTCATAATCGTGCACGTGGTACACATAATGTTGATTTAATGAGTAATATTGTTAGTGAATTGCATGATCTTGGTCGTTCAGATGCATGGATATCAAAACATTTAGGAATGGAAAAAGATGAAATTTTAAGATTAAAGCAAATTACAGGTTTAGCAAGTTTGTTTCAAGATGTAGAATTTGGTAAAAGTTGGATTCCTGAAGATGATTTTGATGTAAATTTTGACAAAGAAGAGGAGTATTTGATTGGAAGTAAATAAAAAATAAAAAAGCCAAATTATTGATTTGGCTTTTAATATTCATCTATGGCGCACCCTAGAGGATTCGAACCCCTAACCTTTTGATCCGTAGTCAAACGATCTATCCAATTGATCTAAGGGTGCAGTTATAACGATGGCGGTTCGGACGGGACTTGAACCCGCGATCTCCAGTGTGACAGACTAGCATGTTAACCACTACACCACCGAACCATATCTTAACGCTTGATTATTATATCATATATCTTGTCTTAAAAACAAGTACTTTTTTTCTTTTTTTAAAAAGCATATAATTAATATGAAAGAAGGCATAATATGAAGAACAATTATTTAAATGAAATAATAAAACAAATATTTTTATGTGATTCTCCAACTGGATATAGCCATAATATAAATCAATTACTTTTAAGCATGTTAAAAGATCTTGGATATCATCCAGAGGTAACAAATAAGGGAAATATTCAAATTTTTATTGAAGGTAAAAATCATTCTAAAAAAGTTGCGACAAGTGCTCACATAGATACATTAGGATTAATGGTTCGTTCAATTAACACAGATGGAACCTTATCTGTTACTAATGTAGGAGGGCCATCTATTCCTACTTTAGATGGAGAATATTGTAAAATTGTAACTCGAACAAATCAGGAATTTACAGGAACTATTTTATGTAAAAGTTCATCAGTTCATGTCTATGAAGACGCTAAAAATAAAATTCGTGATTTAGATTCAATGATTGTGCGTATTGATGAAAAAGTTAAAGATAAGGAAGATGTAATAAAATTAGGGATAAACCATGGAGATTATATTTTTATTGATCCTAAAACTACAATTACACCAAGTGGTTTTCTAAAAAGCAGATTCATAGATGATAAAGGTAGTGTATGTGCAATATTATGCGTATTAAAAGATTTAAAAGATAAACTTGCAACTCCAGCATATGATACATATGTTTATTTTGTAAATCAAGAAGAAGTTGGCCATGGTGCTGCAACTGTCAATTCAAATATAGATGAATTTGTGACAGTAGATATGGGATGTATTGGAAAAGATTTGGCAGGGAATGAATATGAGGTTTCTATTTGTGCCAAAGACTCTGGAGGACCATATAGTTATGAATTGACTACAAAATTGATTGAACTTGCAAAAAAGAATCATATCAATTACGTTGTAGATATTTTTCCTTTTTATGGTTCTGATATTGGTGCAGCATGGAGAAGTGGTGTTGATTGTGCAGGAGCTTTAATTGGTCCAGGGGTTCATGCGAGTCATGGTATGGAAAGAACGCATTTAGATGCTATTCATCAAACTATCCAATTGTTATATTTATATTTAACTAATGAATGAAAAGAAAAGAAGTAAATCTTCTTTTCTTTTTTCTTTCATGATATAATATAGAAAAGAAAAGAGTGGAAAAAATGCTTGAAAAACTGATTCTGGAAAATGAAAATAAAATAGAAAAATTTGATATTGCTTATTATAAAAGAACCAAAAATTATCCTGTTGTCGCATCACTTTCTGCTTTGGAAACAACCAATGAGATTCAAAAATGCTATTTTGAGCAAGTAGATCGTTCTGTTTCTTTTAATGTGATGAAATTGTATGCTTTATTACAAAGTTTATTTGTTTCAATAGATTCTCTTTATGCACTTTCTTATTCTTTAACTAAGAGTAAAAGTTTTATTAATATAAATAAAAATCAAGTCTTAAGAGAATTAAAATATATAAGAAACGATGTGGTTGGACATCCAGCAAATCGTATGTACAATTCCTCAACTCTTGCTTATTGTATTTTGGAAAATGATAGCGTCTCTAAGGAAGAGTTTTCATATAATATCTATACTGGACAAGGAGTAGAAAAAAAGAAAGTTGATATTATAGAACTGATTCACACGTATTATATGGAATGTAATACGCTTTTAAAGGAACTATATTCAGTTGCAACAGCTGAACAAAAAAATTCAATGCTTACAAATCTTTCTATAGAGGCACTCAATTTATTTGATATGGAAGGGGATTATATTGAAGCCCTTTTGGAATTAAAAAGATTATATCTTAACATTTATCCAAATGCCCAATCAAGTCAGCATCGTTTTTTGTGGCGTATGGAATTGATAGAAGATCTAATCAATTATAAGAATTCAGATGAAGAAATTCAAGAGTTAAAAGAATATGCTATTGGATTAGAAATAATTAAAATATATCAAATTTTATCAGGAAAACTTTATACAATGACTTTAGGAAAACGAAAGCCTTTTTTGGTTTCATCATTTTACCGATTTATCAAGAAAAATAAAACTGCAATTCAACATATTGATAAAATTAATGATATTAAAAATCCTCTTATAAAGAATTCATTAGCAGAACTCTTAAAACTTGCTATCAGTAAGAATGCAATAGGACCTATAAAATATATCAACTTATTACAGGAATTATATGAAAAACAAAATGATTCTTTGTTATATTCACTTTCGTTACCATTAAAGGAATATAAAAAAGGTAAATAATCAAAAAATTCTATAGATAAAATGTCTATTTTTTGATATAATACCTTTTGTATTTTTATTGGAGGTTGCTTATGGATATAAGAAATATTGCAATTATAGCTCATGTTGATCATGGTAAAACAACATTAGTAGATAAATTATTAAAAAGTTCTCATACTTTTAGAGATAATCAAGTTGTAGAAGAACGAGTAATGGATTCTAACGCATTAGAGCGTGAAAGAGGAATTACAATTTTAGCGAAAAATACAGCAGTTATTTATAAAGATACAAAAATTAACATATTAGATACTCCTGGTCATGCAGATTTTTCAGGTGAAGTGGAACGTATCATGAAGATGGTTGATGGAGTCGTTTTAGTTGTTGATGCATATGAAGGAACGATGCCTCAAACAAGATTTGTATTGAAAAAAGCATTTGAAGCCCATTTAAAACCAATTGTAGTTATCAACAAAGTGGATAAGCCTTCTGCTAGACCAATGGAGGTTATTGATGAAGTTTTAGAGTTGTTTATTGATTTGGGATGTGATGAAGATGAACTTGATTTTCCTGTTTGTTTTGCATCAGCAGTAAATAATACTTGTTCTTTATCTAGTGATATTACAACACAATCCGAAGGCATGGAGCCTTTATTAGATATGATTTTGAAAGAGATTCCCGCTCCTTGTATGGATAAGGATGCTGCTTTGCAACTTCAACCAGCACTATTAGATTATACAGATTTTGTGGGTCGTATTGGTATTGGCAAAATAGCAAGAGGAACAATACATTCAGGAGAAATTGTCTCTTGCTGTAGATTAGATGGAACAATTAAAAGCTTTAGAGTTCAAAAACTTTATGGTTTCTTAGGATTAGATAGAATAGAGGTAAAGGAAGCATCAGCAGGAGAAATTGTTGCTGTATCAGGGTTAGGAGATATTTCTGTTGGAGAAACAATTTGTACACAGGGGCAAGAAGAAGCATTAGAAAAAATACATATTTCTGAGCCAACTGTACAGATGACCTTTGGAACAAATACTTCCCCTTTTTGCGGTAAAGATGGAAAAAGTGTTACAGCTACTAAAATAGAAGAACGATTATTTAGAGAAGTTCAAAAAGATGTATCCTTAAAAGTTCAGCGTATAGACAAAGCAGAAGAATGGTTAGTATCTGGTCGTGGAGAATTACATTTAGGAATTTTAATTGAAACTATGCGTCGAGAAGGTTATGAGTTTCAGGTATCTAGACCTCATGTTATTATGAAAGAGATAGATGGAGTAACTTGTGAGCCTTATGAATATTGTGTTATAGATGTCCCTTCGGAATCAGCAGGTTCAGTAATTGAAATGCTTGGAAATCGTCATGGAACAATGGAAACTATGACCAACACAGAAACGCAAACAAGATTGATTTATACAATTCCATCTAGAGGTTTGATAGGATTTAATACAGACTTTATGACAGCAACTAAAGGATATGGAATTATCAACCATAGTTTTTTAGATTATCGTCCAATGGAAAGTTTGGCAATTGCTGAGCGGACAACTGGTGTTTTAGTTTCCATGGCAATGGGACAATCTACTGCTTATTCTATTGGGGCATTAGAAGATCGAGGAACTATGTTTATTGCTCCTGGGGAAGAAATCTATGAAGGAATGATTGTGGGGGAGGCAAACAAGAATTTAGATTTAGCTGTAAATGTAGTTCGTGCAAAACAGCAGACAAATACACGATCATCTAACAAGGATACAACCGTTGTTTTGAAAACACCTAGGGTGTTAACTTTAGAAGCTTGTCTAGAATTTATTAATGAAGATGAATTGGTTGAAATTACTCCTAAAAAGATTCGTTTGCGTAAAAAAATCTTAGATACAGTGGAACGTAAAAAATATGATGCTAAAATTCGTAATATGAAGGAAGAGGCATAAGGTTAGTTGATTTTACAATTCAATATTTCTTATGTCATTTTGAAAAAATATAGAAT
>JAIDKZ010000172.1 GCA_029051735.1 Anaeroplasmataceae bacterium | reverse complement strand
CCTTTAATTTGTCTTCCATTATCAATCGCTTCAAAACCAACAATTACTGGTTTACAAATTAAAGTAATCTCTACTTCTACTGTATAAAAATTACTATCCTTACAATCATAGATTACCGTAATTGTATTTTGATTTGGACTTAACACTAAATCATAATTTGTGAATAAATAATTATTTTGTTCTAATTTATCTTTAAAAGAATTTACTGTCATTCCTTCCTCATAATCCATAGTGAAACTCTTAGGAAGTTTTGAAGTATCAGGCTCTGCCTGAGTGATAATTAAGGTAACCGTCTTAGATTTTTCCTCATGATTCATATCCCCTGCATAAAAGGCTGTAACTTTATAAGTTCCAGCATTGACTGGTGCAGAACTTAATAAAACATTATCATTTGTAAAATATTGATAAGTCAAAGGTAGACTTGAACTAGATAGTAAAGAATGAGGTTGTCCATCATACCCTACAGTTCCTCCTTCAAATTCAAAATCCACAATTGCTTTATTTATTACTAAAGAAACAGAAATTCGTACAGCATTTAATAATTTTTCATCATCTTTTTCAAAACTAATGATAATTGTATATTTTCCAGCATTGACTGGCTTTTCTGATGTTCGAATATTGTTAGAATCCTCATATAGAATTGTTAAATCATCAATTGTAACACCATGATCAGCTATAGGATTCACTTCAAAATTATCTCCAAAAGTCACTGTAATTGGATCTAATGTAATTGTTACATTTTGATAAGATGGATCATTAATCGTAATATCTACTTGTTTTGTAGTTCCAAGATAGTTTTCATTGCCAGCAAAAGTTAAGATTGCTACATAAAAACCAGGCTCAGTTGGTTTATTAGCAATTTCTATACCACCTTTGGTGTATTGAATAGATACATCAGCATTAAATAAAGAACAAGTATACTCTATTTCATAATCATTTCCTTGAGTTACTACAATAGGTTCTGCTGAAATGATGACTGCTGCTTTTTCAATGGTCAAGGTTGCAGTCATATCAGCAATATTTTCATAATTTAATGCATCACCTGTGAAGGAGGCAATTGCAGTTACAGTTCCCGCATTTGTAAGGCGATTATTTGTATAATTCACTTTTACGCCTGCTGGTAAAGTTCCTTCTATTTCTATTGTTTTTTCACTACCGTCATAAGTAACAGTTTTATCCTTGAAAGAAACTCCACTAAAATCATATTTTGCTTTTTTAATAGTTAAAGTTGCAGTTTTAACCTTTTGGGTATAATTTTCATCTCCTGCAAACAAAGCTTCTACAGTATAAACACCAACATTGATAGGTGCAGATTCTAATAGAGTATTTTCACCTTTCACATAATATTTATATGTAAGTTCTAAATTTGTCTCTGCGGTTAAAGTTTGAGGTAAGCCATTATATACAACCTCTTTATCTAACAAAATGAAATCTGCTTCTGCAGCAACAATTTTCAATTTTGCATTTAAAACAAGATCCTTATAATGCTCTTTTGAAATTTTAGCAGTTACATCATATTCTCCAACCTTGATCTGACCATTCCCAGTATAACTCACAGTTGCACCTTCTGGTAATCCAGCAACAGTTAAAGATTTTTCTGTACCATCATAAATAAAAGAAGCATCTTTTAAAGTGATTCCTTCTAATTCTGCCTTATCTGTGGACACAGCTTTAGAAATGATATTAAAATCAAAATCTGTTTTCTTTGTAACAAATACAGAAAGCGTATATGCCGTATCCATATCTAACCCCTTAAAAGAGCCAGATGTTATTGAAGTAGCAAAAACTTCTGACTTAACTGCACTTGATCCTTTCAATAATTCAATTTTATAACTTGTTTGAGATTCCTTTAAATTTTCAAAAGTAACTGAATAATTAATTGAATCAGATGTACTAGTAACTGTAAGATCACAAGTAGGATCCCCCCCCTTATTACTACAGCTCATTAGCAATAAAACAAAGCTAAATACTACTGTAAAAAATGCAAAGACTTTTTTCATGAACTCTATCCTCCGTTATATTAATCAACTTCAATTTTATTATAGCATAAACCTGTCGACCTTTGAAGAATAAAGAAAAAAATAATAATTTTTTATTTTAAGTAAAATATTTTTTATAATTGTAATGAATTAAAAGAATTTATTATTAAAAAGATCTTTTCACAAAAGAAAAGATCTACTAAAATTTAAATTATATTATATTAAATAATTCAGTTGACATATAGCGATCCCCTGAATCAGGTAGTAAGACCACAATTCGTTTACCAAAATTCTCTTTCTTTTTAGCTAGTTCTATTGCTGCTTCTAATACCGCCCCAGAAGATATGCCTATTAAAATACCTTCTAACCTTGTAAATTCTTGAGCACGCTTCATAGCCAATTCATCAGAGATAGTTATAACTGAATCATAAATATTTTGATCTAAAGTTTCAGGAACAAAGCCTGCACCAATACCTTCTATATTATGTTTTCCACGAACTCCCTTAGAAAGAACTGGAGATGCAGCTGGTTCAACACCAATAATTTGTATAGTTTCATTTTTCTCTTTTAGGTATTTTCCTACACCACTTATAGTACCACCCGTTCCAATGCCTGAAATGAAAATATCCACATCCCCTTTTAAATCACGATAAATTTCAGGACCTGTAGTATGATAATGGCTCATAGGATTATAGGGATTGGTAAATTGTTGAGGAATAAAAGAGTGGTTTATTTTTTTTGCCAATTCTTCTGCTTTTTCAATCGCTCCTGCCATACCTTTCATACCATCTGTTAAAACAACCTCTGCACCATATATTTTCATCAATTGAATACGTTCCTTGCTCATAGAATCTGGCATCACAATAATTACTTTTACTTTCATGGCTTTACCAAAAGCAGCAATTCCAATACCTGTATTTCCACTCGTTGGCTCAATAATGGTAGAGTCTTTATGAATTTGACCTTCCTCAAACGCCTTTAATAGCATTTCCTTTGCAATACGATCCTTTACAGATCCTGTTGGATTAAAACATTCTAGCTTAGCAAAAAGAGAAACTTTCAATTTATGAAAATCTGTAAAATTCCTTGTCTCTAGCATAGGCGTATTTCCAACTATATCTAAAACAGATTTATATAACATGTTATCCCCTCACAATTAAAGTATTCCTGTTAAAAAAATTTCTAATCCAATTCCTATCAAAATAACTCCACCTAATATTTCTGCTTTGTTTCCCAATTTAGTTCCAAATTTTTTCCCAATCCATAAAGCTATAATACAAATAATAAAAGTGACAATAGCAATACTTCCAGCACATAATAGAGCTTGATTTAGTGTGTAATCTGCAAAAGTAAACCCCACACTTAAAGCATCAATTGAGGTTGCAACAGCTTGAATCAAAAGATTAATTATTGTCAATTTTTTTTCATTTTCATCTTTTTTATTTTTAATTCCTGATATCAACATATTTATCCCAAGGAATGATAAAATAACTAATGCTATCCATGGGATAAACTTTTCAATCCATTCTAATAATGCATGACCAACAAAATATCCAAGCAATGGCATAAATGCCTGAAATAAAGCAAAAAGCATTGCAATAAAAATATGTTTTTTTAAACGCATATTGGATTCTTTTAGACCGTTTGCCATAGAAACAGCACAAGCATCCATAGCTAACCCAACTCCTAAAAGGAGACTTCTAACATAAAATTCAAACATAATTTCTCCTATCCATAAGAAAAGACCTATGCCTCTTCTTAGTCTGTACATAAAGTGTACCACTAATTTTTAGCATAAGTCTCGTTTTTTAAGATTGAACCTGGCAAATGCCAGTATGTAGGCCAACCACTATTTCTAGCAAACTACTCCCTTATCAACATGGTTAATTGTAGCACAGTTTATTTTTTTTTACAAGAATAATAATTTTTTATAATGAATTATAGATAATAAAGACAAAAAATAGTATAATAAAGATATGTTTTGGAGGTTACATATGAAAATATTAGCATTACTATTTGATGGCTTTGAAGAAGTTGAAGCAATTTCACCTATTGCCTTTCTAAGACGTGCTGGCTTAGATGTTACTTGTGTCTCAAATCGCACAGATGTAATTGGAGCACATTATATCCATTTAACTGACTTAACATTAATTAATGAGGTTGCATATCAAGATTATGATGCTTTACTTATTCCAGGAGGTCCACATTACCGATTTATTGAAAACTTTGGTTATGCATTAAACATCATACAATATTTTATGAAGGAAAACCGTGTAGTATGTGCAATTTGTGCAGCTCCAACAATATTAGGAAAATTGAACTTATTAGTTAACCGTAAGTATACCTGCTTTACCTGCATGAATGAAGAATTCGGAGGTACTTATATAGATAAAAGCGTAGTTGTTGATGAAAACCTTATTACTGCTAGAAGTGCAGCAGCAAGCATTGATTTTGCATATGAAATTATTCGTAAACTACAAGGAGAAGCTGCATTAGAAGCACTTCAAAAACGAATTTATTATGAAAAATAAACTTCCTCTTTTCTTAATTGAGAAATATCAACAAGGAGCGAATCATCCTCCAAGATGTCGTTTCACTCCTACTTGCAGCCAGTATGCAAAAGAATGCTATCAAAAATTTAATTTTGTAAAAGCTTCTTTTTTAACAACCAAACGTCTTTTAAAATGTAATCCATTGTTTCACCCTGGATATGACCCAGTTCCTTTAT
>JAIDKZ010000171.1 GCA_029051735.1 Anaeroplasmataceae bacterium | reverse complement strand
CTTTAGGCTTATCGTATTAATAATCTATAAAATTAATATGTCCAAGCAGCACCAACAAGAATAACCTAAAAAACCAAACAAAATTGCATTTACTTTTTTAAAAAAAATAGTATCTAATAATTAATGTAATGAACATGTAGAGTATAGCGACTTCTTCTTATTAGAAGAGCCACCATCCTTGATTATAATGATTAATATGATCACTATAACAAGAATGACTAGGTACTCCATACCTACTTACCTCCTTACACGTTCATCGTTCATTACCTCTTTCAAATGAGCCACTTTCGTGGCACTTATATATTAACATCAAATATAATAACCTGGAATTTTTGAATTGATGAAATACTGATATTTTTCTTGAAAAACATACCTATACGCATTAAGAAAAAATAAAAAACCCAAAGAACATATCTTTAGGCTTATCGTATTAATAATCTATAAAATTAATATGCCCAAGCAGCACCAACAAGAATAACTAAAATAAACAATACTAAAATAAATGCGAATCCGCCACCACAAGGTGCACTACAGTTATTGTTTGTGGTTGTGTTTGTATTATTACAACAATTGTTTGCCATGATATCACCCCTAATATAATATATGTATGAAGAGGGAATATTTGATTAAACAAAAAACTAAATATTAAAAAAATCAGCAATCCTTTAATAAAAGCTTTGCTGATTTTTAAAATTATTTCAATGTAATTGTAAAAGTTAACATTTTCTTTTCAGAGGAACGATATACTTCTAATTCAATGGTATCTCCTGCTAAAGACTGATTTAAAATATAGGATAAATCAATATTAGAAACTAAAACCTCAGAATTACATTTAGTTATGACATCACGAGGACGAATTCCTACTTCTCTTGCAAGACCTTCATAGGTTAATTCTACTACAATTAATCCTTGATCCAATCCAACTTCCTTTAAAATATCTATATAATCTTCTGTTTTAGGAAGTTCTAAATATACATTAATATTGCTAACTGTCATACCAAGTAAAGGACGATCAATTGCTCCAGTTTTGCTTTCTATATCTGTGATGCATTTCTTAACAACATCCAAGGATATTGCAAAACCAATTCCTTCAACTGCAATCTCTGTAGTAACTCCTGATGAACTTGTTCCTGTTGTTGTAACCTCTTTAGAAGAATTTATTCCAATCAATCGACCTGCAATATTAAATAAACCACCACCTGAATTACCAGGATTAATATCTGCATTTGTTTGAATTGTACCCTTTGTTACTTTAGAAACAACACCTGTAGTTAGTGTATTAAAGTAATCAAGGCTAAGTGGACATCCAATAGCTAAAGTAGTTTGACCGACTGTGACAATTTCATCATCATAATTAAAGATATCATGAATATAAATATCATCTCCGTCTTTGCCTAAAATATCTAGACTAAAAGAAAGAACTGCGATATCATTTTTCTTATCGTAACCTATTACAGTTGCTTTATAGTATTTAGATCCACCTAAAAATATTCTTACAGAATTCATGCCATCAATGACATGCTCATTTGTTACTACATAGTACTTTCCAGAAGAGGTTTTCTTATAAATGACACCTGAACCTATAGATGCACTATTTCCTTGCGTTGCATAAATGCCTACGCAGCCAGAAGAAATTTTTTTATAAGTTTCTGTTATATCATTTTGAATTTCAACAATCGTTGGATCCTTTTGAATTTCTGTTGGTTCTTTATTATCATCCTTAAATAAACTACATCCTATTAAACTAATAGAAAGAACTCCTATAAGTATTGTAAATAAAATTTTTTTCATTTTCATATTTCATCCTCCAAACCAAATAATTGAATTGCATTATGTTCTGTAATTTTTTCTATTATGTTAATATCCATTTTTCTTATATTTGCAATCTCTTCTGCAACTTTTACAACATAACTAGATTCATTTCTTTGCCCTCGATATGGAACTGGAGCCAAATAAGGACAATCAGTCTCAATTAGTAAACGATTTAGGTCAATATATTCTGCAATCCTTTTACTTTCTTTGGAATTCTTAAAAGTAACAGGACCTCCTAAAGATATATAAAACCCTAATTTGATAAATTCCTCAGCCATCTCTAAAGAACCACTATAGCAATGCATTACACCTCTTATTTTATTTTTATATTTTTTTAAAATATCATAAGTATCTTGTGTTGCATCTCTCATATGAATAATTAATGGTAAATTATATTGAATAGAAAGCAATACTTGTCCTTCAAATAATTTCTTTTGTTCTAATTCATTTTCTTTACCATAATGATAATCCAAACCACATTCTCCAATTGCATAAATCTTATGGTTTTGAATGAAATCATCTAAATATTTTAATTCTGTTTCAAAATTTTCATCCGCCTCACTAGGATGAATCCCAGCAGTTGGATAAAATATTTCATTTTTTTTAGCATATTCCTGTGCTAGCATATTGGTTTCTTTAGAAAATCCAACTAAAATTATCTTATCTACATTGGCTTCTAAGCAACGATTTATGCATGGTTCTAAATCATCTCGAAATGCTTGATCAAATAAATGTGAATGTGTATCAATCATACTTCTTACCTTTTTTTATAATTCTATATAAGTTTATTATACTTCCAGCAAATAAAATCATTGTTATTGCCCCCAAAGAATCAATAATAACATCCTGAATCATTGGTGTTCTTCCTTTAATAAAATATTGATGTAATTCATCAGTAAGTGCATACAATATACTCAATAGGATTGCTGCTGGATAAATGAATTTATCTTTATGCAAAAATAATTTAGCTAAAATTAAACTAAATAATCCTAAAATAGCAAATTCAAAATAATGAGCAAGTTTTCTTATTACATAGCTTGTATTCTTTAATATTTTTATCTGCTCTGTTTTTGATTTATTTGAGAAACCAGGAACAAATTCTTTTGCAACCCAATTTGTTATTGAATTACTCATTTTTGTAGATGAACTACCATTTTGATGGGAGAAATAAAAGATAACACCCATCCAAACTACAATTATAACTAATAC
>JAIDKZ010000170.1 GCA_029051735.1 Anaeroplasmataceae bacterium | reverse complement strand
CTTCAAGGAAGTTTTGAGGATGAAAAACTAGGGATAAAAGAAAAATTTTATTTAAGGGATGAACTTGGTTATTATCTTCAATATACAAAAGAAGCATTGAGTTTGTTTTTGAAATATGCAGATGAAGAATTTATTAAATCATTTGATATGACAAATATTGACCAAGAGGTGTTCATAAGTCAGTTAGAAATTATATTTAATAATCCTGAATTTGTTGTGGAATATGAATTATTGATTGATCAATTTGAAGAAAAACCATTTTTTATTAATTTAGCTCTATCCACTGTAACTTCTTTAGTGAACCATATAGATATGATAACAGATGATGAGTTAATCATTGATTTGGTTAATACTTTATTTTTTTCAGAGGATTCTATTAAGGTTACAGACTTAGCAACAAAAGAAGATGTAAAATTTTTGTTTAAATCAGTTGTAAATATTATTGCGATTGCTGCAGAAGATTCAATGGTTGCTATGGAAGAGGTTGTTGAAGATGAAACATTATATGAACAAAAGAAAAAAGAATCTAAAAAAATAATTTTATATGCTAAACAAGCAACAAAGTCTTTACAAGAAATATCAATATTTAAGGATAGTAGTCGTAGTACAATTGGAAACAAATTATTTTCTGGTTTATATAAGTTTGCCATCAACTATATGGAAAAGTCTTCTATTGATGAAGAAAATAGAATTGACCTAAGTGATTTAAATTTGAATGATATTCATTGGATTGATGAGTTTAATGTGTTATTTAGTGCAGTAGATCCAATTTTTGATTTAGCCTATAATATTTATGATCCAGATCAAAAGACTTTTACTAAAAATTTGATTTGTATGTTTAATGGTGATAATGCAGTTCAAAATGAAAAATCTTATGATTTATTTTCTGAAAAAATATTGGATTCGCAAATATTAGGACATATTTTACAGTCCAATATGATAAGTAAGTATATTGATGCTACATTAGTTAATATAACAAATAATGAAGAAGCTAAAATACCAAATGATATTCAATACATGGGCAAAGATGGAGAATTAGGCATCTT
>JAIDKZ010000017.1 GCA_029051735.1 Anaeroplasmataceae bacterium | reverse complement strand
AAATGATATTGGAAGTTATAATATAAGCAATTCCTCCAGTATTATACCATTCAAAAACAATACAAAGTGCATTATTTTTATAGATATAGTCATCTGGAATCCCAATTATGCAAGGAACATTTATCCAAGAAAGAAGGATTACAAATAAGGAAAAAACTAATGACAAAAGAGCATTTAATAATTTGGCTTTTTTGCCAAAAAAAGAAGTGATACCATAAAAGATTAAAGCTAAAAAAACAAAAACACAGATTATTACTAAAATTTCCATTTTTACTTCTCCTCCACATTATAAATTTCATTATCAAAATCAATCAATCGCAAACCATTTGTAATTTTAGATGCAATGCATCCTCGTTTTCGTATTTCTTCTTTATTTAAAAAAGAATATTGTTTCATTGCATAAAGTAAGTTAAAATCATCATCCAAAATATTTCCATATAGAAAATCTTTTTTTTGATATTTACTTTGTATACTATCTGTTGCAAATACCATATAAGGACATACTGCAACACTTCCATCAACAAAGATATATGGAATTTCATAACCACAGTTTATTTCACAATTTAATGAAGCTTTTTCTTTAAATATTCTTATAAAGACAATTTGAAATGTCTCATTTTCTAAATTTGATGCTTCAATTGATTTTCTTAAATTCATCAATTCTTGCATCGTATAAGATAAGTTCTGTGTTTCATTACCTCTACCAAACTTTGATAAAGGATTAAATAGAACATATCTCGCATGATTTTCTTTCGCAAATTTGCAAAGGTTTATATATTCTTCATCATCACTAAAATGATTTGGAGCACATAAAATTCCATTTAAAAGTTTTCGTTTTCCAAACATACGAATATTATGTATTACTCTGTTAAATGATTGCTCATTAGAAAAGCCTCGAAACCTACCATGTGAATTAAAAGAAAAACCATCTAAACTCACATTTATATGTACATTCCCTAATTCATATAATCTATCAATAATTTCTTCAGAAAATCCTGTACCATTTGTGCATAACGTAATATGAATACCTTTCTTTATAAAAGCAGTAATGATTTCTAATACTTCTGGGTGAACCATAGGTTCTCCGCCTGTAAGTGTAACTCTTGTAACATTTGCACTTACTAGTTTTGGTATAATTGTTTCCTCAATGACTTGACAGGAAATTTCGTCCCCTATATTTATACTTGAATTGAAGCAATGTTTACAATGTAAATTACATCTTTCAGTTATTTGTAATAAAACTTTTAATTCGGGTTTCTTAACAGTTGACCTAAAATAGCATCCTGCATAGTGACCATCTTTGTATATCATTTTTTTCATACTTCTATTTCTCCCTTATCTAATATTTCTAGTATAATTGCTGAATGATCAGATAGCTTTGTTAGTCTAGTAGAGTGGTCAAAATAACAATGCAAGCAATATCCTAAAATTCGTTTTGCTACAAAAAAATAATCATAACGATATCCATTATTTGTTCGGCCAACCCAACTATATTCTTTCTTATTTGGATTAAAATAAGAAAAAGCATCTAAATATTCATTATCAATTAGATGGTCATAAAAATCATATTCCCAATTTTGAAAAAATTTATAATAAGGGATATGAGTTTTACTAATTATATTTAAATCACCACAAACTATACTTATATTGTGCTTTTCCTTGATAATTTCTTTTTGAACTTGCCATAAAAATCGTTTTTTTCTTTGAATTTTTTCTTCTGTTTGATCTCGTGAAGGAACATATAATCCTAAGATATGAATTATTTTATTTTCCTTTTTCACATTAAAATTTAAATATCGACTATAAAATGAATCATTTTTGGGAAAAGGTGAAACTCCTAAAGTTAATGGAAATTTAGATATGCACATTACACCATAATTGTTATCTATTGGCTTTGGAAATAAGACATAATACTTGGTTTCCTCACAAAATAAACTTGTTTTATTGGTTTTAAAATATTCTTCTAAATAATTACATCCTTTACTATTTTTTGTTTCTGTAAAAATAAATACATCTTCACTTCTATTTTTTACCCATTCAACAAGTTTTTTTGCTCTTTCTAAAGATGGATTTTCTATATTTAGTGTTAAAATCTTAGTCATAAAAATCTTTCTTTTTCACCCATTCTTCTATTTTTCTTACAATAAAATCAATATTCAAAGTATTATCATCGTTTTCTAGCCAATAAACATTTTCTAATTTTTCTTTCATAAAACAATAAGCTGACCTATATCGTTCAATTTCATTTTTCCTAGATAAGTTCTTCTCTATATACGATTTTTCTTTTCTAAGATTTAACCTCTTTTCTAATTCTGTTTCTGATGCTGAAATAAAAAAAGTAAGATCAGGCATCACAAATTTTTGATTAATCATCCAAATAAATTCTAAAGATATATCTAGTGTTTGTTGCAATGCCAAACTTGCTGGAATATAACGATCACACAAAATCAATTTGTCACTATTTTTTAATATGGTATTATTATGATAGGCTCTATTTGCTGTAATAAGAAATAAATAAGTTGTAGAATCAAACGTAGAATGATTTTCTTTTAAGTACTTTCCAAATGCATCTTGCGTTGGTTCTTTAGTTAAAAAAATATTATACTTTCCAACTAATCTTTTATTTATCTTTTCTATTAAAGTAGTTTTACCAGAACAATTAGGTCCATCAAATACAATCAACATCTTCATCTTCTCCTATAACAAATTCTTCTTTGATTTGAAACTTTTAAAATTATATTCCAAATTATAAATTGTAATGCGATGAATAAATATAAATAATTTTTAAAATATCTTCTATGTATAC
>JAIDKZ010000169.1 GCA_029051735.1 Anaeroplasmataceae bacterium | reverse complement strand
ATATATATTATAGGAAGTAAAATGCATTTTTAAAAAGGGTTCTTTTTTGATTTGAAATTATATTAAATCCTATAATTGAGGGTATTTAAACTAGAAAATTGGAATAATTTTTACTTATAAACTAACTCAGATTTCTTCAATTGAGGTAGTTAAACATTTTTAGATAATTTAATATACGAATCGACAAAGCATTTTATGGAGGATTATACACCTTATTGTCTGATAAATGATTAAAACGTAAAAATGGGCTATTTTTCAGTTGTTTTTATTTTCTTACTTCTCTTCTACTTCTTTCTTGCTTATATAGGGATAGACCTTTGCTTAGGCGTTGGCATATAGCAACGTGTAATGCCAAAAAAAAGATGAGAGTTGTTTTTCTCTCATCTTTGGAGGTTGTATTAAATATCAAAAATACTTAATTGTTTATTTCTTGGATCAAATGGTTCATCATCAGTAATCCTAATCCATGTAGCAGATCTTCCTGTTCCATTTGGTCTTATTTTGTTTTCTCTTTTTAGATTTTCTAAAGCTCGATTGATTGTAGAATCTGATAGGTAAGGGTTCTTTGCTCGAATGTCTTCCTTTTTGAAAATCTCTCCAAGTTTCAATATGCTTGATTCAACATTGTCAATCTTTCTAAGACCTTTATCAAAACTGTAGGCATCCTCTTTAGCTTCAATTAAATTGTATCCTTCTAGAAGCATTTTGATGGTTAAGTTATTTAGGATTGCAGTTTGGGAAAAACCAGCTTCCCAGTTATAGTTTGCTTGAACTAGTGCATTTTGAAATTGATCTTTATTTTTTAAATAAAGTTCAAAGAAACTGATATATTTAAATACATTGAATTGCTCTTTAAATAATAGACAATAATAAATTAATAAATTCATAAATTCGTTTTCTTGGTCAAAAACTTTCATATTGCTGAGGTCTACAAAAAGGTTGGTTGCAAGCTGTGTAGCTTCTACTTGATTGCTGTCCAAAAGCCTTTTGTATAGGTGCAATATTTCATCAAATTTTATCCTCATGGATATCTTCTTTTTTTCTCTTAAAAGATTCATTTGAACCTCTATGGTTTCACTTCTATAACTGACTTCTTTTACAGCTCCAAAAACACGTTTTGCTAGGGATAAAAACTCATTAGAATTTAACTCTAATTCGCTTCCTTTTTTTTGAAGAATTTGAAACACTTCTTTTAAACTAATTACTATTTTTTCGTGGTTTGTTTTAGGGGTTCCATTTTTCTTGGTTAAGAATCGTAAACGGCTTTCACTGACATCTAAATTAAGAGCTTTTGCAGCAAAGAAAGTTTCTCTTTCTATCGTCTCTTTTATTATGGTTTGCATATCAGATTTAAAGATATCTTCATAGTAAAAATCTTTTCCTTTGAAGCGATATAATTTTGTTAATTCCATGACCAGTTCTGCTGGATAAGTGATTCGCTTTATATTATCAAGACAACTCATCATTGTGCCTCCTTTTTTCTATCTAAATTATAACAAAGTTCGCCAAGCAAAACAAGAGATTTCTAAAGCCAAAAAAAATAAGGAATGTATTGAAATCATTCCTTATTTTTTGTTAAATTAAATCATCTGTATAGAAGATTGAGTCGCCAATAAATTCTCGGATAATAGAATTGCATGGAATCCATTTATCACTGATATCTTTAAAATATTTTAAAAATTTTACTAAGCGGTTTGCTTGAATAAAGTATGGACTATTTGAATCTACAGCCTCTAGTAGTGGTAAAGCATGTTTCTTTAATACACAGAGCTCATAAGATAATTCAGAATTGTAAACGAAATCAGCATTGGACTGATGAGGGTAAATCCATTTGAATTCCCCTCTTCTTACACTTGGCCACATTTCTATTGTTTGTTCACAACTAGAATTTCTTGTCTTGTAATCTCTAACCATTCTTCGAATCAATCGAATATCAGATAAAGAGATTGGATTGTGGTCATCAATATGAAGCTGTGCTTGAGGTGCAATATAAATTCTAAATTTAACTTCCCTAGGGATTGAAGGTGTTAAATCATCATTTAATGCATGGATACCTTCAATCATGATAGGTTGATTCCTTCCTAGTTTGACTGGTTCAGTAAATGTTCTCTTTTGAGTTTTGAAATCATAAATAGGTAAAGCAACCTCTTCTCCACTGATCAGTTTATAAATAACCTCATCAAATAACTTGCGGTCTAAAGCATCAATGTGTTCAAAATCAGGCTTGCCAAATTCGTCAATTGGAGCTAAATGACCCTGGTTGTAAAAGTTATCTACACTAATCATAAGAGGATCAATTCCTAAAGTTTTAAGCTCAATTCTTAATCGATTCGTAAAAGTAGTTTTTCCACTTGAAGAAGGTCCAGCTATTGCTATTAAACGGATTCGATCAATGTCTCTAGCAATTTTGTCTCCTAGTTCACTTAATTGGTTGTTATGTCTAGTTTCACATAGGTTTATAAATTCTAATGCTTTTCCTTGTTCTACGATTTCATTCATTTGATAGATATAAGATGCAGTTGTGATATTTCCCCAACGATTTGCTTCTCTTAAAGCATTTTGAAAGACTTTCTCATCTTCAAAATAAGGAATTTGTCCTTTTTCTTCAGCTCTAGGATATTGAATAATAAATCCAGGAGCGTATAGCATTAATCGATAGCTTTTGATGTATCCTGTAGATGGGAGCATATAGCCAAACATATAATTCTTATAATCTCCGCATTCATATACATGAACTGTAGATTCCTTACGATACTGAATGATTTTGGCTTTGTCCTTATAACCGATTGAATTATAGTATTCAATTGCCTCTTCTTTAGATATACTAGAACGTCTAATTGGTAAATCTGCAGCTATGATATTGTCTAATTCATTTTGAATTGCTTCTAAATCTTCTTTTAATAAAGCATGCTTGATATTAGAGATGCTAGCAAATATAGATCGAGATACACTATAATTAAAGATGACCTTAGCTTTTGGGAAAACCTTTCTACATGCCATAATAATTAAATATCGTAATGTTGACTGATAAATCGTAACTGCTTCTGTATCAGATAATGTTAAAAGTTCTACTGTGCAGTCTTTATCAATAATGTAATCAAGTTCTCGTATTCGATTGTTTACTTTGGCAGCTTGATAGTCAAAACGATTTTCTTCTATTAAATCTGATATTCTGACTTTTTCGTTTTTAATGATGGTTTTACCATCCATTTGAATTTTCAATTTGATTCCTTCTTTCTGTATAAATTTCTTTTTAAAAATAATACTTAAATATTTTAAGATATTGATTCATAGATTTTTTTAAAAAGTTTACTGGCTTAAAAAATTATATCATAAATAAATAAAAAAAACTAGTCTCATTTCAAGTGGAAGCCAACCATATAAGAATCCTTATCTAGTATATGT
>JAIDKZ010000168.1 GCA_029051735.1 Anaeroplasmataceae bacterium | reverse complement strand
ACATAGCTGCTATTTCTTATTTATATAAGAAATTAAACTACTATATTTTTCAAGGGAGTTTATTAGATTCTTTGTAAAGTCTTCAGTATTTTTAACGAATTTAGTTATTAATTTAGAATCTAGTGGTAAATCATTACTTATTTCAATATTAGTTTTATCTTCTATATAAATGGCTTTAAAAAGATAAACATTCTTACTGAAATGAAAAAATAAGTCCATCTTGATATAATAATCTTTTATTTCCTCAAATAACTCAGTTACAAGAGGTTGTAAATTAGAAGGTGCACTTATCTTTAATGTACCAAGTATGGTAATCCTCCTTTTCATTTTTTCACCTCCCTTCTTACTCAAAAAGAAAAAAAAACAAAAATTTGACATAGTCTGATTCTTGTTTTTTTTATCTTTTATTTAATTAAAACTATAAAATAATATTTTTTTTATAGTTATTTTCATCAGTTATTGAAAATATTTTCTTACTTGCAATATCTAAAAAAATACATTTTTTATTGTTTTTCATATTGTTTCCTCCTTATTCCAACCTATTGTAGCATTCAAAAAAAGAGGTGTAAAACTATGGTATCAAAACAAAAATAGCAATAAACACTTAAAATTATAATAAATAAAAAAAGTGCCAGCAGTATGCTGGCATTAGAGTACTAATTTAATCGATTTTGACAAATATGAACAAATTTTATTTTGTTTATTATTAGCTGTATATAGTAATGAAATTGATTCTGTTTAAAATCTTTGGGAAGAGACTTGGATAAATATAAAAATTCATAAATTGATTGTACATCTTTAGAAGTTTCAATTTTATTTTTAAGCACTTCTAATATTTCCTTAGGCTGAATAGCTGATAGAAAAGAAGAGACTATTCCAACCATTGAAGTAATATCGTTCACTATCTCTTCATTTAAGGATCTAATAACTCTTAGTACTGTCTCATAATCATCTATTTCCATTAAGGAAATCATATAATGCATAATTGAATCACACTTCAAAGGAAAATTATCAGTCTGATAAATAGAATGTTCTACTAAAGATTCAAAAGTATTTATAGCAATGCTATATTCCCCAAGATAATTATACATAGCCCCTATATTCATTTGGCATTCCAATAATCTTTTGATATTAAAATCTTTTATATATAGTTTTAAAGCACTCTGATAAAAAATTAACGCTTTTGAATAATCATTGTTATAAAAGTATTTGCTGCCACAAAGATGATAATATAACCACGAAAGATAAGGATATTTTGTATTAATTATCTGCGATTTCAAGCATTTATCATACTTGCCTGAAAAAAATAGGATAATCCAATAAATAATTCTAAGTTCATCATCAAAGTATTCTTCAGGAAAACAATTTAGATAAGCAACATCTGCTTCTAAAATTTCTAATATATTTGAGATTTCTTTTTGCATCATTATTTTAAATAATATTCTAAATAAAATAAATATTGGTTTTAAATAGGTATTTTCATTGATAAACTGTTCTAAAGAATCTTGTATAATTTTATAATCTTCTTCTTGCTTATAATATATAACAGAGAATGCTTTACTCAATAAGTCTTCTTTTTCAATTTTATCATCTGAAATTGATGCAACATCAAAATATTTCAATAAAATATTATGATGATTGTTTTTTATTGTCTTGCTTCTTCTATTCAATCGATAAGTAGAAGAGGGAAGAGTTAAACTTTTTAACGAATCTAATTTAGATTCATTTTTTATTCGAAACATACCATCAAAAAAATAATAGTATTTGTTAGATATTTGATAATAGTCTTCTAATTTAAAAATATGTTTTGTTAGCATTCTTGAGTTTCCTCCCAATTTTTACTAATTATAAC
>JAIDKZ010000167.1 GCA_029051735.1 Anaeroplasmataceae bacterium | reverse complement strand
CGTTTTCATAGTCTTTTTTTTCTACAATGATTGTATTTGTTCAATTAAATATTCAAATATTTTATTTCGTTGTTCTTCTGTTTCTTTACCTATTTCAATTGCAATGATTTCATTTTTTTCTTTATCTTTTAAAGTATACTCTATATCACTAAATCCAGTTATAGGATTATAGCCCCGCCTCCGCTTCTTGACCATTTTAAATCATCATAAACACTATTCGTCTTTGACTTAAAGGCAATCATAAAATGACAATTTTCTTGATTCTCTTTTTCCTCAAAGGTTCCTTCAATATAAATACGCCTATTCCGCATCCTTGGGCAATATTCGTTCGAATGCCAGTTTTTACAATAGTCAATTCCCTCTATTATATATGAATAATTTGTCACGCCTTCTATTTTTACATTAAATATAAGTTGTTCAGGTTCTGGATAGATTTCTTGTAATTTTTTCTCATCTTCTATCATTAATTCATAGGTGTCATATGAATTCATTATTTTTCTAAGTGGTTTTCTTTTAGAATAACTTGAATAAACACTTAAGAAAACTAACAAAAATATTAGAATACAACTAATAGAAATTGGCGCCCAAATAAGCAATCTTTTTCTTAAATTTGTTTTCTTTTTCTCAATCACAATATCACGCCTTTATATTATTTTTTATATTAGTCATTCTTTATTATTATTAAAACATATTTTTATTTTTTCTTTTGTCAGTTGATGTCGATAAGTGTTTTTTTCTATAAAAAATCTCAATTGCTTATAAAAAAACAAATAAAAAAGACTTGTGATCTAATTCATTTCACAAGTCTTTTTTCCGTTAGATTTAATACCGATTGATATATCTTTTAATTTCCCATTCCGTAACATGCTTACGATAGCTATCCCATTCTAAAGTTTTAGCTTCTATCATTTTAGTTGTAACATGCTCTCCCATTGCATCACAAATTAAAGAATCCTTTTTAAATTCATTCATTGCTTCTTCTAAATTTGCAGGTAAGGAATGAACCCCCATTGCTTCCCTTTCCTCGTTTGAACATTTAAATAAATTGTCATATATTGGAGCAACATCCTTACAATTTCCACTGATACCATCTAATCCTGCTGCTAATATTGCCGCAATTGCTAAATAAGGATTTGCAGCAACATCAACACTTCTTACCTCAGTTCTTGTTTTCATTCCTCTTGCGGCAGGAATACGAATCATTGTTGAACGGTTAGAATCTGACCAAGAGATATAACAAGGTGCTTCATAACCTGGTACAATTCGTTTGTAAGAATTTACAATTGGATTTGTAATTAAGCAAAAACCTTTTGCATGAGATAATATACCAGATATCCATTTTAATGCAGTTGATGACAATTCATTATTTGTAGTATTATCATAAAAAGCATTTTTACCATCTTTTGTTAATAAAGAACAATTTACATGCATACCACTACCATTGATCCCTTCAATTGGCTTTGGCATAAATGTTGCATGCAATCCATGACGTCTTGCTATATTTTTTACAACAAGTTTGAACGTTTGTACGTTATCACACGCTTCTATTGCTGAATCAAATTTGAAATTAATTTCATGTTGTCCATTAGATACTTCATGATGAGCTGCTTCAATGGTAAAACCAATATTTTGTAATGCAAGGACAATATCACGTCTACAATCCTCTGCTGAATCAATAGGTGAAATGTCAAAATAACCTCCATGATCATTAAACTCTAGTGTTGGATTACCTTTCTCATCTAATTTAAATAAGAAAAATTCAGGTTCAACTCCTACATTAAATGATTTATATCCCATAGCTCTCATTTTTTCTAAATTTCTTTTTAATACGCCTCTTGGATCACCTTCAAATGGAACGTGAATTCCATCCTTTCCAGGACGATATACATCACAAATAAAGCGGGCAACTTTTCCATATGAGTTATCTTCCCAACTTAACACCAAAAATGTATCTAAATCTGGATGCAAAAACATATCTGCTTCATATATTCTCACAAATCCTTCAATAGAGGACCCATCAAACATTACAGCATTATCTAATGCATCTTCCAATCGAGTAATTGGAATTTCAACATTTTTTAGCATTCCCATAATATCTGTAAACTGCATGCGGATATAGCGAATGTTTTCTTCCTTGCAAATCTTTCTAATTTCTTCTTTTGAATAACTCATTTTTCTCTCCTATATTTTATTATTTAGAAAAATAAAAAGTCACTAAAACCAACGTTTTAAAGCGACTTTGCTAGATCTTTTTTTATTTTTCTTTAATGAGCTCCATTGCTCATAAATATTTTACCATAGTATTCAAATAAGTCAAGTTAAAATTGAATACAATATATGATATGCATCTTTAAACTACTCTATGCCATTTTCTTTTAAAAAACGTTGCGTTATACTTCTTTTTAAATAAATCTTGGTTAAGACTCCACTAAATATTCCTGTAAGTAAAGATAGTAATGCAATAAAAGGAAGATAATAAAGTACTGCTTTTGTAGATAAAAGAATAATTGCAACAATAATTTGTCCTGTAGCATGACTAATGGATCCCAATACAGAAACACCAATAACAGAAAATATTTTCATTCTTGAAAAAAATAGCATCACAAGAAAAGAAAGCATTCCCCCTCCTAAAGACATTAAAAAAGTAGGTGTTAAAAACGATCCTCTGAGCAACCCTGCTAATATAATTCTTAATAAATCTACAAAAAAGGCCTCTGTAACACGAAATTCATAAAGCATTATTAAAATAATAATATTTGCTAAACCCAACTTAACACCGGGAACAAACATCGGAATAAAGGATTCTAACAAATTGACAACAATCGCAATTGAAAGCATCATAGAAATTAAACATAAACGCTTTACACTCATATTCCAACATCCACTCCTTCCCCATCTATCCGAATAACCACACGCTGTGGTAAACAGGTAATTGTTTGTCCAGGAAACCAAATTTTTCCTTGATGCATACATACATGATCCTTACAAGTGGAATTCTCTACATAAACTTTTTTATCATGAATAACAATTTCTACTCCATTAACATAAAATTCTTTATCTTTATTCATATTGATAGTTTCAACTAATTCATTATCAAAATAAATTTTTACATACAATTCTTCTTTTTTCTGCATTTGTATTAATATGATGAATAAACCAATCATAATAAAAATCACAATACACCCTATTAAAATAATATCATTTCTTTTTTTATGCATAGGAGTTCACTCCCTTTGAAGAAGATATGATTTGATTGTTTTTAGATACTATAAAATCTAAACTATGTTCATTTAAAAACTTTTCTAGTTCTTCTATTTCCATAGAAAAACAAGCTGTTGAATAAGCATCTAATGCCTTACTATCTTCACCTATAATGCTAATTGCATCATAAAAATTTGCTGGATAGCCAGTTTTTGGGTTCAATAAGTGAGAGTAATATATGCCATCAATCTTTGTATTTTGTTCCTTAATTGAGGAAGTAGAAATAACCTTATCTTTTATATTTAATATGGTTAAATATCCAGAATCCAATGCTTTAGATATCCCTACTTTAAATGGATTTCCTGCTTTACTTCCTAATGCGATTGTAGAATTTCCAGCATTTAATAAATAATTTTTACAATCTATGCTTTCTAAATAAGACACTACCTTGCTAGTAGCATATCCTTTAGCAATACCACCCAAATCAATATTTGCTTCCCCAATCAACCGAACCTTATTGCCTGTTATTTCCAAAGAACCTTCATTCATGATTTCCAATTCATTTTGAATTAAGGTATCTTCTACTAACTTTTTTTCTCCTAAAGCATCCTTCCACAAATGAGATAATCTACCTATAAAAGGGTTAAAATATCCATTTGTTTCCTTAAACATTTCTAAACTATATTCTAATAGTTCCTTAAGTTCTTCTGATACAATACCCTCTCTTTTTATATTTAAATCATAAACACTGATAGAAGTGTCTTTTGTTTGATAGTCGTTAGCAACGCTATCATATTTAAGATAAATATTCTCTATTGTTTTTGCAATATCATCACTATCTTTTACATTATATAAAGTTAAAGAAATAAAAGTATCCATGGCATAAAATGTATATTCTTCTTTTTTTATTCCTTCCGCACAAGAGGATAATAAGAAAGTTATGGTAAGAATTAAGCTTAAAATAATTTTTTTCATTTTATCCTCCTACTTCTTTGTTACTATTCATTATATAGCAAAATAATCAAATTTAAAAGTTTTAAATTATGTTC
>JAIDKZ010000166.1 GCA_029051735.1 Anaeroplasmataceae bacterium | reverse complement strand
TATATAATTAGTATAGGTATTATAGAGCATATCAATATAGCATACACATAAGATTGTGCTGCAAAAGTTACATTAGAAGGCATAGCACCTACCAAATTATCATACTCATTGATTAAAGTTCGCATATAAACTTGTAATGGGGAATCAATTTGGTCTTTTACTAGCATCATATTCCAAAAATACCCATTCCATCTAGCTGTTGCATAAAACAATGTTACAGTAGCAATTGCTGATTTTGACATTGGAAGATATATTTTTGTAAATATTTGTAACTCACTTGCCCCATCCATTCTTGCAGCTTCTTCTATTTCAGAAGGAACAGATTCAAAATATGATCTCAATAAAATAACATTATAAGCGGTAGCACCAAAAGCAACAATCATACCCCATTTTGGAGATAATCCAAAAGTTTTAAATACATTTGTATAATTCAGGTAAGTTGGAACTATACCCGCAGAAAACCACATTGTAAAAACAATAATAAAATTAAATTGTTTTCTAAATAATAACCTTCTTTTTGAAAGCGCATAAGCACCAACACTAGAAACAAACATACTCCACATTGTACCAAATAGTGTATAAAATATTGTATTAGAATAAGCTACCCAGAAAGAATTATCATTATATAGTTTTTTATAAGTATCAAATTGAATATCTACTGGAAATAGTGCTACTAATCCTGATTCATAGGCCAATTTTCCACTGATTGATGCTGAAAATGCATAAATGATTGGATATAAAGCGATTATGGCTAAACATGTAGTCATTAAATAGGCTATAACTTTAAAAATTATTTCTCCCCGATTTAATCGTCCCATATTCTACCTCCTACCAAAGGGATGTATTACTAACTTTACGTCCAATAAAATTAGCTCCTATAACCAAAACAAATCCTAATATTGCGTTGAACATACCTGATGCAGTACCTAGCGAGGTATTTCCATTTTCTACTCCCATACGATAAATGAAAGAGGAAATAATATCTGCCGTTTCATAAGTCTTGGTATTATATAGTAATATAATTCTTTCGTATCCTACATTCAGCATACTTCCAATTTTCATGATTAACATTACTGTAATCATTGGAGCTATAGATGGTAAAGTTACATACCTTACTTCTTGAAGTTTACTACCACCATCAACCTTTAATGCTTCATACATAACTGGGGAAACTCCCATAACAGCAGCAAAATATACAATACTACTATATCCACTTTCTTTCCATAACCCAGTTATGATATAAAGTGGTTTAAAGTATTCGGGTGAGTCTAAGATTTTCACATTCTCTGGAATAATTTTTAGTACATATAGCATATGTGCGATTACTCCTGTAGATGTTGTGGATTTATATACAAGAAATATAACTAATCCTGTAATAGTAACCTCACTAATGAAATGAGGTAAATAGGACACAGTTTGTACAATCTTTCTATAAATATTATTTCCAACTTCGCTAAAAAGAATGGCCAATATAATTGGAAATGGGAACCCAAAGACCAAATTATAAATACTAATTTGAAATGTATTTCTAAAAGCTCTCCAAAATTGATTTCCAAAATTCCCAAACATTAAATCATAAAATTTTGAAGCTCCTATAAATTCAGAACCCAGAATTCCTTTGGAAGGATCATAGTCCTTAAATGCTAGCAATAAGCCACCCATGGGAAGATATTGAAATATAATATACCAAAGAATTAAAATGCCAATGAAAATATAAAGGATATAATCTTGCCTTAGTTTCTTAAAAACTAATTTGGTGTCTTGTCGTTTTCTGAAACCTTCCATTCTTCATCAACCTCCTCCTGATTTATTTTTAAATGATTTAGCACATTAACAATTAAATTATCTATTGTTCTTAATAGTATTATTAAAACTAAACTAATAACTATAGAGTATATTTCCCTATTAAAAATATAAAATACAAAATTCCCAATAAAATTAAAATCACCAAGACATAACAAGCAAAATGCTTCTCCTATACCTATGAGCACATAAGTTAATATTAAAAGTGAAATTAAAAGAAGGGGATTTTTTCTTACTTCTTTCTTATATTTTGATAATATTAAAGGTATTATAAATAAGAATAACAAACTTCCTAAATTCACAATTAGTGTCAATACTTCTTCTGTATGAAATACATAAATTTGAATTACACTTAATATGATTTGTGAAATAAGATATGGAATCATGCCTAAATAATTCCAACGTACCAATGTTATGAATAAAACTAATACATTAAAGGAAAAATAGAATTGAAAAGACTTGTTTGAAAAAACAAATAATGAAACAACTGATGAGAAAGTCATCAAAAGGAAAAATATAAACAAATCTAAATTTCTATACATTTTATAATTCATTTTACCACCCCATAG
>JAIDKZ010000165.1 GCA_029051735.1 Anaeroplasmataceae bacterium | reverse complement strand
ACATACTATGAACTGAATTTTTACTAAAATATAAAAATAGTCAAAATTGTTTATATGGTAAATAAATAATTTTCATGATATAATAAAAAAAAGGAGTGTACTTTGTATGAAAAAAATGAAATATGTTTGCATGATTCTGTTATGCTTTTTCCTTTTTTCTTGTGATAAAAAGCAAACAGGCATAGAAGCTCAAAATGACTTCACAAAAGAAGTGAAAACTTTTGAACAATCAAAATCGGATTCTTTTGTTGTGAATATGGAGTTACGATTAGATTCTTTAGATGACGATGATATTAATCTAAAATTAGAACTTAAAACGATATTACCTTCTTATTTAGAGATTTGGGACAATGATTCTAATCAAAGGAATGTATATCAATCAGAATCAGGAAATCTTTTCTTATATGAAATTTTAGATGCAGAGGATTCTAATTTACATGCTACAAAAACTTTTTCTGGAGTAAATGATGGATTTTCAGGCTTTCAGTTTGCTAAGATGGTAAGTAATTGTTACCAACTTCCTATTTCTTCAAAAAATATAGAGATTAATCAAAAGAATAAAACATTTACATTTACAGGTAAGTTAGAAGATTTTCTTTCTTTAGAGGAAAAAGAATTGTTGGATGAAATTTTTTCTGAAGTAGAGGAGTTAGAACAAATCTATACGTCTTCTTGTGAAATAAGAATAAAGTTTGAAAAGAAAAATGTAGCTGTTTCCTATCACATTGATTTTAAGACTAACAAAATAAAAAATTCAGTTGCTTTAGATTTGAAATTTGAATTAACTTATGGCGCTTTTGAAAAAATGAATTTAAAAGATTACACGATAGATAATGAATTACCAGAACAAAAGGAATCCATCGTTCAAGAACTTTCTTCTAAAATGAAAGAGTTTTATGATGATAGAACAAAGAATTATATCGTTTATACAGATATGTTTGTCAATATAAAAAATGCAGATGGGCTTTCTATTTCACGAAATTCTATCAGTGAAGAGACAAAAATATCAATAGATACAATATATTATGAAAAAAAGAACTCAGAAACAGATGAGGTTGTTATTGTTCAAGAAGAACAAAAGAAATTGTTTCAATATCGTTTTGATGATTCTAGAAATGAAAAACAGGAAGTAAAACGCACATATTTAGGACATTTTGATTCTGCTTTTTCAAGTCTACATGAATTAAATATTTTAAATTCAAATGTTTTGTTTCTTTACCCTTTAGAAACAGATACCTTAAAAAGTGCTTCTAAAACTTCAGATGGATATCAATTGGATTGCATCATAAAAGATATGATGTCAGAAGAAGAAATTGATGAAATATTTGCTGGACTTGGTGTTTATGAAAAAGAAATCCTCAAATCATATTTTACAACAAATGTTACAATTAATGATACAATGATACAACAACACTTTAAAACAGCATTTTTAGTTAGCATTCAAGGAGATGCTTATCCTTTAGAACTTAATGTTGTTGTTACAATTCAAAAATATGATTTTGAAAAAGTCAATCTAAATGATACTTCTAAGTATTATATAGAAGGACCAAAAAGTATAGATGAAGTGACAGTATTAACAAGTTTAGATACAGATATAGAATTGGATTACCAAAATTCGTATTATGGCTTTGAGTTAACAGAAGGATATTATGCAATCACAGCTCCAACAGATCATGATTTATATAATTTACATTATGGATTAGCATTATACAATAGTAATCAAGAACAAGTTCAGATGGGAATTGGAATAGATTATAAAGATTACTATTATACGCATCAAGTGGTTTTCCATATTGAAAGGGCGGGAACATATTATCTTTGCATGGGTGGTGGAGGTTCTAGCTTCACCTGTAAAGTGATTCGTCTTCCATATCAAAACTGTCATTATAAGAACAATCCATTAGATGTAAGTGAACCTTATGGTACAATTGATGGAAGATTTGATTTTAAGTGTTACAAATATACAGCTTTAGAAGAAGGTATTTTGAAGATTGAAAATAAGAAAGACACGTTGTTAAGCATGCTGATTCATACTCAGGTTTCTTATAAGCCATATGAGTGCGTAACAATAAAAGATTATATTTATATTCATGTGAGTAAAGGTGATAATTATTTTTATATTTGCAGCAATAGTGAAGAAGAAGGCTATGCCTATTCCTATGAGTTTAACATAAGTTTACTTGATGTTTTGAATGATGCATCTTTGGATTATGATGCTTTACCTTCTTTAACAGAACATTATTCAGTACAGGCATATTTTGCTGGATTAGGATATTCCAATAAGGCAAAGTTTTCTTTTGAAGTAGTAGAAGCTGGAAAATATAAATTTGAAGCAAATTATATTGAAAAGAGTCAATATGCAAATTTTGATTTTATTGTAAAGGATCTTGAAGGAAAAACAATTTATGTCTATGATGGATTTGAATTTACGCCTGGTAAATATATTGTAGAGCTGGATTTGGATCCTAGATTTTATGCTATTGGTTTTGTACGTTATGTAAAAGCAGAGTAAAGAAATGTATGAGGGATGGATTATTTGTCTATTCCTCATATATTTTTTTCTTTTAAACTATGTTATAATATAAATTAAATTGGAGTGGTTTTATGGTAATTACATTTGAAAATGTGAAATTTAAATATATAGAAAAACAGCTTTTAAATGATGTGTCTTTTTCAATAACTGAAGCGGATAAAATAGGAATTGTAGGAGTGAATGGGACTGGCAAAACCACACTACTCAAACTGATCATTGGAGAAGAAATACCAAATAGTGGAAGAATCATAAGAAGTGGAGGGTTAAAGATTAACTATCTGCCTCAAAATCCAGTCTTTCCGTTAGATTGTTCTATTTTTCATATTGTGATGTCATTAAGTACAAAAGAACATCCCATTGAAGAATACGAAGCTAAATCCATTTTAAGTAAATTTGGATTTCGTGATTATCAGCAGTTTGTAAATACTTTGTCTGGAGGAGAAAAAAAGAGATTAGCGTTAGCTTGTGTACTTGTAAGTTACTGTGATATTTTGATCCTAGATGAGCCAACGAACCATTTAGATAATGAGTTGATATTATGGTTAGAAAAGTATTTAATTAAATTTAAAAAAGGTCTTTTGATGGTTACGCATGATCGTTATTTTTTACAAAGAGTATGCAACAAAATGATGGAATTGGATTTTGGAAAGGTTTACTTATATGAAGCTAATTATGATGCATTCTTAAATTTGAAAGCTGAACGATTAGAAAATAATTTAAAACATATGCAGAAATTAAAATCCATCCTTAAAAAAGAAACAGAATGGATGCATAGGGGAGTAGAGGCAAGAAGAACAAAGAGTAAAAGCC
>JAIDKZ010000164.1:2189-16633 GCA_029051735.1 Anaeroplasmataceae bacterium | reverse complement strand
TGATTGACCGATTTGGTGAAGAAAACGAAGAATTATTGCTTTATATGTATGAAAAACTAATGAAAAATTATTGTAAGAAATTAAAATTTGTGAAGTTAGCTCGAACCAATCCTAGATATTATGACTTCATACTTGATAAAGATTTATCCCATCAGTTGGATGGAAATTTCTTATTTCAACAAATGCTAAAATATAAAAATCTAAAATTAACTTATAAGAATCAAGAAATCCATATAGTAATGGAAATTCAAGGAAGAGACAAATTATCTTATTTTAAAGAAATTTGTAGTTATTTTAATGATATTGATAAAAAATAACAAAACATGCCATACTATATTTGGTGGTGTAAATGAAAAAAATTATAACATGTTTTTTATTGGTTTTCCTTTCGGTCTTTATACAAGCTTCTGCAGAAGGAAAAAAATATTATCATGGAAATCGTAATTCTAATCATATTTATTTAACCTTTGATGATGGGCATTCTTATCAAAATACAACTAAGATATTAGATACTTTAAAAGAAAAAGGAGTTCCTGCAACTTTCTTTATTGAAGGTGAATTTTTAGTTCAAAATCCAATTCTGATTAACCGTATTGTAAATGAACAGACGCTAGGAAATCATACCATGTGTCATAAAGATATTACAACTTTAAGTAATCAAGCATTTCGCAAGGATATCCAGGAGTTTGAAGAAACTGTTATAAAAATGACAGGCAAACCAGTAACCAAATATTTTAGACCTCCTATGGGTAAAATCAATCAATCAAAACAAGCAATTTTAGATGAACTGGAGTATAAGGTGTTCATGTGGGATGTCAGTTATTATGATTATGTTTATTTTGATGATAAGGGTGTAGATTTTGCATTAAAGAATATATTAAAACAAACCCAAAATGGTTCTATTATTTTAATGCATACTTTAACCAAATCTAATGCCAATGTATTAGGTACTGCAATTGATCGTCTAAGAGAAAAAGGTTTTGTTTTTTCTAGCTTAAGTGAACTCTATTAAAAAATCATATCTATTATAAATTTAAAAACCTTTAAGAACTTACTCTTAAAGGTTTTTTAGATTATCTTTTCAAGATTGTAAAAATCTAAAATCTATGTTATAGTAAATTGATAATTAAAATTTGCAAAATGTCATTTATAATTGACATTTTAGATATGTAGTGTATAATAAATATAGGGAGGGAAAAATGTGAGAAGAAATTGGAAATATTTATGTCTTATTTTGATTCCAGCATGGAGTACAATAATCCTATTTGTTGTATGGATTATAACTAAACAAGCAAAATTAATGTATGTATTAGGCTTTAGTTTAGGTGTATTAATAGCATGTCTTATGATGATGATTCTTTCTTTATTCATAAGAAGAAAGGGTTTAAAAGAGTGTCATTTTGATGAAAGGCAATTAAAAAGTAGAGGCGACTGTTTTTGTGTAAGTTTTTTTGTTTTATTAGGGAGTCTATTTCTTGATGGAATTTTAAGATTACTGTTAGAATATGAATGGTCAAGCTACATTGTAGGAGTAACAACCTGTGGTATGCTTTCAATAGGCGTTTTTGCTTGTTTGGCGATAGTGAAAGATGCTTATACAAGTATAGGAGAAAATAAGCTTCGCTTTGGAATATTTTTAGGATGTTTTGGTGTTTTTGATATAATAATAGGAATCATAAATAGCATAAGATCTGGATTTTTAGAAGAAGGAAAAGTAGGAATTCCATTTATAAATATATTTAGTGGCATTGTTATATTTTTTATTGCAATTCTTTTATTTATTAAAACTCAGATGATGAAAAAGAATGAGGAGATGAATGATGAAAAATTTGAAACTGAAATCTGCTAGGGCAGAGCATGATATGTCACAAGCAGATTTAGCTAAAGCAATTGGTGTTACTAGGCAGACAATTAATCAAATTGAAAATGGGGAATATAATCCAACAATTAAATTATGTATTGCAATTTGTAAGGTTTTACATAAAACATTAGATCAACTTTTTTGGATTGAGGATTCTTCCTTGAAAGAGGAACAATATGGTAAGAGCAGTCCAAAATATATGAATTTATAGATGATGAGAAAGGAAAATAGCATGGAAGAGATTTTAGTAGTAGAACATTTAAAGAAAACTTTTAAATTGACAAAGAAACAAAGAAAAATTAATCAAACTAATGATATTGTTAAGGTGGCTGTTGATGATTTATCTTTTAAAGCATATCGGGGAGAAATATTTGGTTTGTTAGGTCCAAATGGAGCTGGCAAAACTACCACCTTAAGAATTATTGCATCTTTAATTAAAGCGGATAGTGGAGATGCTTTAGTTGATGGTGTCAGTGTAGTTAAAAATCCAGAAGCAGTTAGAGGAAAAATCGGATTTTTAACTAGTGAATTAAAACTAGAGGATTTTTTCACTCCAAATTATTTATTTGATTATTTTTCTAATTTACATTGTGTGCCAAAGGATATTTGTGAAAAGAGAAAAGTAGAATTATTTCAAAAATTTGGTATAGATAGTTTTAAAGAGGTGAAAATTGCTGATTTATCAACAGGGATGAAGCAAAAAATCTCTTTAATTATTTCTATTGTTCATGATCCTGATATCATCATTTTTGATGAACCTACCAATGGATTAGATGTTATTACAGCGAAGGTAGTTACAGATTTTTTACTAGATTTAAAGACAATGGGGAAAACCGTTATTTTATCTACACATATCTTTTCTCTTGTTGAAAAGCTATGTGATCGTGTAGGTATTATTATTAATGGAAAAATGATTACAGAAGATACTCTTTCAAATTTAGTTTTAGATCAGCCTTTAGAAAATGTATTTTTTGATATATATCATAAGGAAGTGGGGGAAGAATAATGAAAACTATTGGAATTATTTTAAAAAAAGAACTAAAGCGATATTTCACAGATGTTAGAATGCTTGTTGGAATAATATTGCCTGGTATTTTAATATTTTTACTTTATAGTGTTATGGGAAATTTCATGGGACAACAATCTTCTTCTATTCATGAGTTTAATGTTTATGTAGTAAATGAACCTATTGAGCTTTCTTATATTTTTCAATTTGAAGGTATGGAAATAAAGAAAGTAAATGAAACGCTAGAAGAAACTGAAATTTTAAAAAAAGTAGAGAATCAAGAGCTTGATTTATATATTATTTATCCTCTAAATTTTATGAAAGATATTAATGAATATACCAGTGGTAATGGGAAAGCACCAAATATAGACATTTATTATAATAGTGCTAAAGAATCATCACAGTTGATTTATACTTTATATACAGAGGCTTTAAATTCTTATGAGGCTGTCCTTGCAAATAAATTTGATATCAATAATAGTAATAATAAGTATGACTTAGCAAAAGAAGAGGATTTAACAGTTCGGATATTTACAATGATGTTACCATTCTTATTAATTACGTTCTTATTTTCTGGAGCTATGGGAATATGTTCAGAATCCATTTCCGGAGAGAAGGAAAGAGGAACGATTGCTACACTTCTTGTCACACCAGCAAAGAGAAGTCATATTGCTATTGGGAAGGTTTCAGCTCTTGGAATCACAGCATTAGCCTCTTCCATTGTAAGCTTTATTGGATTAATTGCATCTTTACCTAGATTGGTTGGAACAAATTTGTCTTTGTCTGCATATAACATTCAAACTATTTTTATGTTACTAGTTGTAATTATTTTAACAGTATTATTCTTTACAGTTGTATTAACTATCGTTTCAACTTTTGCTAAAACAGTGAAGGAGGCATCAAGTTTATCCATTCCTGTAATGATTGTTGTTATGCTTTTAGGTGCTACAAGCTTTATGGGCACAACAGCACAATCTAATGCTGCATTATATTTGATTCCTGTGTATGGAGCTATTCAATGTTTAACTGGTATTTTGAGTATGACAATTGATCCATTGGCTTTTGTCTTATTCATTCTTTCATCTATTGTTTATATTGGTGGTGGAATATTTGCTTTAACTAAAATGTTTAATAGTGAAAGAATTATGTTTAATTCCTAATCAAAAGTGTCAGCTGAATCACAGCTGGCATCTTTTTCATTCTCCTCTGTTCTAGAGGATAATTTTAAAAAGTTATAAGTACTTAAAAGCACAGAAAAGAAAACAGTTAATGTTAAATCTCTATCTTTTCTACCTATGGTTGGTTCTATAAAATGACGTTTTTGTTCATATCGCAAATACTGACTTCTTGCTGTTGGATCAAACAATACAACTAATAGCACAGATAATCCAATATCAAAAACATCTTCTACAGGAGTTAATTCAATGGGATCATCATTTATCCAGTAATCTGCAAGCTCAAATACAAAACCATAGGTGATTGTAGTAAAGGCAACTAGAGCTATAGGATCTAAATATATAATTAATACACCAGCAATCATGCCACTTGCTACAGAAGCATAATAGGCTGGTACTGTACTAATTTTAATATCTTCTATGATGATTTGTTCATTAAAAAGAAAAAGAGAAATGAAAAAATCAGATAAAAACTGTGAAATAACTCCTGTTTTTGCACCATTTAAAAGGTTGGGTAAAATATGTGAACGATCAAGTTGCTTATGATATTCTAAATTATATTGCATAAGACCACCTTATAATTTATTGTATTCCATATTTATGTAATGGTATAGGCATAAAAAAGAAATAAAGATAATTCTAGATATTTTGACATTTTTACGCTATAATAACAACGTGAGGGGTGGTTGTTTTGAAAAATTCATTATATGAACTTCGAAAAAGTCATAAATATACCCAAGAAGAACTAGCCAAAAAATTGGGTGTTACTAGACAAACCATTATTTCCATAGAACAAGGAAAGTATATTGCATCTTTGCCACTTGCATTAAAAATGGCAAAAATTTTTGAAATTCCTTTAGAAGAAATTTTTGATTTGGAAGAGGGTGAATTCTAGTGGAGAATAAAGAAAAAATAAAAAAGGGAATAAAGATTAGATTAACTGTAATGAGTTTATCTACGGTTTTACCAATTTTATTACTTATATTTTTTGAATTACCTTTCTTTAAAGATCAACTTGTAGTATATAAAGATATTGAAGTGATACGTTATGCTATTTTTGTTCTTTTAGAAGGATATATAGGATTTAAAATTTATCGTTACATAAGATTTTTAAGCGATGCTGAATATGCAGATTTATTTGTTTTAAGAAAAAATGATGAACGATTAAACTTTATTAGATTAAAAACCAATGCGTTAGCAATTAAAATATTTATATATGTAGATGGTATTGCTTTAATTACAGCTGGTTTTTTAAATGCAGCAGTATTCTATACTTTGCTATCTGTGTTAGGTGCTGTACTAGTAATTTATTCCGGAGTATATATATACTATTGTAAAAAATATTAATTTTAATAATTCAATTTTGAAAGATTGTAAGCTGAATTTCAAGTTTACAATTTTTTTATTTTCAAATCACAAAAAAGCAACAACAAAAATGTTGTCGAATATTGTCTTGTATCATGGTAGATTCATTGTGAATTGTGAGGCTAGCAATTTATATATTAGGATCTTAATACAAATACAAGGAGAACAAAATGAAAATACAATTTAAAAAAAGAAAACAAAGTGATTTGAGAAAATTAATAAAAACAGATTTAGAAGGGAATTCTTTAACAGAAACTCCAATGTATATAAAATTATGTGAAGTTGATAGTAATCTTATTGAAGAAGGCACACCAATTACAGAAGAAATACTGGATATGATTCAGTGGAAAGATGATTCAGCAATAGAAATTAAGGTACTAGAAGGTGATTCACTTCCAGTTGCATTAACTGATCGAATGCAACTCGTTTGTAAAGCAAATGGTGAGCTTTGGTGTATTCCAAAGGTTGGAAAAGAGGCTTTTGTCTTGGGTGGATTAAATGCACAAGAATTAATTCATCCAGGTATGAATTTCATTCAAAATAAACCCTTATCTATTTTCAATTTAAAAGATAAAATGTTTTTATTTAGTACAAGGCTTCGTATGGGAGCAATAGAACCAAGAGAAATCTTAGATTCTAGTTTTGAATCTGACACTTACATTGATATTAATAATACAGGTACAATATCTGCTCGCATTTTTGGTAAAAAAATCTTAGATTTTACAGATACCAAATTGGATTTAACCAATAGTGGTTCTACAATTCGAATTGATGGTGCAGGACGAATCTACTTAGAAGCACCAACATCAAATGGTATCTATTTTAAGGGAAACCGAGTTGATATGACTGGGAAAATCGTATCATGTGATGGGGAAAACATTGCTTTTCATGCTACAAATGGAATATCTTTATCTAGTGAACAAACAAAAATTCAGGAATCTGTTGGAGATCAAAAGTTTAATTGTTTTACAGAATATCCTCATGCTTCCTATGGAAATCAATTTTTTAGATTACAATTTTATGAAAATTATATTCGTATTATGGATGTAATCAACCATGTAGAACTTATGCGTATTGCATCAAACGGAAATCTGTTCTTGAACAATAAAGAAGTAATAACAAGAGATTCTGCACTGCAACTCATTAAACAATATTTAGATGAAAACCTAAATCAAGAAATAAAAAAATATATTCCTTTATATGATTCACGTACTAAAATTTTTGAAGGATGTCAGATAAAATACAATAATACAGTAAATCTGACTTCTGATTTCTATCAATTCTTTTACTCTACCTCTGAATCAGGAGAAACGAAGAGTATTGTTTGTAGAGGAAATGAAATTAATACGGATTTTGCTCGTGTTTATCATGATGGTTATTATTATAAGGTTTATCAAGTAGAAGCCACAGAGGATTGGGAGGAAAGTTATTTAGAAATTGCTAAGGAAGATGTATCAGGACATAAATTAGGAAATGTATACATCCGTGCAATTTATAAGTTTTAATGAGGTATATTATATGAAACTTGAAATTATATTATCTTTTTTAGGAACTTGTATTGGCTTTGGAATTAGTTTAGTTACTTTAGTTTTTAAATTGTTAAAAAATAAAAAAGCAAGAGAGTCTGCTGAACAATCTATAGATATTATGAACAATTTACAATCTTTTATGATTGATGCTGAACAATATATTCATTATTCAAATGAAGAGAAAAAACAATATGTTTTAACTCGAATGAAACAAATCATGGTAGAAAGACAAATTCCCTTTGAAGATAAGATACTTCAACAAAAGCTAGAAGAATTGATTACTTTTTCTAAACAGGTGAATAAAAAAACTGTAGAAGAGGAGTGGTTATAAGTGAACAATAAAGTAATTTCCTATTCAACAGGTCCAAAAGGGACCATATCGTATAATCTAAATCATAAGCGGTTCAGTTTTTCTCATTTAGATTTTAAAGCGAATGTGCCTTTTCCTCTTTATCATGTTTATCAGAATAACAAAACTAATATTGGATATGGAAAAGGGTTTTTACTCAATGTTATACAAACTTTAGAGAAATTAGAAAACACAAAATATAAGCTTATAATGGCAGATGGTAATGAGATTATATTTGAAGAAATATTCTATTATTTAAAAAATAATAGTCGTGTATATGTAAATGAATCTGGCAATCTACTTATGCGCTCTGATATCAAGATATGTGAGGATGGAACCTTAACATATATGCAATATAGAGTTCATGTGGAAATAAAAACAGATTCAAATTTAACTCTTATTCCAGATACCAAAGGGTTTCAAGGCTCAGATCAACTTTTTCTTGTGAATCAAGATTTATATGCATTAGATCAAGAAATTTATCAGTTAAAGCATTCCATTGAAGACTTAACATTTAATTTAAATGAATATAAAAAATATGAAGAAAACAGCAAATATCTCAAACTAGAAAATGCAAAAAAAGCATATCAGCAATGTAGTGAAGAACTCGTTGATTTACAATGCAATGTACCAAATATCAATGAAAAAAATGATTTAGTTTTAGAAAAGACTCAATATTACAATCTTATGCATAAAGAAATTCAAAACATAGGTGGTTTAAAAAAGAATGGAAATCATTCTATAGAATATGATTTTGAATTGAAACGTTTATCTTATGTAGATGAAGATGGAAAATTAGCAGAATTTAATACGCTTTTGCACAAATACGCAAGTGCCAAATTTGACAAACTTGATGCAGAAGAACAAAAAATTGCTTATCACGAACAACAGTTCACAGATAAAATCTCAAGTTGTAATCAGCGAATACAGGAGTTGGCCCATAAAATAGAATTAGCGGATTGGGAATATCAAAAGTTAATATATTCTAAGCAGAATATAGTTCATAATAAAGAAAGAGAGTATCAAGAAATTTTAACTGAATATGAAGAAAACCAAAAACAACTGTATTCAAAATATTACAAGTCTTTAATTCTTAGAACAGATCTTTTAATCAAAAGAAACCAAAAACAACTACAGCAGAAAGAAAATGAGAAAAAAACATTACTTCATCAAACACCTGAGATGTATATTCTTACAGAAGATGGAGTTATACAAGGGTATAATGTATATGGAAGATTATGCATCTTATTCAATTCTTATGAACAAGCTTTAAAAATCGAATTTAATGAACAAAACCAAATTAAGAAAATGGTAGATGAAAAAGATAATAGTATAGAGCTATATTATGATGAGGAACATCAATTACAAAGTATAATTAGTAATCAAGAAGAAACAGTTTTATTTAATTATCAAAATGAGAAGTTAGTTGAAATTCTTCATCCAAATCAAAAAAAGGTTTGTTTTAAATATTCTCAAGATTTGCTAGAAGAAGTTTTAGACACGAATTCTTTTGGTTATCAAATGAAATATCAAGATCAAGTTTTAATAGAATTAAAGAGGTGTTCATTTGTAGAAAATACTTATTATTTTGATGAAAGTATTTTATTTAAATACCATCCAAATGAAATAGATATCTTAGAAAATGGAATAAAAACGGTTTATTTATTTGATGATAATCATTTTTTGACAACAGTTTATATTGAAAAGAAAGAATCTATTTCAGAAATTATAACTTATCAATATGAATCTAAATGTTGTAGTTTTCAATGTAGTGTAAGTTCTTCAGCCGAAAAACTTTTAGAAATACGAAATGTTGAACTTACTAGTGATAACGAAAAACGAATATTTTATCATAATATTACTCCAATTCGTTCCTATGTAGCTAGTTATATTTTATATGCTTTAGTAGAAGCAGATAGTGATCAAGGAATTGCCTATAATCGAATTACACCATTTTGTGAGGAAAAAGATGAGAGTGCAGATCCTACGATATTCTTTGAATTACGTTGTACTATAAATAGAAAAAATTATAGTGCATCTTTCAATCCAAATATTAAAGGAAAACAGCTTGTTGCCATACCAATTTTAATGCCAAAATTAGAAAATGGAGGAGTGATTCCTTCTGAATTTTATGTAGAATTTAATTATAAAGAAAATCATAACAATTGCATTATCCATGACTTAGCTTTAGTACAAGGAGATTTTGTTCATTGTGAATACAATCAAGATCATTTAAAAGTGTCTGAATATTATAGTGAAAATTATCATTCATCAGGAATGTATTTTAAAAAAGAAAACACGTTAGTAGAAAATAAAGTAATTCAGAATCATTATAATAAGAAAAATTTATTAGAATCACAAAAGATAATCATTACCTACACAAGATATAATCAGGATAATGAATTTATTGATTGTAAGAAAAATGAAGAACAAACTTTTTATACTTACAACAAACAAAATAAATTAATCAAACGGCAAGTTTCTACAGGAGAAACAACAGAATTTGTGTATAATAAGCAAGGAGATTGTGTGCAACAAATAACTTATATGAGTAGTCACCCAAATGAGGCTTATATAGAAACAATAGATATAGATGAATCTAGTATTCTTGTATCTAAGGAAAATGAATTAGGCTATTTATATAAGTATGAACAAAGCCATCCATCTATTTTAACTACAACAACACCTAATGGAAATGTTTTATATACGCATTATAGTGATCAATCAGTTTCTTTATCTGCGAGTGATAATGGATATGAAAATTATAATACAGTTTCTATTACAAATAACAAGAAAGATTTTTTCACCAAGGGTATGAAGTATCAATATGTCTATGATGAACTTGGTAAAGAAAAAGAATTGTATATTAATGATGCATTATATTGTTCATTTCAATATGGTAAGAATTCTTTATACTCTTACTACCAAACGATTTATTGTGATTCTACAGGATATTTAAAAATTGTGGATAAAGAAGGTAAAACAAAAGAAATAAGACAGATTATTAATGATTATGAATTACCATATATTACTTATGAATATGAGGCTGACAAATTAAAAAAGGAAATTCACTATAAAGATTCTAAAGAAGATAGCATAGAATATGTATATGCCGATGAATCATTAATAGGAGTCAAAACAAACTTCTATAATAAATTTATAGTAAATGATTTATATCATCAAAAAATTGTATATGAAATAGGGGAAGAAAATCTATTAAACCAATACTTAATTGATGAAAAGAAAAATATAATAGAATTTAATTATATAGTTCAAGACCAATTATTAAAAGAAAACTATAGCTATGATGTATTAAATAGGATTCAAAAAATAGAAAATCCAGTTATAATTAATCAATATCAATATCTATATAAAAATGGAAGAACAGTAAATCTAATATCTCAAAATGAAAAAAGAATAGGAAAACAAACACAAATTAATACGTATCAGTATGATTTAGAAGGAAATATCATAAAAAAAGAAGAAAATCAAAATAAAACTAGATACATCTATGATTCTCTAAATCGACTCGTAAGAGAAGATAATGAAGAACTTAACCAAAGTATATTGTACCACTATGATACAAATGGTAACATTCTACAAAAGGAAATATATTCTTATACTCTAACAGAATCTCTTGAAAATCGAAAAGAAATCCAATATAATTATAGTGAATTTAATGATTATCTAACAGGATATCAAGGAAAAGAAATTCAGTATGACAAAATGGGAAATCCAGTGCTTTATAAGGATAATGTTCTTCTATGGGAAGGAAAAGAATTAAAAAAATACAAAGATATTGAGTTTTCTTATAATGCAAATCATATTAGAACTAAGAAAAAACAATCTAATCAAATCACAGAATACATTGTAGATGGAACAAAGATTCTAAAAGAGATTAGAAAGAACTATAAAAGTTATTCAAGAGGAAGCATAGAAGAAGGGCTAACATTAGATATGCAGATAGAAGAATTAGAGTATATCTATGGTAGTGAAGGGATAATAGGATTTGATTACATCAAAGGAAGAGAAAGAAAAAGATATTATTATAATAAGAATATATCAGGAGACATCTTAGAGATATATGATGAAAATGGTAATATTGTAGGAAAATATAGTTATGATGCATATGGGAATCACCAAATACTAATTAATGAGAATCATATAGCAAGTATTAATCCAATGAGATATAGGTCCTATTATTTTGATAATCAAAGCAACCTTTATTATTTAAATAGTAGATACTATGATCCTGAAACTTGTAGGTTTATCAATATGGATTCTATTGAATATTTAGACCCTAATAAAATTAATGGAATGAATCTGTATTCTTATTGTAACAATGATCCAGTTAATAAGATTGATCCTAGTGGGTGTTTTGCTATTAGTACATTCCTAATTAGCCTAGCAATAGGGTCATTGATAAGCTGGGGATTATCAGAAGCATTTGGAAGTCAAATTGCAGGAGGCATAAGTTCTATTTCTACTGGAGCAAGTGCAATATATACTGGGGTTGGTTTACTATCTTTTGGTCCTGTGGGATGGATAGCTGGAGGTACACTTATATTAATAGGTGCAGGTACAGTTGTTTTTGGAGCAAATGAAATAGTTGCTGGAGCAACAGGTAAAAATTATCTTCAGCAATGGACTGCTATGAGTGATGACTTATATAATGGCTTATATATAGGCTTAAACATTACTTCAACAATTGGAACAATTGCAGGGAATGTTTATATGAAATACAACCCTAGGTATCCAGGGAGTAATCCTGATAGAATCCCTGATGGATTTAATCAAAGAAAAAATTCCAATGCAAACTATTATAATCCTAAGACAGGACAATCATTAGGGCCCGATTTGAATCATTCTAATCCGATAGGACCTCATTGGGATTGGAAAGACTCCAAAGGAAACTGGTGGAGATTGTATAGATTTTTTAGAGTGAGAAAATAGAAGAGGTGGATATTTTTATGACAGATGATTGGAGACTAGAAGGATATCGTGGAGAATTAAATAATCGGCATTTTAAACATGTAAAATTTGTGTCAACCCCTAAAAATGATCATGAACATTGTGAATTTTGTTTTCGAAAAATAACAGATCTTTCAATGGCAGGTGAAGAATATGATAATATGGGGTATGTAGTATATAATGAAAAAACAAAACAGACAAATTGGGTTTGTGAAAAGTGTTTTAATGATTTTAAGGATATGTTTGGATTTAAAGAATAATTGGATTTTTATGTGGACTTTTAAATAATATAAAAATAGAATTTGTTAGCGATTATTTTAAGATTTTCGATTCTATTCTAAATCTGATCTAGTATTACACATAAAATAAAGAAAATAGAAATATACTAATGGACCTTAGACAATTTTAATACCAATCACGAGTTTTGTGGTTGGTATTTTCTTGTGGCAGAGCAATAATAAAAATTGGGTTTCCCAATTGTTTAAAATACAAAAGTGTGGCACTTTTCTTATCCTGCCAATTATTTTGAAGATTTTGCCACATAAAAGAAACATATTTTCTATACATTAATTTCATTTGGATTTAATTCAAATTGAAACTTTTTCTTGTTTATAGTAAAATGGAAGTAGATTTAAATAATTTAAGTTTAGATTTATGTGAGTATTCGTAAGAAACCCGTAGAAACCAACCTTTATTATTTAAATAGTAGATACTATGATCCTGAAACTTGTAGGTTTATCAATATGGATTCCACTGAGTATTTAGACCCTAGTAGTATTAATGAAATGAATCTGTATTCTTATTGTAACAATGATCCAGTTAATAAGATTGATCCTAGTGGGTGTTTTGCGATTACATTAACTGCACTATTAATTGGTGGTTTAATTGCAGGAGGCATAGGAGCAGGAATAGGATTAGGCACAGCTATTTATCAAGATGTAAAAAAAGATGGTATTTGGTTTAATGGTGATTGGACGGATTATGTTGGAAAGACATTGGGAGGATTTGCAGCTGGCTTTGGTATTGGAATATGTACTGTATTAGGTGCAGGAGTAGGAGCTGCGGCACTAGGTGGGACAACAGCGACACTATTTACCTCCACTGGTCTTACATTATCTATAGGATCGGCTTTAGGAATTGGTAGTGGTTTAGCTTTTGTTACTGGTATGGCTGGATATGCTGTAAAGTCTGGAATCAGTAGAAGTGAAGATTTTAAACTATCCAATATGTTTATTGAAGGTGGATTTAATGCAGTATCTGGTGCTTTATCTGTTTTGGGTGGAGCACTTGGTGGATATGCAGGTGTTCATAACACCATATTTACAAAGTTACTTTCTCAAAAAGGTGATTTTTTTGCAAGATTATTAATTGAGAATATGTTTACTATTGGATTTAAAATTGCTAATTCATTTATTAAACCATATTTTATAATTTAAGGGAGGAAAAAGAAAAATATGAGAAGATACATATATTCTAATTTGCTAAAAATAATTTTTTTTCCATTATTTCTATGTATTATTATAGTCTCATTTACTTACTTTATTTGTTCTTTAAACTTGGATAAAATATTTAACTTGCCAAGTTTATTAATTTTTATCTCTTGTTTTCTTTTATGGTGTCTTCTTATCCTTGTGATTATTATTTTAAACAAACGTGCGAAAAATTATTTAATTGTTGAAAAAGATAAAATAATATATAAGGGAAAAACTATATATAAAGATAGTTTCACTATGAAATACTTTAAATTTCATATATCTTTAATTGCTCCAAACTTAGTTATTCCTAGATTACACATCAATGGAATAGGATTATCTATTATATGTTATCTTTCCAAAAAAGAGATAAAAAAAATAGAGAATTTTGGTTATGAAATTAGATGGATATAAAATTTGACCAGAATGTAATTGAGGAAAATATATTAGTAAAATCGATAAAATAATTAAACATTAGCAAATGGCCCTTAGACGATTTAATACCAACTACAAGTTACTGTGGTTGGTATTTTTTGTGGCAGAACAAGATTAAAAATTGAAACTGATTTATATTTATAGTAAAATAGAAATAGAAGAGTTCAAATGTTATTAGTGTAAGTATTCGTAAGAAACCCATAGAAAGCAACCTTTATTATTTAAATAGTAGATACTATGATCCTGAAACTTGTAGGTTTATCAATATGGATTCTATTGAA
>JAIDKZ010000164.1:0-2089 GCA_029051735.1 Anaeroplasmataceae bacterium | reverse complement strand
AAAATTAATGGAATGAATCTGTATTCTTATTGTAACAATGATCCAGTTAATAAGATTGATCCTAGTGGGTGTTTTGCGATTTTGTTGACGCTATTAAGCTTAATTATTGAAGCAGTTGTTGTCAATGATGAATGAAAAGTAGCGTACCAAATCTTCAAAAAGGGTAGCAGACGGACACAGGGTTTGAACCCTATTATAATTTAATCACTAACCTTAATCATAAACAATACATCATAATTATGACAAACATATCATATTTTCAGCTTGCTTTTCTCTTAAATTAGTATTATTTTTAATTAGATCATCTTTGAACCAGTCGCGACAAGACAGCAAATTGGCGATTTTATTATGGAATAAAATCTTACTGCCCCAAGAAAGACCATTATTTCTAATGTCGTTTATTTCATATTCGCTCAATCTTGTAATATGATAGCAAAAAGTTGCAATTATTATTTTTTAGACATGCAAAAAAAATTGTATTCTGAATTTACGTTCAAAGCATCTATTAGATATGTTGAAACTGGAATAATATCATTTGATTTTAGTAATTCTCTTATTTGATATTTCATGACAGCATAACTATTTCATAAGAATTCTACTTTTCAATCATTTTTTTGTATTATAAAGTGATTATGGCTTTCAAAAACTATTAAAAAACAATCTTTAATCGGAATTTATCGGCATTGCTTTTCATTATAAAGCAGTTTTTGATTTTTAGTGCTACAAACAGTTGACAAATATAAAATAACAGTGTTATAATAACATCGTTATCAAATAAAGGAGTAAAGACATGCGTATAAAAAACGAACTTGCCGTAGATAAAATATTGGATTGTGCCAAAGAGGAGTTTATGGAAAAAGGCTTCAAGGGTGCGTCAATGCGTATCATTGCAGAAAAGGCGGGCTATACGACAGGAATGGTCTACGCGCGATTCTCTGATAAAAGCCAACTTTTCAAAGAACTTGTAGGCGAAGCGGCAGATAAACTGTTCGATTATTTTTCGCAATCGGAAGACGATTTTGCAGAGTTGCCGCCCGAACAGCAGCATAAGGAAATGCACACTTACGTCGATTCCAAAGTAGACGTAATGATTGATATAATATACGACAACTTCGACGCTTTCAAACTTATAGTTTGTAAGAGTGCAGGAAGCGGCTACGAATACTACATTGACAAGATGATAGACATAGAAACGGCTAACACCGTGCGGTTTATAGATACGCTCAATAGGGCAGGTATCAAAATGAACGAAGTTCGCGCAGATTTGAGCCATATGTTATCAAGCGCTATGTTCAACGGCATATTCGAGGTAGTTGCCCACGATTTACCGAGAGAAGAAGCGCGTGGTTATATCAAGCAAGTGCAGGATTTCTTCAATGCCGGTTGGGATAAATTGCTCGGCTTGCCTACGGATTGGCAAAGTTCCATTAAATAAGTAAAACGGAGATTTATTATAATCTCTTTTTTAACGGGTATGAGTTAGCCTACGCTAACCAAATCAAACAGTCAAATATCATTAAGGAGGTCTTATAAGAAAATGCAAACAAAAACAGGAGGTAAATTTTATGAAAAAGAAGAAAGGTAATCTTTCCGAACTTATGCAATATGCAGGAAAGCATAAGTATCTTACTTATTCGTCTTGGGTGTTGTCGGTTATCAGTGCGGCGCTTGCGCTCGTGCCGTTCGTCTACATTTTCTTCATAATCAAAGAAGTGATAGAAGTAGCGCCCGATTTTTCGCAAGCAACGAATATTGTTTTTAACGGTTGGATGGCGGTCGTTTTTGCGCTTGCATCCATTTTGGTTTACGTCGGTGCGCTTATGTGTTCGCATTTATCGGCGTTCAGAATCGCAGGCAATATGCGGAAAAAGACAATGAAGCATATTTCCGAACTACCGCTTGGATTTATCGGTGAAGCCGGTAGCGGAAAGGTGCGCCGTATCGTAAACGACAGTAGTGCGGCAACCGAAACGTATCTTGCACACCAACTGCCTGATATGGCAGGCGCGATTGCGCCGCCGCTCGGAATGATAGTAATGTTGTTCTTATTCGATTGGCGTTTCGGGCTTATCAGTCTTGTTCCCGTAAT
>JAIDKZ010000163.1 GCA_029051735.1 Anaeroplasmataceae bacterium | reverse complement strand
ATATAAAACAGATAAAAAAATGTTAAATCTTGAGGAAGATAAAGACAACTCTATAATTTTTCTTGACTTAAGCCAGAAAGATATCTACCAAGAATTTAGCAACAATTCACTGTTAAAACAAGATATATTTGATTTTATAGAAAAGACTTATCAATTTATTAAAAAAAATCAAAAATTACAAATTCAAATTCAATTTTCAAGTGATACGAGCAGTGAAGAAAAAGAGAAAATTAAGAATTTAATTCATATGCATTATGCCATTTTGTTTAAAAAAGCAACTTTTAATATTCATAAAACAAATGTTATAGCAAGCATCGTTTTAGGAATAGGGGCTCTTCTTTTTGCAGTATATGGTTTTATGGATTGGTATAAGGTGAATTTTATCTTTCAGGGAATTATTGAAATTTTTTCTTGGGTTTTTATCTGGGAAGCATGTAGCCTATTTACTTTTACAAATAGTCAAAATCGATTAGAACGATTTTTATGGTACAAGCTTTATCATGCAAAATTAATAGAGTTATGAAAAAATAAATGAGGCACAGAAAATAAAAACTTGTGCCTCATTTATTTTTTTCATGTCATTTGATTTGGGAATTAGTCTTAAGACTAATATTGACTAAAAAGGGCATCCAAAGATGCCATGGCAGTCGGAGTAATTGGGAGATAAGTATACGACTGCCACGTTTATATCATACACTTATTTTGTCGATTTGTAAAGAGCTTTCGCATAAAAAGTAAAAAAAGGGCGTCTTGCGACGCCATATAGTGACTTGAGTAAATTGGGAGATAATATATATAAGAGCCACTATACGCATATATATTACTCTTTTTTCTTTGATTTGTAAAGCCTTTTTTTACATTTTTTTTAAGTTTTTTCATTTTTTTTGCTATTTCTTCTTTATTTTCATGAAAAAAATAGCAAAAAAGAAAGAATGAAACAAATTTCTCATTATTTCTTTTATTTAAAAAAGTTTTATGGTACAATAATTTTAGGTGATATAACTATGTTTTTGTTTGAAATCGTCGACCCTTTTGTAAAAATTACAGGTGCATCATGGTTGGCAGATATTAGTTTTGCGACTATAATTATAAGATTAGTATTAGCTATCTTATGTGGAGGTCTTATTGGATTAGAGCGAGCAGTTAAACAACATGCAGCTGGATTTAGAACTTATATTGTTGTTTGTTTGGGAGCTACTGTTGCAATGCTTACAAATGAATTTTTATCTAGGGCAACAAATATGGGAGATGGAGCGAGATTAGGAGCTCAGGTCATATCTGGAATTGGTTTTTTAGGTGCTGGTACGATCATGTTTACTTCTAGGAATCAAGTTCGTGGTTTGACTACTGCTGCTGGATTATGGGCTTGTGCATGTATGGGACTTTCTATAGGAATTGGCTTTTATACTTTATCTGTTATTGCAACTTTAGTGATTGTAGGGGTTTTGGCTGTTTTACCAGGTATTGAAAATCTTTTAACTTCTAAAGCACGTCAATTTGCAATTCATGTTGAATTAGCAGAGGATAAACATTTAGTTGATTTTATTGATTGTCTTCGTGATATGAATTATAAAATTTTGTCTGTAGAATATAATCAAGCTTATTTAAAAACCGGATTAAGTGTTTATACAATAGAACTAAGAATTCTAGGAAAAAGAAAAATTGACCATAAAGCAATTCTTAAGGAATTTGGTCAATTTCAATATGTTCATTATGTAGAAGAAATTATGACAAAATAAATGATTCATTCAAATTGGCTTTTAAAACTCTTAAAAAGTTTTTAAAAGCTATTTTTTTTATTTCCTCTTCTGTAAAATTTGCTTCTCTCATTTCTTCAAATAATTTTTGCATACCTGCTGCATCCTTTAGTTCAATATCTGGATTGATTCCATCAAAATCACTTCCTATGGAAATAACATCTACTCCAACTAAATTTTTGATATATTGCATATGCTCTATTGCACATTTTATCGTTTGTTTTCCTATCTCTTCATCATCATTTAAAAATGCTGCACAAAAATTAATTCCCATAACACCACCATTTTTATGCAGTTGGAAAATCATGTCATCCGTTAGATTGCGAACATGGTTGCATATTGCTCTTGCATTAGAATGAGAGGCGACAATAGGTTTATTTGAATTTGCAATGCAATCATAAAACCCTTTATCTGATAAATGGGAAACATCAATTATCATTCCTAATCGATTCATTTCTTTTATAAGATTAAGACCACTTTCTGTTAATCCATTTTTGGTGTTTGGTGTTTGGAAATCTGGCTTTTTTCCTTCTGTCAAGATGAAATTTGGATGTCCTATTCCATTTTCATAGTTCCAGTTCAAGCAAATCATTCGGACTCCTAATCGATATAAATTTCTTAGATGTGAAAGATTTCCTTTTGTTACAGCGCCTTCTTCTATGGTTAATAATGCAGAAATTTTATTTTCCTTTTGATTCTTTTCAATATCTGAATACTTAAAAACAGGCGCTATAAGATCTTGATTTTTTTCTAATTCTTTGTAATAGCAATCAATCATTTCCATTCCATATTCAAATGGATTTTCCACTTGCTTTAAATTTACAAACATTGCAAAACATTGTAATAATGATTCTCCTAATATGAGTTTTTCTAAGTTTACTTGTGTAGGAGCATTTTTCAGTGCTAAATTTTCTTGCTGCATCAATTGCATAATTGTATCACAATGTAGATCAATATAATTCATTATTTATCCTCTTTTTCTAAATATTGTTTAATTTCACATATTACCATTGTATGATAATCTTGATTAATATAATATTCTTCTTTTATATTTGGAGGTAGTTTATCAAGTTCTAAAGTGTTTATTTTTTTCATTTTCAATACTTGATATGCTTCTGCAATATATGCTCCATCATAGTCAGGATCATAGGTGTAATGTAGATTAGCTAAAGAAACTTTATCTATTCCTTTTCCAGTTGTCTTTCCTATAATTTTATCTACTTGCTCCTGAAAAGTATGAGGTAAAAACGATAATGTTAGAGAGTCAGTAGATTCAATAAATTGATGTGTATATCGACTTTTTCTAACAAAAACAAAACAAACATTTTTTCCCCATAATGTGCCAATTCCACCCCAAGAAACAGTTAGGCAATTAAAGCCAGTAGTTTTATTTCCAGCAGTTAATATAGCATGTTCTTTTCCTAGTTTATTAAAAATTGAATTAAATGTGTCTAAGTTCTTTTTTAACATTTTACTCTCCTTATGCAGCAAAAATTAATATAAATGCAATAAAATTATTAACAAAATGTGCAAACCATGAAGCATATATATTCTTACCAGTATAATGATAAATTCCACAAAGCATTAAGCCACTTGAAAGATAAGGAATACACATGAACAACCAATCCCCCACACTAAACTTTCCTATTGATGAAATCATATGGGGAATCATAAAGCATATCCCTGAAACTAAGTAAGAAAGCCAGATTGGTTTTTTTTCAAGCAAATTAAAAATAGCTTTACGATAAATTAATTCTTCTACAAGAGGTGCTATCAAAACTACAGAAACAAAAGTTAAAAAAGCACTTCCATGTAGAATCATATTTTCTATATCATTTTGATTGATGGATACATCATTTATAAATAGATCAATAATAAAAGAAATTAAGATAGATAATCCATAAAATGCTACTGCTAAAAGTGGTATCACTATTAGATATTTTTTATAATTTTGTCTAATTTTATTTGCATCTTCTATGAGCACATGATACATACAAACCTG
>JAIDKZ010000162.1 GCA_029051735.1 Anaeroplasmataceae bacterium | reverse complement strand
TGATTGCAATATTACTTCTTCTTGATATAAATTTCATTTTTATTTCATTAAACATTTTCTTTTCTCCTCAATTTTTAATTATATTTCACTTAATGCTATTTTTGCTGCTTCTTCTGTTTCACGTATTTTGCATATTTTACCTAATCCAGAAATATAAATAATTTTTTCTATTCGGCTGTTGATATTGCTAATTGTTATGTCTCCATTTTTCTTTCGTAATTGATGATATCTTCCAATTATAAATCCAATCCCAGAGGAGTCTAGAAATGTTAAATCCCCTAAATTTAATACAAGATGCTTTATTTTATATCCATCAATATAATTTGAAATGCGTAACCTTAAATCTGTCACACTAACATCATCTAATTCTCCTTTTAATCGTAAAATTAAGATATCCTTTTTTACATATACTCCCACATTTAAACTCATTTTAATCACCAAAAAGATTATAATCCAAAAGATTTGAATCTCCTAGTCCTTCGACAAAATTAGAAAAATAAAGCGTATTCGATAATTTGACAATATTTTTTCAAAAGAAAAAGCATGAATTCTGTTAGAGTTCATGCCACATATTTATTTATATTTTGATACAATATCTCTTGCAACCCAAACACCATTTGCGCCAGCTTGAGCTAATCCTCTTGTTATACCTGCACCATCTCCACCAATGTATAAACCTCTTACTTTAGTTTCAAAATGTTCGTTTGTGACAGGACGTGCAGAATAGAATTTTGCCTCTACGCCATAAAACAATGTATGTTCATTTGCAATACCAGGAGTTACATGATCTAAAGCTTCAATCATTTCAATGATAGATTTCATTGTATTGTATGGAAGTACAAGACCTAAATCTCCAGGTACAGCTTCTTTTAATGTTGGCTTGACAAAACCTTCATCCAAACGTTTTTGTGTAGTTCTTCTACCTTTACATATATCTCCATACCGTTGAACAATAACAGAGCCACAACTCAATTGATTTGCCAATCTAGATACTTCATGGGCATACTCGTTTGGTTTATCAAATGGTTCAGAAAATTTATGTGATACCAATAAAGCAAAATTTGTATTTTTACTACCTAGTTTTGGATCTGCGTAAGCATGTCCATTTGCTAAAATAGTACCACTATGGTTTTCTACAACAACATGTCCACTTGGATTGGAACAAAATGTCCTCACTACTGTACCAACAGATGCACGATAAATAAATTTACCTTCATAAAGATTTTTATTTATTTCTTCCATGACAACATCATTTGTTTCAACGCGAACTCCAATATCTACCTGATTATGGGTTAAACCAATGCTATGCTCCTCACAAATAGATTGAAGCCATGTTGCACCATCTCTTCCTACTGCTAAAAACACTTCATTACAAACAATAGTTTCATCTTTAATTTTTATGCCTTTGACTTGCTGTTCTTCAATGATAATGTCTGTTACTTCAGTCTCATATCTCATATCTATCCATTTTTGCAAATCGTCAAAAATTCTAGCCATGATTTTTAGATTGTTTTCTGTACCTAAATGCCTTACTTTTGCTCGTAATAATTTTAATCCTACTGCATAACCTCTTCGTTCAATTTCTCTAACCTTATCCGTTGTTGGATCTGTAATTGTTTTTGGGGCACCATATTTTAAATTTATTTCATCAACATAGGATATTAATTCTTCAACAAGGTTAGGATCTAAATAATCTGTCATCCAACCTCCAAATTCACTAGTAATATTGAATTTACCATCTGAATATGCGCCAGCACCACCAAATCCATTTGTAATTGAACAAGCAGGGTGACATCCAGAATGTCCATATTTATCTGTTGGGCATTTAGAGATTTTATGATTTAGGACAGGACAATTTCTATGATAAATATCATGTCCTTTATCTACCAATAATACTTTTAAGTTTGGATTTTTTTGGTGAAGTTCATAAGCTGCAAATATTCCAGCAGGTCCAGCACCAACGATTACAACATCATACTTGTTCATATTAACACCTCATATTTTTAAAATTATACAAACAAGTATATTTTATCATACTTTTTTACAAATAGAAACAACCAAGTAGAAAAACTTTAAAACCAACTAGCATTTTTTATAAAAATATGATATAATGATACTATCGAGGATATTTCGAAAAAAAGAGAAAAAGGAGGGGCAAAAATGTTTGTTATTGGTGATTATGTTATGCATAATGGACATGGATTATGTATTATATTAGATCAAATTCATAATGATTCTTTAAATAATGATTTTTATAAATTGCAAACCATTCATAATAAGATGTCAATTATGATGCCTTGTGATAAGGCAAACAGTTTTTTGCGTCCTATTCTCACTAAACAAAATTTAACAAAAGCTATAAGTGATTCTGTTGTTTTGTCAAGCGAATATATGAAAGATAATAAGGAAAGAAAAATCAAATTTCAGCAACTTATTACTTCTAATAATATAACTGATACCATTCAACTTTTGAAAATGCTATATCATTTGATTGAAGATAAAAAATTGGAAAAGAAAACCTTGGGATCCTTTGATACTCAATTCTTACAACAAGCTGAAAAAAAACTTTTTAATGAAACGGCTATTGTGTTGAATATGAATTTAGAGGATGCTAAAAACTATATATATGAACGCTTAAAAGCACAGCCAGTGCGTAGCTAGAAAGGTAAAAAAATGGAAAAAATAATTATAAAATCTTCCTATGAATTACATAGTTTATATTTAACTGTATATGAGGCAGCCAACTCTAAAGGTGTTGTACAAATTGTTCATGGTATGAAAGAGCATCAAGAACGATATGCAGATTTTGCAGAGTTTTTAAATCAACATGGATATTCAGTTGTTACTTCTGATCTGCGTGGTCATGGTCCTAATGCAACATTATTGGGATTTATGGAAGGAAAAAAGCCATGGGAAGCTTTAATTGCTGATCAAGTATCAATTACTGAATATATTAATGAAAGATTTCCTACACAAGATGTCTATCTTTTTGCCCATTCTATGGGAACAATTATTTCTAGAAATTTAATTCAAAATAATGCAAGTCGTTACAAGAAAATCGTTTTATCTGGTGTTCCTGCATATCAGTTTGGCTGTCATTTTGGGATTTTTCTAGCAAATTTAATTGGCTTGTTTAAATCTAATACTTATGTTTCTAAAACTTTAGAGTCTCAAACACTTAAATCTTTTGAGAAATCTGTTCCAAATGCTCAAACAAAGGCAGATTGGGTGTCTGTTAGTCGAAGAAATATAAATAATTATTTAAATGATCCCTATTGCAATATTCCTTTCACAGTTTCTGCTTATAAAGCGTTATTTCATTTAGTGAAAAACATGCATAAGTATAAAAATTATGTAGTAGATAATCCTGAAAAACCTATTTTAATGGTAGTTGGGGATTTGGATCCTTGTACTTTAGGGGAAAAAGGCTTAAATGATTCTACTTTAACATTAAGCAAAGCAGGATATACAAATATCAAAAAAATTATTTATGATAATATGCGTCATGAAATTTTAAATGAAGATGAACATCAAAAAGTCTATCAAGATATTTTAGAATTTTTAAATTAATAAAAAACTCATTACTTTTTTGAAGGGTAATGAGTTTTTTTATACTAATTTATTTTGTTTTCTTTGAAAGTGGTTTTAAAACAACAACATTTTCTGCTTTTGCAGGTTTTGTTTTCTTGCTTAAAGCCTGTGTAGCTAATTCGCATAAATTTGCAAATGCAGTAGGATCATTTACTGCCATTTCAGCTAACATTTTTCTATTGATAGAAATATTTGCTTTTGCTAGACCATTAATAAATCTAGAATACTTTAATCCATTTAATTGGCAAGCAGCATTAATACGGCTAATCCAAAGTTTACGGAAATCTCTTTTCCTTGCTTTTCTATCACGATAAGCATAAGCTAAAGATCTCATTACTTGCTCATGTGCAGTTTTATATAATGTATGTTTTGAGCCATAATATCCTTTTGCAAGTTTTAATACAGCTTTGCGTCTTCTTCTTGTGGTATATCCACCTTTTACTCTTGGCATATTCTTCTACCTCCTTAAAATTATAGTAAATTAGAAATTAATGGTTTAATACGTTTCATATCACTTTCATGTACTAATCCACTTTTTGATAATTGTTTATTTTGCTTATGAGTTTTGTTTACTTTTAAATGTCCTGTATAAGCATGACCACGTTTTAATTTTCCGCTACCTGTAACTTTAATTCTTTTCTTTAAGCCACTATGTGTTTTTTGTTTTGGCATAATTTTCACTCCTTAATCTTTTGTTGTTTTTGGCGCAACTACTGCGAATAAGGTTCTACCATCTAATCGAATTGGTGATTCAACTGTAGAAACTTCCTCTAGGCTTTGAACAAATCGTTCAATGACTTCTTTACCTAAATCTTGATGAACAATCATACGTCCAAAAAAGCGAAGAGATATTTTTACCTTATTTCCTTTTTCAAGAATAGTTTTTGCTTTTCTTGCCTTTGTCTCAAAATCATGTTTCTCTATTGTTGGAGAAAGCTGAATTTCTTGAACAACGACAATCTTCTGATTTTTTCTCATTTCTTTTAATTTTTTCTGTTGTTCAAATCTAAAACGAGAATAATCCATCATTTTTGCTACTGGTGGATTGGCATCTGGTGATACTAAAACCAAGTCTAATCCTCGATTCTCAGCAGCTGCTAGAGCTTTTACACGAGGTAATACACCTAGCTTTTCTCCCTTATCTGTAATTACTAGCATTTCTTTGCAGCGAATTTGTTCATTTACAATATCCTCTGCTCCTCTTTTTTGCTTATTAATACTTTTCACCCCCACTTGTGCTATAAAATAAAATGGGACGCACAAACGCCCCATAAAAATTTCCTTAAAATATTACTTCTACTTAAGTGACTTTTTGCCTACCAATTCATCAATCAGGCGAGAAACGGGCGTTTCTTCTTTCCACATATTTATTTTCCTTTAGTATAATACCACTTTGACAAATAATTGTCAACCTTATTTTAAATATTTATATCTTTTTTTTGATATAAGATTAAATTAAGGAGGAACAATAGTAAACATATGCAACCATAAACAC
>JAIDKZ010000161.1 GCA_029051735.1 Anaeroplasmataceae bacterium | reverse complement strand
TTTTTATATTTATATGTTCCTACAATCTTATAACTTTTCCCATTATATCCTATGGTTTCTTTTCTAAGATAAGCAATATTATCTTCATGTACTAAAGCCTGTAAGTTTGTATATCCGCCAAAAAAATTATTTTGCGCTGGTTCTAACTTGCCTGATATTACCTCATAAAGAGGATTTCCATTTGCATCTACTTCTTTTTCATAATATCTGTAATCACCAAAAAAACTAATATCTCTATAGCATAGCCATTTTGTATAAAATTCGTCTGTGGTATAAATTGCCTTTTGCGCTGAATCACAAATACCTACGATTTTAGCTTCCTTAATTGCGCCTTCTTTTGAATGGAGTTCAATCATATCTCCAAGTGCCTCTTGAAGAGGTGATCCTATTCCATACTCATTACTGATTAAACGAGCATTTTTTGCATCAATCACTACCTCATTTTCTTGTTTTGGATATGAACCATAAATTAATCTAATATCTTCTTCTACACATCGTAAAACAATGGTATTTAATTTCAATCTCACCTGTTTATGGTATGTAATATCTAATTTGAAAATTAATGAATCCTCTTCATTTATTATTGAAGGTTTTATTAAGGTATTACCATTGAAGTTTTGTTTTATTTTTATTATGGGATCTTCAGTAAAGGTGTGATCTGGAGATATCATCTTGTATTCATTTTGAGCATAAAAGAATTCAGATGTATCAGGAGTAGCAAAATTAATTGTACAAATAACACTGGCTCCTAAAAGTACACCAATACAGAAAAATGCAAAATATAAGACCTTACTTCTCTTATTTACATTTTTAAAAGTAAGAAAAGCTTTTCTTATAATTTGCCAAAAGGAATATAAAAATTCCTTGATCCCTCTTTTTTTATTTTCAAACCATGAGGTATCATAAGAAATATCTTCAAAAGTCTTTGAACTTAAATCTCTATAGTGATCATCTATAAGTTTAAGATTAGATGATTCAACTAACTTAATTGGTTGATCTGATTTTAAATAAATATTTCCATTTCTGACAATGATATCTATATCAATTTTAAATTCCTCATCCTTATCTTTAAAAATCCTTGTAGTCCCAAGCGTTGTATTCACTTCACTTTGATGAAGATCCTTTAAGTAAACTCGATTTGATAAATTTGTTGATAAAGAAATATCTTCTTCCTGTTTATTAAAAGATAAAATCTTTCCATCTTTAATTTCTACAATATAATCCGCATAAAAATGTGCAATTTTAATATCATGTGTAACTAAAAGAACTAAAGTATTTTTAGAAATCTTCTTTAAAATATTCATGACTTCAATGGTATTTTCATTATCTAAATTTCCAGTAGGTTCATCAGCGATAATAATCTTGGCATTTTTTACCAGAGCTCTTGCGATTGCGACTCTTTGCTGTTGCCCACCTGAAAGAGCATAGGCTTGTTTTTTTCTAAATTTAAACATACCAACTGCTTTTAAAGTATATTCAATTCTCTTTTCAACTTCTTCTTTATCTGTAACTCCAACCATTTCTAAAGCAATTCTTAAGTTTTCAGAAACAGTTTCTTCATGTAAAAGATTATAATTTTGAAAAATATAACCAATATGATCCTTGCGATAAGCATCTACCTTACGCATATTAGAATTGCGAATTGACTTTTCTTCATAAGTAATGGTTCCGCTAGCTTTATCTAAGCCTCCAATTACATTTAGCAATGTGGTTTTACCAGAACCAGATGGACCTAAAATAGAGATTAATCCTTTATCTGGCAACTCCAAATTTGTATCATCTATAACATGTAATTCATTTCGTTTTCCTTTAAAATAATATTTATTTAACTTTTTTATTTTAATCATTTCTTGCCACATCTCCTTTTAAAGAAGTTTGAACACTTAATTTGAAAAGTCTTCTATTAAATCTTCTTGCGATAAGTATAGAGAATAAGAAGATGGTGATATAATACAATAAAGTGATGCCAAATGTATTATAGGTAACTATATTTAAAAATGCCCAATGTGTAGTAAAGTATATAACATACATAGCTATGAAAGCAAGAATGGATGCCACTAAAGCAATAAACACCATCTCAAGTAAAACAATTTTATTCATCTGCTTATTCATTATACCTAAAGATCTAAAAACGGTATATTCTTTATTTTTAGAAATATAGATACGTGATAAAACTGCATAACAAATAAAAGATAAAACAAAAATCACAATAATAGAAATAATTACATAAATGTAAAGCAATAAAAGATTAACAGAAAAGTCATTATACCCTATAGAAGGGCGAAGAACAGTTAAACCTAACGCCTCTAAATTCTTGATACATTCCTTTGGCTTTGATGCATATACCGTCAGCTCGTATATATCATCAGCTTCAATCAAATATTCAAAAGGTAATGAAAAATAAAATTCTTCTTTTGCATAATCCACATAGTCATAAGAAAATTCAGGAAGTTTCGCAGGATATATATTTTTTAAAATCATCTTCATATCAAGTTCATTTTGATATGACTCTAGTTCTTTTGGTAAATATAATGTAGGAACACCAACTCTTTGATTAATAAAATTTCCTTTATATGTTTTATTTATCTTTGGAACATTGATCTCCATAGATACATCCTGACGATAAACAATTTTACAAATAATATCTGTCATAGTTTCCTTCATATTTGAAACTAATACAGGAGTATTTACATATGCAGAGGATCCAAAGCCAACAAATTTATATCTAAAATAGGAGTTTACTCTCAAATCATAATTCACATATTCAGAATATTCTAAAGAATAGTCATCTATCATGTTTTTGGGAAAAATAATATATAATTCCTCATCAACAGGAAGTTCTCCTAAAATATGCTCATAAGGGATTTCCTGATTAGAATAAACGAGACTGATCTCTTTTTTAGAAGATCCATTTATAAAAACCGCATCAAATACACAGTCCTCATAAAATGCATTCTCATAATGCTGATCATTGATTTTATTAATCTTTGCTTTAGGTATTGGAGAATGATCATAATTAAAAGCAATTAAACGATTATAAG
>JAIDKZ010000160.1 GCA_029051735.1 Anaeroplasmataceae bacterium | reverse complement strand
ACAGTAAAAGAAAACATTTTAATGCCTTTAAAAAATCTAAAAGGACCTGTTGATTTAGATAAATATAATGAGGTTATAGAATTATTAGATTTAAAAAATTTAGAAGATCGTTATCCAGATAATCTATCTGGCGGAGAAGCGCAAAGAGTAGCAATTGCTAGAGCAGTTTTATCTAATAGAAATATTCTTCTTTGTGATGAACCAACTGGATCTCTTGATCCTCAAAATGCTAAAATTGTTATGGATAGTCTAAAAGAAATTCATCAAAAGTTAAATCGCACAATTTTCATTGTTACCCATAGTAGTGAATTTGATTCTTACTTTCATAAAATTTATAAAATAGAAAATAAAAAGGTAACCCCATATGAAACTGAGTAAATTGCAATTCAAAAAATTGTTTTATCCAAATAAAGAAAGTTATGCGATTTTATTCCAAGCTATAATTACTTTTATATTAATTGGTGCCATTCTTCTAACTAAAAGTTTTATTACAAATTTTTCAAATCAAAAATATAGTTATTTGTCTGATACTTCTTTTATGGAAGAGGGGGAAGAACAATATACTTTAAATGATTTACCTGATATTTTAAAAACTCAAGAAGAAAAACTAAAAAAATATCAATCTATTTTAAAAGATAAAGAAATGAGAAGTGATATAAATTATTGGACAAGCTTCTATATGAAACCAAATAGTGTACAAGCAATTGGAACATATAGTTTTCTTATTTCTAATCACATAAAAGAAGCATTTCATTACACTTCTAATGAAGAATTTATTGTTGATAGCCTTAAAGAAAAAAAAGGTTTATATATTTCTAGGTATTTATCAGAAAAAGAGCAAATACAAATAGGAGATTTTGTTACTATTTACAAGGATAACTACTTCAATGAAAGTTTTAAATGTCAGATAGTAGGAATCTATGAGGCAAAGAATGAAGAAATAAGACAAAGAATATACTGTGATGAAGATTTATTTGCTAGGGAAGAAATAGATAAAGAAAATTTAAGCTTCTCTGTTGAGTATTTATTTATAGGGTCTAAACCTTTAAATACTAAGCAATTACAATCCATTGCACTTAATTCAAGTCATACATTTTATTCAAAAGGAATATTCCTTTCTGAAGAAAAATTAGTATTTGATAATTTTTTCAAAGTTGCTGATGTATACTTATATTTGAGTACTGGAATTATGGGAATAAGCTTATTTCTTTTGGCAATGATAAAAGGAATTAAATCACAAGAGGTTTATTATATTGAAAATATTTATTATAAGAAAAATGAAAAAATACTTCTCAATATAATATTAAAGAATTTATTACTTATATGGATTGGATTTATCATTTCTACTTTTGTATTACTTTTAATTAGTTTAATTTTATTTGCTATTTTTAAATTCTATTTCTTTGTGACAATAGAATAT
>JAIDKZ010000016.1 GCA_029051735.1 Anaeroplasmataceae bacterium | reverse complement strand
CTCTTTTTTTAATTCACGATATTTCTTATAAAAAATTTTAAATCTTTGATTAGAAAAATATTTAAATTCTAATAGGTTATCCAAAACTTTAGAGTTTATAATCTTCAAATCTAAAAAATTTTCTAATGTTGATTTTTCCAAATATTGTTTTGCTTTTAGATGATTTTCAATAAATTCAATATACTTTTCCCTGTCTTTTTTAATAAAATAAAATGGGAAAAAATGATTTAAATGCACAATACGTTCCAAGACCTCTAACTTATTTAAAAAATCAAGATAATTCAAGACATGAATTGGCAATGCCTTTTCAATTTCTTTTTTTAAGTTAAAAAGCATCTGATAAAACTGAAGAAGCGCTTCTAAATCCTGCTTAGCATGAAAACGAATATAATTTAAATCTGTACATATAAAACCATAAAATGGACCTGAGCGATAATCATAACTTAAATTCTTTGAAAAAATTGCATATCGTTCTAAAGCTTCTTTTCTTTTTTCTAAATCTGTATAATTATAACTAGCAATATTTTTAATTTGATAAGAAAAATTTGATTGCTTTAATTTCAAAAAATCAGAATAAACAGTATACATACTCCGATTTAATCTAGGAATAATTTCATGTAAAGCGTGGCGATATTCCTCTAATTTATCCACATAGTATTCATATTTAAACTTCACATCCTCAGCATCTGTATGAATATCATATCTTGGCAAGGAAGCTGTTTTATATAATTCATTTATAAAATCCTTTTTATTTGCTTTATGGGAATGAAGTTCTAAAGAAAAACTCTCTATTCCTGCCCTTTTTAGATTCTCATATACTACATTTAACGCTGCTTGCTTTTCTGATACAAATAATACTTTTTTATCATTCGCAATCATAGTTGCAATAATATTCGTAATAGTCTGACTTTTACCAGATCCTGGTGGCCCTTGCAAGACAAAAGACATTCCAGATGCAGCAGCCTCTATAGCACTAATCTGTGAAGAATCTGCATCAACTACAGGATATATTGGATACTGCTGATTTGATATATTTTCACTAGGCTCTCCAAAAATACGACGAATATTTTCATTTTGTAAAACTAAATCCATATGATTCATTAAATCATTAAACATATTCATTTTCAAAAATGAGAAAATTCCAAAAGAAATATTTGAAAGAAGCTGCATTTGTCTTTCTTCTAATCTACATTGAATGATAGAAAAATAGTCTTCTAAAGATTGTTCCTCATTATATTCTGGCAATTCTAAAGAATATTCACTTTTTAATAAATAAGCTAATGTAGGATTTAAAATAATTTCATCTTCATATTCCTTTATCTTGTAAATACCATTTTCTGATGTACAAGTAACAGGAATTAAAAGTAAGGGCGCTAAATAGGTATCTTTTTTTTCTTTATATTCAACCAAACCAAAAGTCATAAACAAAGGATTGATTCCTTTTTCCATTAAAGTTTGGCGATACTCCCTATATATTATTTTTAAAACTTTACTTAATTTAGCTCCTTTTTTATAAGCTAAAATATCATTAGATTTTAATAGAGTTTTTGTAATATCTTTTACTTTTCCTTTGGAATAATCTGAAATCTCTAAATCTGTTCCATCAATCGTTTTCTTATATCTTTCTATAACAGAATCTAAATCAAAAAATGTTAAAGTGGTACCATTAACTAGTTTTTCAAATAGTGTCATTTTATCCTCATTTAATATTTCTATTGTTCGATACCCTTCTGATTTATAATTGATTAAACGATTTCTTTTTCCTAAATCTAATAAATGTAAACTTATATCCTTTAGTTTATTTTCCATGAGAATCACCTGTCTTTTCTTAATCCATATTATAACATGATACATTAAAATTGAAACTATTTTTTTAAAAAAGAAAAGCCTAGAAACTAGGCTTCATTTACATCATTATGTTCATCTTTTACCATATATAAAATTCCAATTGTCCCCTGACCACAATGGGAAGAAATGACACATCCTGCTACGGTAGACAAAATTGGAATATCTCCTAAAAATTCAGATAATCTACTTCTAATATAATCATTAGATTCAAAAGCCAAAGAATGTGTAACAATAACCATATCTGGGTCTAATCTAGGTAAATCTTTTTTTATTTGTTCTATCATAATATCTAATGCTACTTGCATCTTACCATGTGGCTTTTTGGCAACATGCATTTTACCATCTCGAACAGCAATCATAGGCTTTATTTTTAAAAGAGTTCCAAATATTTTTGCCAAACTAGAACATCTTCCGCCTTTATGTAAATATTCCATTGTTTCAATCGCAAACTGTGATAATACACGTTTATTATCCTGGTTTAATAATAAAGCAATTTCCTTAGCAGTTTTTCCTTCATCTCTATACTTACAAGCCTTTAAAACCAAAAGCCCAATACCTGTAGATAAATTCATAGAATCAACAACAAATATTTTTTCCTCATTAACCTCTCTTGAAGCCAATACAGCATTTTCATAAGTTTTTGACATTTGCTTAGAAATACCTGTAAATATCACTTCATCGCCCTGGTCAACAATTTCTTGAAATACAGTAATAAAGGTTTGCATGGGAATTGCTGCCGTTTTTGGCAATTCTTTCTTTTCTGACACCAACTTATACAATTCAGGTGTTGTAATATCAACCCCATCTTTATATGAAGCATCAGAAAAATTCACATATAATGGCAAAACCATAACATTATGCTTTTCTAATGTTTCTTTATCCAAATCATTGGTTGAATCTGTAATTATTCTTATCATAGGAATACCTCACTAAATTATACTCCTATTTTAACATAAAGCTAAAATGATTGCTATACATTAATCTGATAAAACATTAAAATCAAATACATCCTCTTTTTTGATTTCATATTTTCCATTTTGATGTTTTCTAGTAAATTCATATAGGTATGTATTAACTTTCTTCTTATTTGTATTATCTATGCTAAAGTCAAAAGAAATTTCAAAATTCATTCGTGATAATGCATTCTCATATAATTGATTTAAATTAGAATAATTTCTTTCATTTTTCACAATAACCTCATCAAAGAAATCATCTTGTTTACTTTCCTTGTTTGAAAAACCAATAGAATTTTTCTCTTCCATTCCTTCTAAAACAACAATAACATTATTCAATTCTAAGGTTCTAGATCTTTGATCAGTAAAAACACCATTTTGAATCATATTCATTAAAAATCCTTGAATGTTTCCACTTGCTTTACTAAAATTTTTAAAAACTAAAATAGAACTTGGATATGCTAAAATATGCTTAGATAAAATACCTTCATCCTCATATCCTATATATCCAGGAGGTGCTCCTATTAAACTTGACAGCATAAAAGAATCCTTATAACCATCTAAGTCTAAAGATAATACCGCTTCCTGTCCTATATTAAATATATTTTTACAATCCGCCATTAATAAGGATAATCCATCTTTATCTCCTTGATATTTTAATTTTAATAAAGGCTTTTCATCAAGTAAATGATTCATAAATAACCATTGATATTTATCTAAACAAGCATAATTCAAGGTATAATTTGTTTTTAAAATTGAATTACCAATATAAGATTGAATCGTTTTATCCACATCATCTATCGTAACATTTTCTTTATGCATGATATGAGCTAAAGACAACATATCATCTAAAATATCAATGCATTTATCAGGACGAAATTTATTTGTAATAGCCCGGTTAGATTCAAGAATCAAATAATCTAAAACTTCATTTGAAATAGGAACCTTATGAAAAGCTTCATAATCTTCTTTAATTCCATAAAGAATATCCTTTGTTTCTTCAATACTTGGTTCGCTGATAAAAATCGTTTGGAATCTTCTGGCTAGTGCCTTATCCTTCTCTATGGTCTTATGATATTCTTCTAAAGTTGTGGCTCCTATTAGTTTAATCCCATTTCTAGCCAATAAAGGTTTAAGCATATTTGCTACATCTAGATTCCCATCTGTTGTTGCAGCTCCTATAATTGTGTGAATTTCATCAATAAAAATAATGACATTTTTTTTGCTTGCTATCTCTTTAATAAACTTGTCAAATCGTTCTTCAAAGTCTCCACGATATCTCGTTCCTGCAAGCATGGAAGTTAAGTTTAAAGCTAAAATGGTTGTATCTGATTTTTCTGCCACCAACTTTTTAGCATATCCTTCAACAATTGCTGTTTTTCCTACTCCAGCATTTCCAATCAATAATGGATTATTTTTATATTTACGATTGATAATGACATCTAAACGTTTTAAATACTCATCACGCTCAACAAAATGATCTAGTTCATTATTTTTAGCTTCTTTAGTTATATTTCTGACAAATGCTAATTCTGAATTCTTATTATCATCAAAATCATATATATCCTTTACATCTTCTATTAACTCATCAATATCTAAATCTAGGGCTTCTAATATGGAGCAAGCAATTGTATTTTTATTTAATAAAGTTGCCATAAACAAATGCTCCTCTGAGATGTTCCCCTCTCCTGCCAAAAGCTTTGCCTGATTTAATATAGCCTCTAATGAGGAATTATATTCTCCAATATCCTTTCTTAAAATAAAAATATTTTTTGTTTTTTCTTCTATTTCTTCTTTCGTAATTTCATATTCATCTAAAAGAAAATGACACAGACTATCTTCTGTTTCATACATCGCTAAAATCAAAAATTCAGTACCTAAGGTTTTCATATGATTTTTTAATGAATACTTACGCATTAAATCAAAAACCTGCCTAGCTCTAGCATTTAATTCATCCATAGTTACCCCCTCCTCATTGATTTATTATATGCGATTGTTTTACTTTACATACACGAATAAAATGTTTATAATGGAATAAAAAAAGGAAGTGAGATTTTATGAAAGCCATTTTAGTTGCCATAACAACAATATATGACAAATATGACATTGATTATTCTTTAGCAGAACTAGAAAATCTAGCTTCCGCTGCTGGAATAGAAACTGTACATAAAACCTTTCAAAAAATGAAATCTCCTAATAGTAAAACTTATGTAGGGAAAGGTAAATTAGCAGAAATTTATCTAGCAATCGTAGCTTCTTGTGCTGATATTGTTATTTTTAATGATGAACTTACCCCATCTCAACTTAGAAATGCAAGCGAATATCTTAAAACTGAATGCATAGACCGAAGTTTTCTTATATTAAAAATTTTTGAACAACGAGCTTCTACAAAGGAGGCTTCATTAGAAATTAAACTAGCAAAATACCTTTACTTATTACCACGTATTTCTTTTTTAAGAGAGCAAGAATCTCGTATTGGTGGAACGAGTGGAGCAATGTCAAATAAAGGTGCTGGTGAAACTCAAAGCGAATTGGACCGTAGACATATAATGAGTGAAATAAATCATTTAAGAGCTGAATTAGCAAAATTAAAACAAATGAAAGAAGCTCAAATTGAAAAAAGAAAGAAAAATGAAATTCCTATTGTTGCCCTAGTTGGATATACTAATGCGGGAAAATCCTCTACCATGAATACTATTTTAAACTATACTGAACGATCTGATAAGCAAGTATTAGAAAAGGATCAACTATTTGCTACGCTTTCAACAGTCAACCGAAAAATAACTTATGATAAGAAAGAATTTATTTTAGTAGATACTATCGGTTTTGTCTCTAAACTACCACACAATCTGATTACTTCTTTTTATCAAACTTTGGCAGAAATAAAAAATGCTGATTTTATAATCCATGTTGTTGATTCTTCAAGCCCTTATATAAATGAACAAATTCATATTGTTATGGATGTTTTAGCATCTTTAAAAGCAGATTCTATTCCTACATTATATTTATTGAATAAGTGGGATAAAACGATTGATCCTAATTTATCTATTTTAGGCTATGATTCTTTACGTTTTTCAAATTATCTTAATCTAAATGTAGATCAACTTCTCAATCAAATCCTATCACATGTAGGTCCTTCTACAATTCGGGCAAAACTATTAATACCATATAAGGAAGGAAAATTGAGTCATATTTTAGAAGAAAAATCTCATATTTATCAAAAAGAATATCAACCCTATGGAACGTTTTATGATGTAGAACTTTCTGTAAAAGATTACCATATTTTTGAACAATATGATTTAGAAAATATGGTTAATTAAAAATCAGATGAAAAAGGAGGTAAAACAATGTTAACAAATATAAAAGGCATTTGGCTAGAACTGTCTTCTCAAATTGCAGCATCAAATACAATATATGTTAAAGAAAAAACATTTTTTATTTTTGCAATAATAGTTTCTTTGATTTTATTTTTATTAGTATTTTTTACAGCAGCATTTTTGATGGATCATTCTAATAAAATTAAAGAGTTAGAAAAACAATATAAGAGTCAAATCAACAGCCCAAAGAATGCAAATACTTTAGATGATGTTATGAATGAATTAGATGAAATCAAAGAAACTATTAAAGCATCATCTCAAAAATAAAATTTTTTTTCATTTGTTAAATAGAACAAAATAATTTCAATACCGTTCAGGTGTTAGTCCATTATTGAAAAATGACTTTAAAAACAAGAAAAAAGGTTGACCTTACAAGACTAAAATATCTTGATAAATCAACCTTTCTCCATATCTAAAATTTAGAATTTGACCTTCCTAAATTTAATGATTTCCTTGGAGCCACAGAACGGAATCGAACCGTCATCATATGCATGGCAAGCATAGGTACTAACCGTTGTACTACTGCGGCATATTTTTTTTGCATTATTATTATAGCACAAGTTTTTATTATTTCAAGCATTATTTTTATAAATTCAATAAAATACTAATCTTTCTAAAATAAAAATATACGATTGTTAGTATAACACAAATGGCTATGGGGTATATTAAAATTAAGAAAAGGAGATTAGTATGAAATTAGAAGATTCAAAAACATATAAAAATTTAATGACAGCATTTACAGGAGAGGTTCAAGCATTTGCAAAATATTCTTATTTTGCAGATAAAGCAAAAAAAGAAGGATATGAGCAAATTGCAGAAATATTTACTTATACTGCAAATAATGAATTAGAACATGCAAAACTATGGTTTAAACAACTAGGACTTTTAAATGATACACTTCACAATCTTCAAACAGCAGCAAGTGGAGAAAATTTTGAATGGTCAAAAATGTATAAGGAATTTGCTCAAACTGCAAAAGATGAAGGGTTTATTCAAATTGAGCGTTTATTTAGCGGAGTTGCTGCCATTGAAAAACATCATGAAGAGCGTTATAACAAGTTAATATCTAATTTAGAAAATAGTGAGGTATTTGAAAAATTAGATGAAGAAGCTTGGCAATGTCGTAATTGTGGTCATATTCATTATGGAAAAAAAGCTCCAGAGGTTTGTCCTGTTTGTGCACACTTGAAAAGCTTCTTTCAAATTTATCCAGAAAATTATTAAAAAATCAAGGACAAAGGAAATTTCCTTTGTCCATTTTTATTATAAACTATAATAAAATTTAGCTGATTCATCTGAATAATTTTCATTAGGAATGAAATAAGAAGTTTTTTTAGTTAAATTATACACCACACTATGTACTGTACAACCATCATGCCCTTCCTTATAATATCTTTGACCTACACTTTGTAATATACGCATTGCAGTCCCTTCATCCTTTAAAATACCATTTGTGGACTTTAATCCATCATAAATAATATTATAACGATCAAATCCTGGCTTTTCATCATCTGTTTCATAGTAATTCGGTTGGATAATAAAATTCGTAATCCACTGAAAATCAGATTCTGCTTCTCTTGTTCCTATATGACTATCATCATCATTATAGGTAACAACTAACTTTCTATTTTTACCATCATTATCTGTCTTATCTGTTCCATTTACCCATTCTAAAATTGCACTTTTCCCTGTGCTATCTGCAACCATATAATGATAGCTTGTTTGAGCTGAATCATGTAAATCGTAGCGATTCACTAGTTCTACTGCTGCTTCAACAGAATCTGCATAATCTAAAATTAATCTAAGCATAGTTGTAGAAGTAATGTCTGGTTTTTCTGTATCTTGGTTAGTCGCAATTGTTTTATCCCCACCCTGATAGGACATAAATATTGCGCATGAAACGCCCTTCTCATTTATGCCATCTAATGGTACAAATGGAGCAGCTAAAGCTGTAATTCGATTCATTAATCCTTTTACATCTTTATTTACATCTAATCCTAAAAATTGTAAATCAATTGTTGAAATAGATTTAAATCCATGTTTAGGATTGGTTTTTACAATACAAGTATTTGTTTTATCAAAATCATAATTTCTACCAAAAACTCGATCACCATTTTCTAATTGAGCTGTAAATGCAGAACAAGCAATTTCACTTTCAGAAATTTTCATAGGAATTAATCCCTTTGTAATATGACTTGTAATATAGCTTATTAGTTCAGCATCAGAACTAACTCCTTTTTCTAAAAACTCTTCAAAATAATAGTCTCCATGAACCTTCATCTCATATAAGGCACCATCTTTATGTTCATCATTTCTACTTCTTATTTTTTTAAAGGAAAAAGCTGTATTTATTTCATTATGCCAAACTCCATATATAGTACAAGTTCCTCCAACTAAAATAACCAATAAAACAAGTAAAGCAATTAAACAAACTCTTTTTATTATTTTCTTCATAATTAAACTCCTTTATGCTATAATAAAGCATGTCAATTATACATAACAAATATGAGACAGAAAAGGTAGGATTTGTCTATGGATAAACGGTATGAATTAAACCTAGAAGTTAAGAATTCAATTGCAAAAGCTTTATTTTTATTACTAGAAACAAAAAGTCTAGAATCAATCACAATCATTGAATTGGTACATAAAGCTGGAGTAGCTAGAGCAAGCTTTTATCGAAACTTTAAAACAAAGGAGGATGTAATATCATACTACCTTATTTCACTTTTAAATAATTATAAACAAAAATATGCTGCTGATTTAGCACATATTGCAAGATATGAAAATGTATTGCGAACATTTTATTATGTTTATCAATATCAACAAGAATTTCAACTACTTTTTAATATTAAATTAGGCCAAATGCTTTTGGATGCTATGAATACATACATCATTGAAAGTACTGATTTAAAACAAGAAAAACAGTTATATAAGTACCCTTTTTATTCTTATGCAGGTGCTCTTTACAATGTGATATATTATTGGATTACCACTGGTTGTAAAGAAACTCCTGAACAAATTACTCAAGCTTATTTTTCTTCCTTACATTTATAAAACCTCCAGTTCTCACTGGAGGTTTATTTTTTTTAAGTAAGTATATTCTTCTTTCTCAGCATCAGATAATTCAGTAATTGTGTAATTTCCATAAGATAATTTTACATTCAATTCAAAGGATGCTTTATTAATATCTACAGATTCTGTTAAATACTTCTCAATATATTCTTTTTTCAAATGCTCAATAAGTATAGCATCTAAATTAAAAGATAAGTTGATTGGCAAAAGAGTTTCAGATGATATCTCAATAAATAAATCTATATTTTTTTGATGGATTGGAAAGGTAAATTGAGCAGTGAAACTAGATTTTTTTGTTTCAGTGATTGCAATTGCATACGTCTTGACAAAATCATTGATTTCAGGTACAATTTCTGAAATTTTTTTATATTTCAAAATATCACAAATTGAAATAATAATTGCATGATACTTCTTGGTAAAATCAGAAATATCCAATTTCTTTTTTATATTGATTTTATTTTCATTTGATTCATATCATCCATTTAAAAAAAGGTTTGTAGTATCATTTTTTAAATTGCCAATTATTTTTTGCTTAGCATCAACAGATAAGCTAGGAGATCTAGACTTTGTATAGCCTTCTATATTGATTGTTCCATCAAATAAGAATTTTTTTAAATTTGACTTTCCATCTAAAGTTAAATCATATTTTATTTCAACATTGGTAATTTCATTATTTTCTATAGAAAGATTGCCTTCTGCTTTAGAATTCAACTTGATTTCAATACCATTAAAATTAGGTCGATTCAATGCTGCATCTTTAAGCATTAGAAATATTTCTTTCACTTCTTCTTTATCTTTTGTTTTATAAATTTGATAAACTTCACCACTATCCAGATTAATTTCTGTATATTGGTTTTTTTGACAAGAACAAATCAAGGTAAGAAGTAAAATCGTTATAATAAATAATTTAATTTTTTTCATCATTATTCCTTATTTTTAATTGCAACCTCTAATTGATTAAATGGAATTTCCACACCATTTTCATCAAAAGATTGCTTAATTTCAACTAATAAATAATTATTAATTGTCCAATAATCTTTATTGTTACACCAAACACGAATATTTAAATCAACACTAGAAGCAGAGTATTCCTTAATTCCCACATATGGTTCTGGATCATTGAAAATCAAGGCATTTTTTCTACATACTTCATGAATCAGATTTGTAGCTTTATTAAGATCTGTATCATAAGAAATAGACATTACCACTTCTACTCTTCTTGTTTCTTTAATAGAAGTATTCACGATAACATTATTTGCCAATGATCCATTAGGAACATGAATGACTTTATTATCTGGAGTGACTAATACTGTATAAAACATATGAATATCCTCTACAGTACCTGATTCTCCATTTGTAGTAATCTTATCTCCTATTCTAAATGGACGCATTACAATGATTATTATACCTCCAGCAAAGTTAGATAATGATCCTTGTAGAGCAAGCCCTAGTGCCACACCTAAAGAGGCAATCAATGCAGATATAGATGCAGTTTCTATTCCAACATAACCTATAAAGCAAACCAAAGCAATACCTTTAAGAACAAATCGTAAGGCTTGTGTTCCTACTCGAGATAAAGTTTCATCCGCTTGTTTCTTTTGTAACCTTTTGTATAACTTTTTAGTTAGTATATTTACAACTTTAAAAATAATAAATAATAAAATTAAACCAATAATAAACTTTACACCTGTTGTCATACACCAGTTTACAAGTGTATTCCATAAAGCATTCCAGTCTATTTTAGTTATTTCATCTGCAAAGAACATAATTTACTAATTCCTTTCAATAATTTCACATAATTTACATATTATTGTACTATATTTATTTAGTATACTATAAGTGTCTAAAGGACAGAAAGGAGCAATCAAAATAAAATACCATCGACATGATAACCCCTTTAAAAAGAAAGTCGATAAATATTACCCCCCTATAGAACAAACTCTAGACTCTTATATTCTAGAGTTTTCTTATTTGATTGGCTTTATAATTTGTGTACCGCCCATATAAGGCTGTAAAGCTTTAGGAACGCTGATGCTTCCATCTTCATTATAATTATTTTCTAAAACTGCAATTAATCCTCTTGGGGTTGCAAGGACTGTGTTGTTTAATGTATGCACTAAATAAGTACCATCCTCTCCCTTAGTACGAATTCCAAGTCTTCTAGCTTGAGCATCTCCCAAAGTTGAACAAGATCCCACCTCAAAATACTTTTGCTGTCTAGGACTCCAAGCCTCAATATCACATGATTTAACCTTTAAATCTGCCAAGTCACCTGTGCAGCATTCTAAGGTGCGAACAGGCACATCTAAGCTTCTAAAAAATTCTACAGTATAACTCCACATTTTATTATACCAGCTCATACTATCACTAGGCTTACATATAACAATCATTTCTTGCTTTTCAAACTGATGTACACGATAAATTCCTCTTTCTTCTATTCCATGGGCACCAACTTCTTTTCTAAAACAAGGCGAATAGGAGGTAAGAGTGATTGGCAAATCCTGCTCCTTTACAATTTGTCCTTTAAATCTACCAATCATAGAATGTTCAGATGTACCAATTAAATAAAGATCCTCTCCCTCTATTTTGTACATCATATTTTCCATTTCTGCAAAAGACATAACTCCATTAACTACATCAGAGCGAATCATAAATGGAGGTATACAATAAATAAATCCTTTCCCAATCATAAAATCTCTCGCATAACTTAGCATAGCTGAATGAAGACGAGCAACATCGCCCATTAAATAGTAAAAACCATTTCCACTTGTTCTACCTGATGCATCCTTATCTAATCCCTGAAATCTAGCAATAATATCTGCATGATAAGGAATTTCATAGTTAGGAACGATGGGTTCGCCAAATTTTTCTATTTCCACATTTTCACTATCATCTTTACCAACAGGAACAGTTTCATCTACAATTTGAGGTATAACAAGCATTTTACTATTTAATTCTTTAGTTAATTCATCAAGTAAAGGATCAATTTCAGCAATTCGTAAATTATTTTTTGTAACAGTTTCCTTTATTTCATTTGCCTTTTCAATTTCTTTATTTTTCATTAAGATTCCAATTTGTTTACTTAAATCATTCCTTGAAGCCCTTAATGCTTCTCCTTCTGCTTTTAAAGCTCTAATTTGTTTATCTAAATGAATTACTTCATCCACCAATTCTAATTTATTATTTTGAAATTTTTTTCGAATATTTTCTTTAACCAACTCAGGGTTTTCTCTTACAAATTTAATATCTAACATAGTTTTCTTCTCCTTTTCTTTTTTAAAAAAACGCCCTTAAGTTTAAAAACCTAAGGACGATATTACCGTGGTGCCACCTTATTTCTAGTAAAATACTAGCACTTCAACTCTTTAACGCAGAGGATACGTTTCTTATCCAAGGTAGATTCATCTAAATATAATTAACTTGTTTTCACCTTCCACAAGCTCTCTACATAATTACCAATTAGACTACTTAGTCTTTTCATCTAAGATTCTTTTTAGATTATACCATTATTTTTATTCTGTTTCAACTGAATTTGATTCTTTTAAATCTTCTTTCACTTCATTCGATTTTATAGATTCATTCTTTTTCTTTATTTCGCTTTTTAACCAAAAATATCCTAACGTACAGCCAGCTCCAGCAAAAATAATTACAATAATCAAAGTTACATACCAAAGTTCCCATGCTGAATATGACCATATTCCATAAACCAAGCAGGCTAATAATGTATAAACAAAAACTATACTAATATTTAATAAATTTTTCTTTATCATTTCTACCATTTTTATCACCTGTGCTTATTATATCATAATTCTGAAATTAACAAAATATTTTTTTATTTCTATTTGATAATTTTAAAAGGCATATCTGTCTTTTTCATCAGTTCTATGCCTTTTAAAAATTTTATTATTTTAATTTGATAGGATTAATAGACCCATCCTCATTTGGATGTTCATCTAAATACTTACGTATAGCCTCAGGTTTTCCAGACTTTAATCCTGGTTTACATAAGCTCAAATTTTCTGCAGTTTGAGAAACAATAGCCTCAGCAAAACCAGCACATCCTGGATAACCACAAGCTCCACAATTCGCATTAGGTAAAATTCCAGTAATATCTTCTATACGAGTATCTACCTTAACATATAAAACCTTGGCTGCTATTGCAAGTCCAAATCCAAAGACTAAGCCTAATCCTGCAAGAATAGCAACTGCAATCAAAATTTCCATTATTCCTCATCCTCACTTTCCAATTCTTTTTTTACTTTTTCTAAATCTAATTTTTCATGTATTTTACAATCTGTATTTGTACAATTTAAACAAAATTCTTCTGATATTTTTATTTGTTCGCATCCCTTTGGAACAGGAGTTCTTTTATTTAAAATATAGGTTACAATAAACAAAACCACCAAAAGAACTATTATGGCTATGGCCAAACCAAGAAAAGGGTTCATTATCCTATCATCCCTGATAACCCTAAAAACGCCAAGCTCATTAAAGCAGCAGTTGCAAGAGCAATTGGAATCCCCTTAAACGCTTTTGGAGTATTAGAAGCATCTAGACGATACCGAATACATGAAAAAACAAATATAACTAAAGCAAATCCTAGACCAGTTCCTATGGCTTCTGCCATAGAAGCTCCAAAAGATAATCCTTGTGAAGAGTTACCTTGTGCGACACCTAATACAGCACAATTGGTTGTGATAAGAGGTAAATAAACACCCAACGCTTTATAAAGTGAAGGAGAAAACTTCTTGATAAACATTTCTACCAGTTGCACAATGGAAGCAATAACCAAGATGAATGTTATTGTATCCATATAGGCAATTCCACAAAAAGCTAATAACTGATATATAGGCCAACAGATTGCCGCAGCAAGCACAATTACAAATGTTACAGCAAGTCCCATTCCTAATGCAGATGAAGATTTTTTAGAAACACCCAAAAATGGACACACACCATAAAATCTTGAAAGGGTAACATTATTGATTAACATTGCATTAGCTATTGCTAATAAAAATGCAACAATTAAATTCCAAAACATTTTATTTTACCTCCTCTGCCAATGCTTGTTTTGCAGCTAATTCTGCTGCTTTCTTTGCTTTTAATTCTTCAATTCTTTTTTTCTCTAACGCAATTCTTTTTTCTTCTTTATGATTCTTGTAAAATGCCATTACAGCCAAAATACACCCCAAGGTAAGAAATCCGCCTGCAGGAAGAACAAACAATTTAATTGCATATTCTGATAATGGCGTAAAACTAGTATAAGGAATAAATGGGAAGTACACACCAAAGGTCAATCCACCAGTTCCTAATAATTCACGAATCACGCTCATCAAACACATAGCAATAGTAAATCCTAGGCCAGTTCCTATTGCATCTAAAAAGGATAAAAATGGACCATTTTTAGAGGCAAATGCTTCTGCTCTACCTAAAATGATACAATTTACAACAATCAATGAAATAAAAACGCCTAAACTAGAGTATAATTCTGGTAAAAAAGCTTCAGAAAACATTTTAATAATGGTAACAAATGTTGCAATAATAATAATATAACAAGGAATTTTTACCTCAGATGGAATAATCTTTCTTAATAATGAAATTAACACATTAGACCCTATAAGAGTCAATATTACTAAAATTCCCATTCCTAATGCAGATTCTAAAGACTTCGTTGTAGCCAGTGTTGGACACATTCCTAACAATCCAACCAATACTGGATTTTCTTTTATTATACCTGCTAAAAAGGCTTTTAATCGGATAGATTTTTCTTTTACAGGTTTTTCATTTGTCTGTTCCATCAGTTTGCACCTCCTTTGTTCGTCACCGCAACTTCAGTAAATGCTGCTGAAACTAACTCACGAATCAGTTTAGATGCATATGTAGCTCCAGCTGTAACATCTGATTTAGATAGATCTAAATCTAATACATCATCCAAAGACATATCATCTTTATACTGCGTATTTAAATGTTTTTCTGTCTCACTAGAAAAAGATTGTCCATTTGTAATGAAGCGAACGCCTTCTAACTTTTCATCAATATTTATACCCACTAGCAAAACAATCTGACCATAAGCATTAGATCCACTTACAGTAAAAATCCATCCCAATACATTTCCATCCTTATCACAAGCAATAATATTTTCTTCAATAAAATCTGAAGAAAAACCTTCACTTATAATTGTTGAATGTTCTAAATCAAATGTCTCAAAAATTTGAGCACATAATTTTGATTTTTTTTCATCATTATTCTTAGTTATGATTGGAGCAGTCAATAGATTGATAGATGCAATAAGTGCTGCACAAACTCCAGCAATTAAAGTTAAAACTAAAGCTGTAATTGTATACTTTTTCATTCTACAAACCTCCTAACTGCCCAGCAACTGTAAATCCTACAATTAAACAGATGATTACCATAATAACACCTAACCCAACAAGTTGCTTCCAATTATATGTATTAGCCTTTCCACGCATCAAATGATCCATAGCTGGTGCAAACATATTTGCTATTAAAATAGAGAAGGCTACTCCTTCAGGATAGGCGCCACAATAACGTACTAATGCTGTAATCACACCTGCCATAGTACCAAACGCTATTCTACCAAATTTTGTAGTGGGAGAAGTTACAGGATCTGTAATCATAAATACACAGCCAAATAATAGGCCACCAGAAAGCATTTCATAGAGGAACAGCGTTAATATATTCCAATTGATATCTGCATGCTGATTGTTTAACACACAATATGCAACAATACTAACCACAAGAGTAATGAATGCAAAACTCAAAAACATTGATAAACATGCTCTTAAATCTGCAGACCTTCTTGCAAATAAATAAATTGCACCAATGAGAATAAAAAGTGCTGATACCTCACCCATTGATCCTGGAATATTTCCTAAAAATAAATCAAGTAAATCATAATTTTTTAATGCTTCACCAACATTAGCAAGATTTCCTTTAATTTGAGCTAAAGGAGTTCCAGAGGCACTAACATCAACTCCACCTTGTCCATAAACAAGTTTAGAGCCAAAGCATACTCCAACAAAAACTCTACCTGTAGCTGCTGGATTAAAAATATTACTCCCTAATCCACCAAATATCATTTTTCCAATTAGCATTCCAAATAAAGCACCAATAAAAACAACATAACCATTACAATTTGCTGGCATAATTAATGCATAAATTATTGCTGAAATTAATGGAGCAGTAAAATTATTAATTGTATATTGCTTCTTTAATTTTATAAATCCATCTTTACTAAATAATTCTTTAATTCGCAGCCCTGTTGGCCATTTGATAAACATATGACAAATTAGTTCTGTTATAAGCATTGTAGCAACAGATATTAAAATAACATAGATTCCACTCCAGCCATTTTGAATGCATGCGAATAATAAAACCGGAACTAACGCAATGAGAACGTCAATCATCATTCTCTTCACAGAAACTGGCTTACGAATGTATGGGGCACTTTGCGCAACTAACTTCATACTACATTTCCTCCTATACCATTCTCTTTGCCTTACGACAATATTCTGTTAAATGAATTTTAGAAGTACATGTATAAGTACACATACCACATAAAATACATGATTTAATGTTTAGTTTAGCTATCGCATCCTTGTCCTTATTTTTTACAGCTTGCATAATTTGAATTGGCTGTAATCCAGCAGGACAAGAATATACACACGATGCACAACGAACACAAGGTTCTTCTACTATGGGTCTTTCATTTAATACAATTGTAGAGGTACAAGTTTTAGTTATAACTGCATCATCTCGAACAAGATTGGCTCCCATCATTGGTCCACCCATTATTAAAACTTTATTTTCATCACCTTTATATCCTCCACAAACATCAATCAGTTCTTTTAATGAAGTTCCAATTCTCAAACGTATATTTTGTGGAATATTAATACCATCACCAGACAAAGTATAGTTTCTTTTGGTTACTGGTTGATTATATTTAATTGCTCTATATAATCCAACAATCGTTGATACATTAAAAACCATTAATCCAAGTTTAGCTGGCAATACTCCTGCAGGAACTTGAATACCTAATGCGGATTTTATCATTTCAATTTCCCAACCTTGTGGATAATGATTTCCAACTCTGCAAACCTCTATATTTAAATTAGGAAAACGAGTTAATTCTGCTGTTAAAGTATCATATAAATCTTGATACTTTTTCTTTATACAAATTAATACCTTTTTTGCTTTAAATGCCTTCATCGCATAACTTGCACCCATAATAACACGTCTTGGATGTTCTAACATCATTCTGTGATCAGAAGAAATATAGGGTTCACATTCTACACCATTAATTAGTATAGTATGAATTGGATCCTTTGTCTGAAATTTAATATAAGTAGGAAATGAACTTCCACCTAAACCAACCAAAGAAACCTCTTTTGTTATTCGTGCATAATCATCTAAAGTAAGTTGTTCAATTTCCTCTTCTGTTCTAGCAACCTCTGGATAAAACCATTCATCCTTTTTATCATTTTTAATTTGTACAAATTCTGTTAACTTTCCACTTCGATGAAATTTTTTTACAAACCCTACTACTTCACCTGATACAGTAGAATGAATTGGTTGTTCAAAAAAAGCTCCTTTTCTAAGTCCGATCGTTTGTCCTATTTTGACCTTGTCCCCTACTTTAACATACATTTCACTGGTTGCACATCTTGCATTTGTCACAGCAATATATATATATTCTGGTTCTAAATATCTAAGTGTAGGTAAACTAGTTGTAGAAACAGCGCCTTGTATTTGTCTTGTTTTAGCAATCACTAAAATCCCTCCTCTTCTATTATTTTCTTTGCAGCTAATTTTTTTGTTATTCTCTCATTCATGGATTTTTTTAAAATCAACTTATATGAGTCATCTTCCGTTAGTCCTTTTTTTATTAAGAGAACCTTTGCCTTTTTAACCCATTTTTCTTCTTCAATCTTTTCAAGATACTTTTCTTTTTCCAATTCTAAAGAATATATAATGTTGTTATCCTTTAACATGATATCAATTATTTCATTTATACAATAATATTTTAAATCATTTAAAAAATAAAATCTAGAGTTATTCATTATAGAATATAAAGAACCTGCATCATTTTTGCTAGAAAGATAAATAATCAGAAATCGATTTGTACACACGAGTTGATTTAACAAAGCATAATTTTTTAAAAAACTTTGATGAATCAAAATAACATCAACACTTAATCCTAAACAATAAGTAAAACAATGCTGATAATCCGTGTGCCCTTCAATTACATTATATTTATTTTTATCAAGATTACTATTTAGCATTTTCAAATAAGAAATATCATTAGCTAATATTAATACTTTCTTCAAATATATCACCCCATTGTGAATTTAAGAAATAGATATTTAATTTAAATAAGGATGAAGATTCATCAATTGAAGAACTTCTTTTTTTATATTAGATAATATTTTCTCATCCTTATAATTTCTAAGTGCGCTATCAATCCAGCGTGCAACCAATCTACAATCTTCTTCTTTGAAGCCACGAGTCGTTATTGCCGCTGTTCCTAAACGAATACCAGAAGTAACAAAAGGCTTCTGTGTATCCTTTGGGATTGCATTTTTATTACATGTAATATTTACAGAATATAAAATATCTTCTGCTTGTTTTCCTGTAAGTCCTATACTACCAAAAATATCTACCAAAATCAAATGATTGTCAGTTCCACCAGAAATCAAATTGTAACCTAGTTTACTTAACTCATCTGCTAAAGCTTGACAATTTGATATAACTTGCTTTGCATAAACTTTAAATTCAGGTTCTAATGCTTCTTTAAAAGCAACTGCTTTTGCAGCAATAACATGCATAAGAGGCCCACCTTGAATACCTGGAAAAACATAAGAATTCACTTTTTTAGCAATTTCTTGATTATTGGTTAAAATCATCCCACCTCGTGGTCCTCTTAAAGTCTTATGTGTTGTTGTAGTAACTATATCTGCATATTCCATAGGATTAGGATGAATTTTGGCAGCAACCAATCCTGCAATATGTGCCATATCCACCATAAGATATGCACCTACACTAGAGCAAATTTCTTTAAATCTTTTAAAATCTATCCACCTAGAATAAGCACTCGCACCTGCAACAATCAATTTAGGTTTTACTTGCTTAGCAATTTTTTCTACTTCATCATAATCAATATAACCATTATCATCTAAACCATAAGAATAGGATTGATACAATTTACCACTAAAATTACGATCATATCCATGTGTCAAATGCCCTCCAGCATCTAAAGACATCCCCAGTATAATATCATTTGGATTTAATAAAGCACCATATGCAGCCATATTTGCAGTTGACCCAGAGTGTGGTTGCACATTTGCATATTTTGCACCAAACAATTTGCAAGCTCGCTCTATAGCTACTGTTTCAATAACATCTACATTATCACAACCACCATAATACCGTTTACCACTATATCCTTCAGCATATTTATTTGTTAATATACTCCCCTGTGCATCTAGAACCGCTTTAGATACAAAATTCTCTGAAGCAATTAATTCTATATGTTTTCTTTGTCTTTTCAATTCCTTTTCTATTGCACTTGCAATTTCACAATCATATTCATTCAAATCTTTCATAAGCTCTTTCTCACCTTTAATCTATTATATCATATGTTTTATTTTTTAAAAAGGGAAAGGTTTTAATAAATAAAAAAAGTCAAATTCAATTTAAAACTGAATTTGACCCTATGCTTACTCTTCAACAAAAACAATTCCAAAAGCTTCAGGACCTATATGGGCACCAATTGTTGGACCTATCTGTAATCTGCCTTGCATACCATATTGATTTTCTAAAAGTTTCTCTTCAAATCGATCACAATTATAATCTCCATAAGAGTATAAAATGTACTTTGGAAATTGTACTGAAATCTTTTTCTTTTTTAAAAGTTTTAAAATATTTATTATTCCCCTTGTTCTTCCAAGAGCCTTAGATACAACTTCTATTTTTCCTTCAGGATTTATAGTGATAATTGGTTTAAGATTGACCAATTCTCCAATAAATGCAGCAGTAGAATTAATTCTACCTCCCCTTTTTAAAAACTCTAACGTGTCTAAGCATGCATAAATTGTAACTTTCTTTTTCATTTCTTCTAAATAAGCATGAATTTCTTTTGCTGTTTTACCTTCTACAATCATTTTTAAAGCAATATCAGCTAAAATCTTTATAGCATAGGATGCAGATAAAGAATCCACTAAATATATTGAATCATACTCTACTTGTTCTTTAGCCATAAATGCACTATTAAATGTACCACTAAGCTTAGAAGATAAACCAATATAGATTACTTCATTATTCTGGTCTTTTTGTTGTTTAAAATATTCAAAAAATTTTTGAGGAGGAACTAAAGAAGTTTTTGCAAATCCCTTTTGATTTAGCATCATTTCATAAAATTCATTTCTTGTAATATTTTCTCCTTCAATAAAAACATTAGAATCTAAAGTAATTTCAATTGGTAGAATATCTATATTTTTTTCATATGCTTCTTCTTTGGTTATATCAGAAGCAGCATCCACTAAAATTTTAATCATATCTTTTCTCCTTTGTTCACAATGTGAACATTAATATTATATAGGGAATTCTTTTTTTGTCAAGTAAATAAATAAAAAAGAATGTGCAATAGTGCACATTCTAACTTAAATTTCTATCTGCGAAATAAATTTTTGACAATTTTGTTTTATAAGAGTAAACCCTAAAATGCATAAAGCAAAGCATAACCCCATTGATATGATAGCAGCAATCCCATAGGAAATAAAGACACCAATCACAATTAAAAGAACTGATATCCACATAGAACCTATAAAATCAAAGAGCATAGAAAGTAATACACTTCCCGTCTGTTTTACAGCCTTTGTTTCATTCTCCCATTTAAACGAATAAACCTTCATATTAATAAAATATGCAAAGCAATTCATTGCGAAAAAGTAAAGTTGTGGCAACAGTAATGTTGTAATAATTCGAATGGCATTTAAATCCATAAAGAACAATAATACAATAGAAGCAATTAAAATAAAGGGAGCTATAACTATCTCAGACAATATAATTTTACTATATGAATACGTCTTATAATCCATAGGGAGTGTCTTAACTTGCCAAAAATTTTTACCTTCAATTGTAATTGCTACACTAGAAGGAATGGCCATAGATGAACACCAAAGAATCATTAGTGGCAAATATGGAGCTACTTGTTCCTTAATGATTGAAACTGCATCTGGTTTATCAATTTGATAAAATATAACAACCATAATAATGACTAAAACAACACTCAATATACCACCTGTAATTGTATTAAGTAAATATGATTTAGAAGAAAAATATCGTTTTAAATCTATTCCTAATTGAGCTCTAAATTGTCCTTTCGTCTTCACTTCTTTTTCTACATAATGTTGATGTGAATGCATAGAAGTCATCAAATCATGAAAATAATCATAACTCACACCAATGATAAAACTTAGTCCAACAAACACAATCATATGAATAAGCAAATAACATATATAATTTATACCAAACAAATTTAACATTAATATATGCGTTGCTGGATTAATCCAAGTCAAGAATGTTAAAGAATCCAATAAACTGTTTAAATTTTCTACCTGATTTGCACTAGAAAAGGTAAAAGATATATACATAACACCAATTAAAAAAATGGAATAAAGCAAAACTGTAATTATGTTTCCAAATCTGAATCGATCAGCAACCAATCCAATCAGCATTCCAATCATACACGAAATGATTAATGGAACAAGCGGACTAAATAAAAACAACAAAATTCCATCAATGAGAATGGATATAGATCCACTAAATATCAAAACCACAAAGGTAGACGGAATAATTAAAGCGAAAGAAAATAATAATTCTGAAAGATAAATACTTAAAAATTTCACAGTAACGATGTAACTTTTTCTTATAGGTAAAGCAGCAAGCATATCATAATCTTTTCCACCAAACAATGTACTTTTAACCTTGGGAACTGCTGTAGATAAAATAATTATACTGGTTGCTCCTGCCATAGAATAAACAATTAAGGATAAATCAGCATCAATTTCTCTTAGTTTTAAAGCAATACCAAGTGCATAAAGTCCTGAAATTAAGCATCCTGATAATAAAATAAGTAAAATAGGAACAATGAAAGCTATATTTTTTTTGTTTTTCCCTCTAAAATCAAAGGTCTGTTTAAGATTGATTTTAAACAATGATATAAGAGCACTATTCATCAAACAATTCTAAGAAGACATCCTCTAATGATGTGTCTCCTTTAACCTCCTCTATATTGCCACTAGAAATAATCTTCCCATCTTTTATGATGGCTATTTTATTACATAGTTTTTCTACAACCTCTAGCACATGAGATGAAAAGAAAATCATTGTTCCATTATTACATAATTCTTTCATAATATTTTTTAAATCATGAGCTGCCTTAGGATCCAATCCTACAAATGGCTCATCCAATACCAACAATTTAGGTTGATGTACAATTGCCGCTATTAAAACTACTTTTTGTTTCATACCATGAGAATAGTTTTTAATAGAATCAGCCAAACGATCCTTTATACCAAACATTTCAGCATATTTATGAATCAATTCCTTCCGTTCTTCTCCCACACCATAAATGTCACAAATAAAATTAATATAATCTATACCACTTAAATTTTCATAGATGTCTGGATTATCAGGAACATATGCCATCTTCTTCTTACATTCCAAAGGATTTTTCAAAATAGAGACACCATCCAAAAGAATCTCACCTTCTTCAAAATCCAATATACCAGTTACACATTTAATGGTTGTAGATTTACCTGCACCATTTGGACCCACAAATCCATAGATATCACCATCTTCTATAACTAAATTGATATGGTCAATCGCCTTTACAGATGATTTTTTGTAGGTCTTTGAAACATTTTTTATTTCCAACATAAGAATAACCCTCCAACAATTTAATTATAAACCCATCTTAAATTCTTGTCAATTCATTTTAATTCAAAAAAATTATTTTTCCAAACATTCAGAAATTGCTTTAGGTATCATGCGACATTCTTCTAAAGAAATTGCTGCAATAGTAATTCGGATTGCATGATCTAATGGGATAATATGAATTTTCTTTTGAATCATTCTATTATATATCAATAAAGGGTCTTCACAAGGAATTGTAATAAAAAATCCACAGGTAAAAGGAAGTGTTTTAATATCATATTTTCTGCATTCTTCTAAAAAAGCATCCGCTCTTTTGCTTAGCATTCTACTTGACTCCTTCAATTCTTCTTCAAATGTCATTCTTGTGGCATCATTAAGAATCACTTTAGCAATTAAATTCATACCCAAATTTGTTGTCATAGACCATTTAGCTCTACTAGAAAATTTATTAGCCTGATAAAACTCATCTACAGCCATTTTATCTTTCCCAAGTGCAATTTGAGCACCAATTCTTAAACCGTATAAAGCCATTGTTTTTGAACCACTAAATGCCAATACTGTTAACACAGATGGATTTAGTTTGCTAAAAAGCAAAATGTTTTTTCTTGTAGCGTTAAAACCTCGTTGATCATAATCAATATAAGCCATATCATATAACAAAATAAAAGGAGTGTTATCTTTTGTTACTTCATTTATAAAGTCTATCAGTTCAACCCATTCCTCATATTTCATACTATAACCAGTAGGATTATGACATGGATCATTGATGACAAGAACAATACGATTTTGTTTATGTTTCAATTCTAAAATTTTACTTTTAATATCTACCAAATTTAAATGATCTTTATCAAACATTTTATATGTTTCATATGATGCAAAATTTTCATATGCAAGTTGTTCATAATTTGGCCACATATATTCTGGAAGTAAAACACAATCCTTAGGATTTAAATAATTAGAAAATGTATTAGAAATTGCTCCACTTCCTCCAGGAGTAGCCATCACACTACAATACATAGTTGAAAGAATTTCATCATAATATTGACGAAAAATCCATCTTTTCAAAGCTTCATGATATTCTGGATTTCCAGGAGTAGAAGGATAAGCAAATTTTTCTTCTGCTGATAAACCTTCTAATACCTTATTTACACTATCAAAAGTAAATAGTTTCCCTTCTTCATCATAAAGCATACCAATTGTTGCATTTATAACATCTTTATCTTTTAGTTTTGCTGATTTTGCAATAGAGCCTAGTGTAACTATATTGCTTCTATCTTCTTTTACCATACTATGTTTTGCCAATAAACTCATAATCCATCCTCCAAATTTGAATTTTCTTTTATTATACTATTTTAAGAATAAAATATAAATACCACATAACCAGAAAAAAGAAAGTCTAATCTTTAGATTTAAGCAAAAAAAAGAGCTAATTTCTTAGCTCTTACTTAAAAGTTAATCAATTGTAATAGATTTCTTAATTTCTTCATCAGATTTTCCAATGGTTATTGTTAAAATTCCATTATCTAGCTTTGCCTTAATTTTTTCCTCATCCGCTTTATCTAAATAATAACTTCTAGAATAAGAAAAGCGACTTCTTTCCTTACGAATATACTTTTGGTTTTTATCCTCTTGCTCTTCTTCTTGATTAACGGATAAAGTCAAATATTGATTATTAAAATCTAAAGATACATTCTTTTTATCTACACCTGGTAAATCTACTTTTAAAACATAATCCTTATCATTTTCAATAATATCTGTTTTTAAAGCCTTGTTTGAAAAGAAAGAATCAGCAAAGAAATTCTGAAATTCATCTACAAAGTTTCCTTTTTTCTCATCATTGTTCTTCTTAATAAAATACATCATTCATTCACTCCATTTCTATTGTATGCGTAAATTATAAACCTTATTCAATACTTATACTTCTTTTTGGCTTTTCCTCTGGAACTTTTGTCATAATTGTAACTGTAAGCAATCCATTTTCCAATTTTGCAGAAATTGTATCTTCATGAATATCTCCAAAATTAATAGAACGTTTTAAATGCATTACATCTCTCTCATTAATTAAATACTTAGCATCTGCATCTTTTTTACGATCTGCTTCAATTGTTAAAATACCATCTTCAAAACTCATTTGAATATCTTCTTTGTTCACTCCAGGTAATTCTGCAATTACAGTAAACCCATCTTTAATTTCTACTAAATCTAAAGGAAAACTTTTGTATCCTCCCTGTCCATAAAACATATTATTCAATTCGTTAAATACACTATTAATAAAATCCATAATTATTCTTCCTTTCTGTTTTGGCACTCAATATGTGTGTTTGCCAATTACAATTATAGTATACCACGTTTTTTGGCAATGTCAACACTAGAGTGCAATTTTTTTATTTTTTTAGTGAAAAAAAGCCTATTTTCTTGATTCTAACAAGAAAATAGGCTCACTTATTCTTATTTTAATGTAACAAAATATCAATTTCATCTTCAGAATAAACTTTTATTCCATTGTTTCTTAACAATTCAGCAGTAATTCCCATTCCAGCAATCTTTTTTCCCGTAAAACTACCATCATATATTGTATGAACCCCACAGGAAGGGGAAGATTCTTTGAGTAAAGCAATTTCAACGTTATATTTTAAAGCAATTTCCAACGTTTGATATGCACCACTCTTAAAGTACTCTGTAACATTTTTTCCACGATTTGAAAGAACCAAATCCCCTTTGATTTCACTAGGATCTCTAGGTGTGGATAGTCCCCCCATCACTTCTGGGCACACTAGAATAAGATCATAAAAATTTTCTAACACTTCTAAATTAGGTATTTTATTGTTTTTGCCATTGTATTTTGTATTTTTTCCACATAAACATGCAGATATTAATAATTTCTGTTTCATTATAATAGTTCTTCTAACACAATTGTTTGGTTGCGATCAGGTCCTACAGAAAATAAAGAAATTTTTATATGAGTTAATTCCTCTATTTTTTTCAAATAATTTTGGGCATTTACAGGAAGGTCTTCAAAAGAACGTACATTGGATATATCCTCTTGCCATCCTGGCATCTCTAGATAGATTGGTTTCACTCTAGAATATTCATATTCAGATGCAGGGACAGAATGAATTATTTTACCATCCAGTTCATATGCATAACATATTTTAAGATTTTCAATTCCAGAAAGTACATCAAATAGCATCAATGCCATATGATTTATACCTGCAACTCTTCTCGCATGATTCAAAACGACACAATCTAAATACCCTACTCGTCTAGGACGCTTTGTAACTGTACCATATTCATGCCCTTTTTCTCGAATATAAGTAGCAATATCTCCATCAATTTCTGTAGGGAAAGGTCCTTCTCCTACACGCGTTGTATAAGCTTTACAAATACCCAAAACATCCTGAATATATCTTGGAGCAATTCCACTGTTCACAGGAACAGAAGCTCCTGTTGGAGAAGACGACGTCACATATGGATAAGTTCCATGATCTAAACATAGCATAACGCCTTGTGCACCTTCAAATAAAATTTTAGATTCCTTATTGATTTCCTCTTCTAATAGTAAAGAAGTATCACAGACATATTTTTTAATTTCTGAAGCATATTCCAAATATTCATTATAAATACAATCAAAATCAAATTGTTCTAACCCTAACATTTTTAGTTCCATGTTTTTAATTTCTAACGTTTGTTTTAGAACCTCTTTAAAAACACATGGTTCAATGAAATCTGCTATTCGAATACCAATGCGATTTGCCTTATCAGCATAGGCTGGTCCTATACCACGTTTTGTCGTACCAATCTTTTTATCCTTCTTAAATTGCTCAAATGCTCCATCTAATGCCTCATGATATGGAAGCACTATATGAGCTCGATTGGATATAAACAATTGATACTTTGTAATTCCACGTTCCTCTAAGCCATGCAATTCTTCTAACATTTGTTTAGGATGAATCACCATTCCATTAGCCATAATATTTTTAATTCTAGGATTAAATATTCCAGAAGGAATACTTCGTAATGCAAATTTTTGCCCATTAAAAAGAATTGTATGTCCAGCATTATTCCCACCTTGGCTTCTTACAACAACATCTGCTTTTTGAGCCAAAAAATCTGTCACTTTTCCTTTTCCTTCGTCTCCCCACTGTGAGCCTACAATAACCAATGTTTTCATCCTATCTTCCTCCATAAATCAACAATTTCATTATACTAAACTTAGTATAAAAAATCCATTATTTCCCTAAACAAAATTTTGTAAACAATGCTGTAATAAGTTCATCTGGAATGGCATCTCCAGTAATTGCCCCTAAATCCTCAAAGGCCTGTTTAATATCAATTTCCACCAAATCAATATCCATCCCCATTTCACAAGCTTTCCATGCTTGATGTAAAGATTGATTTGCTCTTGACATTAAATCTGTTTGTCTTGCATTAGATAAATATTTACCTTCATCAATATTTAATTCTTCTATTTGTGTAACTCTTTGAATTTGATTTGCAAGTTCTTCTATTCCTGTTTTATTTTCACAAGAAAAAAGCACCATATTCTCAATATTCCATAAGACATTTTGATCTGATTTATTTGCAACAATAATTCTTTTTTTGTTTTTTGTTAAATCCATTAATTGTTGATCCACATCATCTAGCGTTTTAGATACATCTAAAACCAAAAGTACTAAATCAGCTGATTCAATCACTTGATTACTACGTTCTATTCCAATGCGTTCTACAGTATCTTCACTTTCTCGAATTCCTGCAGTATCTATCAAATGCAAAGTCATATTGCCCAAATTTAAAGACCCCTCTACTAGATCTCTTGTTGTCCCTGGAATGTCTGTAACAATCGCTTTTTCTTCATCAAGTAATAAATTAAGTAAACTAGACTTGCCAACATTAGGTTTACCTACAATCGCTGTCTTAATTCCATGAATTGCAAGTTTAGAAATCTCTGATGTTTTTAAAATCTCTGAAAGTTCTTCACAAACTTCTTTTAATACTGGTTCTAAATACTCTTTGGTAACCTCAACACTATCCTCATATTCTGGATAATCAATATTCACTTCTATTTTAGCTAATATATCTAATAGTTTTTCCCGAAACTTACGAATCAAATGAGAAGTAGAATTTCGTAAAGAGTTTTGGCTTGACCGAAGTGCTATAGAATTTGAAGCGGCTATAATGTCCATAATTGCTTCAGCCTGAGTTAAATCTAACTTTTTATTTAAAAATGCTCGTTTAGAAAATTCACCATGTTCTGCCATGCGAAATCCATTTTTCAAAAGTAAATTCAATATCCTTTGCATAACATATGTTCCACCATGGCAGTTAATCTCCACCATATTTTCCCCATCAAAAGAGGTTGGTTCTAAATAAACATTACATAAAACCTCATCCAAAACCTCATTTTGATCCATAATGAAACCATAGTGAATGGTATGAGAAGCTACCTTAGTCAAATCATGCCCTTTAAAAATCGTATTGACAAGTTGAATGGCTTCAGGTCCACTGCACCGTATAATTCCTATTGCGGAAGAACCATATGGTGTTGCAGGAGCGCAAATATTTTCAATCATAAAAAACCTCCGCATTTATATACTTAAAAACACTTATTTATTATAAACTATTTTTAAAAAATAATCTAGTATACAGCAAATGAAAAAGCACCTTTTAAAGATGCCTTTTCATTTAAATATCATATTTAGAAATAATTTCTGCTGGAGTTTTATGGAGTAACAACTTGATAGGTAGTAGTCCAAAAAAGAAATTTAGTACATATAAAACCAAAATGCCTAATAAAGTAAATAAAATATTAGATTTAAAAACATTTACATTCAACATAGAGTTTACCCCGTTTGCAATCATTTGATAAACCACTGCAGTAATTACATATCCTAATAATGAGGTCATAGTAATTGTAATAAAAATATCTGAAATAAATTGCTTATATAATCTTCCTTTTGAAGCTCCTAAACTCCGATACACTCCAATTGGATAAATATCTGCAATCATTCTACTTCGCATAATAAAATAGATGAAAATAGAAATTGTAACCAATAAAGCTAATGAAAGAATTCCAAAAATCAGTAATGATAACTGATTATCTTCTTGAATCGGAGTATAATAATAGTCATATACATTTGTCAAGTAAAATTCAGTTGGTAATATATTTTGCACGTTTTGTTTATTGATCGTCCTAAACCAAAAGAAACTATAATACACTTGATTCTCTATTTGCAAAGCCTCTTTCGATGCAATGATGTTTTTGCCTATCGTTACCCCATCAGAATAATATTTGCCAACAACAACCAAATTACCAATCTTATCTCCTATATTATAATTTGAATATATGGAAACCAAACAGTCTCTACTACTTTCAATATCTTTACCTTCTACAAGCTGATAGTTTGTATATAAGTTACAACAAACCAAAAGTCTAATTGTATTTGAAGTGTCTATATCACAAATATAAGAAGACTCAGTTGTTTCATAATCCTTAAAAACAAATGTTCCAACAATTGTATATTTTTCATTATTAATTATTCTATTCGCTCCTATATATTTTTCTGAATCAGATAAAGTGCTAGCAATTAACATCTCTTTATTCACTGATTTTTGGATATCTCTACCAGCAACTATTTCATAGGTGTTTAACTTGGATTCTATATCATAACTTCTTGCAAAATAATCCATTTTATCATCTATATATTCTCCCTGCTCCAAAATGTAAAGGTCAATATATTCTTCATCATTTATATATCCCATGATGTAAGGATTATCACAAACACCACAAATTGTAAAATTCATATCATAATCATAAGAAATTTGTGAATATCCATTAATTTTTAAACCAATGACATCATCATAAGATTTATAAACATCATAATTAGCCTTAATGAAATCATCTGCAATTTTTTTACTAATGACAAGTTCACCTTTTAAAGGTTCTTTTCCAGCAAGCAATTGGAAAGTAGGCTCAGATGGATATGCAATGGTGAAAAAATCAACAGAATAACTTAAAGATTCAGAAAAGTTATATTTGTAATTGATAGACCCCTGCATGTTTATTGGTTGAACAAGATCACCTATTGAACCTTCATCTATCAAATCATAATATTTGTTGTTTAGTTCATAGGTAGATAAGTATTTATCATTTGTAATGACATCATAATTTTTATCTGCATTGATATAAGAATCATCTGCAATAATATAATTTGAAAAACTAATCATACAAACAGCCAATAATATGCCTATAACAACAAAGCAAGTAAATAAGAATTTTGTTCTTCTTTTAGCAAAACGGATTTTATTAAAGCTCTTTGCTAGATATCCTAAAAACCTTTTAAAACTATTTCTATTTTTATTTGAATCATGATACCATGAAGTATCATATTCAAATTGTGCCACATCCTCATGGTTTAAAGCTTGATAATGATCATCTATTAATCTAACGTTTGTGTCTTCTGCTAATTTAAGCTTAACAGAACTTGATATATAATATGTGCCATTTTTTTCAACGATTTGCAAATCAATAGATTTAGGCTCATTAACTGAATAATATTTAATATTAAGCAAATCACCATTTTGTTCTTCTAAATTTAAATCTTTTAAATAAATTGTATTATTTTGTTCTGTGTTTAAAGAAAAATTTTCTCCACCAGCATATTGTTCTTTTATGCAACCATCCTGTAATTTTATAACTTGGTCAGAATAAAAATTTGCCACATCCTCATTATGTGTAACCAATAGTACTAAAGAGCTTTTTGAAATTTTTTTCAAAATATTCATAACCTCTATCGTATTTTCACTATCTAAATTTCCAGTAGGTTCATCAGCTATAATGATTTTAGTTTTTTTAATTAACGCTCTAGCTATACTAACTCTTTGTTGCTGACCACCAGATAAAGCATATGCTCTTTTCTTTCTATATTTATACATTCCAACCGCTTTTAATGTATATTCAATACGCTTTTCTTGTTCTTCTGCATCATAAATTCCAATCATTTCAAGAGCAATGGCCAAATTGCTATAAACAGTTTCTTCTAAAAGCAAATTATAGTTTTGAAAAACATAACCTATTTCTTTACTTCTAAATTTATCAATCTGCCTCATCTTATAATCTTTGATTTCTAATTCATTATATGTGATTGTTCCTTTAGCCTTATCTAATCCACCAATAACATTTAAAAGGGTAGTTTTTCCAGAGCCTGAAGGTCCTAAAAAAGAGATCAATCCAGTATCTGGAAGTTCTAGAGTAACATCATTAATTACATGAATTTGATTTTCTTTATTCTTATTATAATATTTATTCAAATTTTTAATCTTAATCATTTCTTGCAACCTCCCCTTTTAGAGTAGTATTGACACTAAATTTATATAATCGACGATTAAATCTCTTTGCAATAAAGAATGAGAACAAAAGCATTAATCCAAAGTAGAATAGAAAAATACCAAAGCCCATATAATTTCCCATTGGAAAGTACTTTGTTGTATTATATAGAACAATAAATAAAATTAAAGATAAAATCGATGCTATAATTCCAATAAATATAACCTCAAGAATAACAATTCTACCCAATTGCTTTTGTACCATTCCTAAAGTTCTTAAAACACCATAATCTTTGTTTTTAGATGCATATACTCTTGAAAGAATAACATATGATATAAAATACAAGCAAATCATGGAAATAATAATCATTGCAACAAAAACAACCAATACTGCAGTATCAATAAAATTATTCTTTGTTATTTTAGATGGAATCGTAACGTTAAATCCCATTCCCTCTAATTGTTTTTTCAATCCACTTAGCGACTTACTAGAAGCATAAATTGTTGCCTCATATACTCCACCAAAATCTATCATGCACTGTTCTTCAAAATCAACTCCACAGTACAAAACTGGTCGTCCAAAATTTTTTTCATAATCCTCATAAACAATTTCAATTGGAAACCCATTGATAAGAAAATTTACATTATAAATATTACCATATAGGAAAGAAAATTCAACTTTATCCTTTAATTCAATAGGACAACTGATGTATGTCTTTTCCCCACTATAATGACTACTATGGAAAATAACCTGTTCTCTGTCTACGGTATAAGCAAATTTAACGTTAATAAAATTAAGATAATTTAAAAAGCTTTGTGGCATTTGCTGCTTAGTTTGAATGTAAGCAGACCATCCTGAAACTTCTTTTGAAGTGGCAATTCCAACCACCTTTCCTAATGCATGTGTTTCAATAAATTCATTATCTCTATAATAAAACATACGACCTATAGATTGAATTGATTCACTATAATCAAATGCATCAAAATAATCTTCATTATAAACAAGCACTATATCATGATCTTCCTTACAATCTTGTCCTGAAATGATTTTATACTTTATTTTTGTATCTGTATAATAAAAAGAGGTAGACCAATAATGTTTATTATTTTCTACTAAATAACCTGTGAATGGAGTTTCCTCATAAAAAGCATTATATTTCAAGGTATTATATTTTACTTTTTCTAACTCATCAATGTCTAAATGGTTATGATGTGCATCATAAACAATCAACCGTTCTTTTGCTTGTAATTTATAATTATCATTTTCATACTGATTTGATTCTTTAGATTCCTGTACCATCATTAAAGAAAGCAACAAGGTTATAAAAGATATGACCATAAATACCAATGTAGTAAATATCAATTTTTTAGGAGTAGAAAATATGTTTTGTAAGGCAATTTTAAAATAAACTGACTTTTTTAGTTTATGTTTTTCATATTCACTTGTGACCTCTTTTTCAATATTTTGCTCAGTTATATGAATATCTTCCACAACCTCACCATCAGAAATTTTAATTTTACGAGTGACAATATCCTTAACTTGAGCATAATTATGTGTAACAATTAAAACAAGCTTATCCTTTGCAACTTCTTTTATTAATTGAATGATCTCTTCACCAGTTTTACTATCCAAATTACCAGTAGGCTCATCACACGCAAGAATCTTTGAATCACTTGCCAAAGCTCTAGCAATAACACAGCGCTGCTTTTCTCCACCTGATAGTTTCGTTCCCCTATGACTTGATCGATTCTTTAAACCAACGCGTTCTATAATATCTAACGCTATTTTTTTGGCTTCTTCATTATTTTTCCCTGCTAATAATAAAGGAAGCATTACATTTTCTAATACAGTGTAAGAATCAATAATATTATAATTTTGAAAGATAAAAGATACATTGTCCTTTCTAAAATTATCCATATCATTTTGATTAAAGTAGGAAGTTTCATTTCCATAGAAATAAATTTCTCCTTCTTCATAAGTATCTACACCTGTAATAACGTTTAATAATGTGGATTTTCCTGAACCAGAATCACCCGTTATAGCAACAATTTCTCCAGCTTGAAATTTTAAATTTATATTTCTCAAGCCTAAAGTAACTACTCCATTATTAGAATAGTACTTACTAACATTCTTAAGTTCTAACATAATATAAC